>CAZNWB010000106.1:0-11829 GCA_964576535.1 uncultured bacterium | reverse complement strand
GACGAGATCGCCACCCTGGTGGACGGGGTCACCAAGCTGTCGCGGATCCCCTTCAGCACCCGGGAGGAGGCCCAGGCGGAGAACATCCGCAAGATGGTCCTGGCCATGTCCAAGGACATCCGGGTGATCCTGGTCAAGCTCGCCGATCGCCTGCACAACATGCGCACGCTGGACCCGCTGCCGGAGGCCAAGCGCCGCCTTATCGCCCAGGAGACCCTGGACATCTACGCCCCCCTGGCCCACCGGTTGGGGATCTACTGGATGAAGTCCGAACTGGAGGACCTGGTCCTACGCCACCTGTACCCCGAGGCCTACGCCGACCTGGTGGCCCGCATCGACCACAAGCGCCAGGAGCGCGAGGGGGACATCAACGAGGTCATCCGCCTCTTGGAGACGAAGCTCGCCGAGGTGGACGTCAAGGCCCAGATCACCGGGCGGCCGAAGCATTTCTTCAGCATCTACAAGAAGATGCGGGACCAGAAGAAGGAGTTCGACGAGATCTACGACCTGACGGCCGTCCGGGTCGTTACCGACTCACTCAAGGACTGCTACGGGACCCTGGGGGTGATCCACACCCTGTGGAAGCCGATCTCGCACCGGTTCAAGGACTTCATCGCGGTGCCCAAGAGCAACGGCTACCAGTCCCTGCACACCACCGTCATCGGGCCCAAGGGCGACCCCATCGAGATCCAGATCCGCACCTGGGAGATGCACCGGGTGGCGGAGGAGGGGATCGCCGCCCACTGGAAGTACAAGGAGGGACGCACCAGCCTCGACCCGGCGGACCAGAGCTTCGTCTGGCTGCGGCAGCTCATGGAGTGGCAGAAGGAGCTGAAAGACTCCAAGGAATTCCTGGACACTGTCAGGGTGGATCTCTTCCCCGACGAGGTGTACGTCTTCACCCCTCGCGGCGACGTGAAGGCCTTCCCCAAGGGCGCCAGCCCCGTCGACTTCGCCTTTGCCATCCACACCGACGTGGGTTTCCGCTGCGTGGGCGCCAAGGTGAACGGACGCCTGGTCCCCCTCCGAACAGAGCTGCAGAACGGCGACATCGTCGAGATCCTCACCTCGCCAGGCCACACCCCCAGCAAGGACTGGTTGAAGGTCGTCAAGACCCCCCGGGCCCGGAGCAAGATCCGCCAGTGGATCAAGAACGAGGAGCGGGCGCGGAGCATCAGCCTGGGTCGGGACATGCTGGAAAAGGAGATCCGCCGGCTGGGGAAGAGCCCCAGCCAGCTCTTGAAGCCGGAGGTGCTGGCCCCCGCTCTCTCCCGCTACGGCCTCGGGAGCGAGGAGGACTTCTTCGCCGCCGTGGGGTACGGCAAGGTGTCGCCGCGGCAGGCGGTGATCCGGCTGCTGCCCCCGGAGGAGCTGCAGGCCCTCACCGAGGCCGAGGAGGCGCGGGAGAAGAAGGCCGAAAAAAAGCCGGTGCGCACCCGGCCGGCGGAGGAGGGGATCCGCATCCGCGGGATCGACGACATCCTCGTCCGCTTCTCCAAGTGCTGCAGCCCCGTGCCGGGCGACGAGATCATCGGCTTCATCACGCGCGGCCGGGGGGTCTCCATCCACACGGCGGACTGCTCCAACGCGGTCAGCCTCATGGCGGATCCCGAGCGGCAGATCGCCGTGAACTGGGACGGTCAGCGGAAGGGCGCCCACCAGGTGAAGATCCGGGTGGAGATCGGGAAGGATCGACCGGGGATCCTGGCGGAGATCAGTGCGGCCATCTCGGGGACCCACACCAATATTGCCCAGGCCGAGATCCGGGTGACGGAGGAGCGGACGGGACTGAACACCTTCGTCCTGGAGGTGAACGACCTCCACCAGCTCCAGGCGGCGATGCAGGCGATCCAGAGGGTGGATGGGGTCGTGGGGGTCGAGCGGGTCAAATCCTTCTGAACGTTACACGACACACGTTACACGTTCCACGGGTTCTCGTGTAACGTGGAGTGTGTAACGTGTAACGAGAGGAATCAGGCGGCTTTTTGGACCTTGCCGGAGCGCAGGCAGCGCGTGCAGACGTGGATGCGGCGAGGGGCCCCGTGAACCAAGGCCCGTACCCGCTGGATGTTCAGGTAGCGCTTCTTGGTGGACACGTTGTGGGCGTGGCTCACCTGGGCCCCGAATCGCGGGCCCCGACCGCAGATCTCACATCGCGTGGGTGGCATCGCAGCATTCCCCCTTGCCGTCATCTGGTTGCCGGAAGATGAAGGCGCCAGACTATACTGAATTGACCCCGCCGAGGCAAGCCTTTTCTCCGATGCCGGATCCGGCGCCACGCCCCTCTCGAGTGACGCTGCAGGCGCCCGTCCGATCTCTGAAGGGCATCGGCGAATCGCGCGCCCGGTGCTTGGAACGCCTGGGAGTGCGCACAATCGGAGACGCCCTGGTGTTCCCTCCGAGGCGGTACGAGGACCGGCGTGAGCTGCTGCCCATCGGCCGGCTCCGCCTGGGAGAGTTCCAGACCGTCGCGGGCCGGGTAAAAGCCGTGGGGACGGGCCGGACACGGCGGGGCATCCCGTATTCCGAGGCGATGCTGGAGGATGGGACGGGGACGCTCCTGGCGCGCTGGTATCGCCAGCCCTATCTCGCCCGGACGTTCCGGCGAGGGCTGCGGGTCATTCTGGCGGGCCGGGTGAGCGCGTATCCTCCCCGGGAGATGGTGAACCCCGAGCACGAAATCGAGGAGGTCGGAGATCCCGCCTCGGCGGGATACCACACGGCGCGGATCGTCCCGATCTATCCCTTGACGGCCGGGCTGGGCCAGCGGTTCCTTCGCCGCTGGCTGGCCGATCTCACGCGCGAGCTGGCGGGCGAGGTCCCGGATCCCCTGCCGCCCTCGGTGCGCGATCGCCAGCAGTTGCTGCCGCTTCCCGAGGCGATCAGACACCTTCACCTTCCGGAAGAACCAGGCCACGCGGCCGCCGGCCGCCGCCGGCTGACTTTCGACGAGTTTTTTCTCTTCAGCCTGGCGATGCTCCGCCAGCGTGCCGCCCGCTCGAGAGCAGTTGGAATCGGCTTTGAGGCGCCCACTGGGCTGGTGGACCAAGCTATAGCCCGCTTGCCCTTCGCCCTGACGGCCGCGCAGGAGCGCGCGCTCGCGGCCATCTGGAACGACATGCGGCTGCCCACACCAATGCAGCGCCTTCTCCAGGGAGAGGTGGGGGCGGGAAAGACCATTGTCGCTTTTCTGGCCGCCCTCACGGCTGTCGCCAACGGGTATCAGGCCGTCATCATGGCGCCCACGGAGATCCTGGCCGCCCAGCATGCCGAGCGGGCGCGGACGGTCGCCGAACCCCTCGGGGTTCCGGTGGTCCACCTCGCGGGTGGCATGGCCGCCCCGTTGAGACGCGAGGCGCTGACGCGTCTCGGCGGGACCTCCGCCTACCTTGCCGTGGGAACCCATGCCCTGCTGCAGGCGGATGTCCACTTCGGCCGCCTGGGTTTCGTAGTAGTGGACGAGCAGCATCGCTTCGGGGTCCTGCAGCGGGCCGATCTGCAACGCAAGGCGGCGTACCCCGACGTGCTGGTCATGACCGCGACCCCCATCCCCCGGAGCCTGGCCCTGGTCCTGTACGGGGACCTGGATCTTACTCTGATCGACGAACTGCCGCCCGGGCGGAAACCCGTCACGACCATCTGGATTGAAGACTCGGAACGCGCCCGGATCGGAACTGAATTGCGGGCGCGCCTGGCCAGGGGCGAGCGGGCCTACGTCGTGTGCCCGGTCGTGGAGGAGTCGGCAGCGGAACTGAAGGCGGCCGTGCAGACGGCCGAGGGCTATCGCCGGGGGCCGCTGGGGGGGTTCGGCGTGGGGCTGGTTCACGGGCGGCTCCGCGGCGCGGAGAAGGCGGAAACGATCGCCGCCTTCCGCGACGGGCGGATCCGCCTGCTGGTGGCCACGACCGTGGTCGAGGTCGGCATGGACGTTCCCGAGGCGACGGTCATCGTGATCGAGCACGCCGACCGCCTGGGGCTGGCCCAGTTGCACCAGCTTCGGGGGCGCGTGGGACGGGCGGATCAGCCCGCGACGTGCTTTGTGGTCGCCGACCGCACGGAGATCACGGAGGAGGCGCGGGCGAGGCTGGAAGCCCTGGTCCGGGAGCGCGATGGGTTTGCGCTGGCGGAGGCCGATCTCCGGCTGCGGGGTCCCGGAGAGTTCTTCGGAACGCGCCAATCCGGCCTGGACAATTTCTCTCTTGGGGATCTCACGGCCGACCTCCGGATTCTGGAGGCAGCGCGGGCCGAGGCCATGGCTGCCCTGGAGCAGACGCCTGGCCTGGATGGGGAATGGGAACCAGTTCGGACGGCGATGGAGGCGCGCTGGGCCTCGCGACTGGGCTTGGCCCAGGTCGGATGACCTGGCAATTCGGATTCCCGTAGGGAGGGCCCTTGTGGCCCTCCGGTTTAGGAGGGGGACCAGCCCCCTCCCTACGACAAACGGAGTCAATGATTTTCGTGACAGACGGTTGAAGAAGAATATATGAGAATAAGTGCGGGGGGGCATCGTGGGCGAAAGCTGCGGAGCCCGAAGGGGAGCAAGACCCGCCCGACCTCTGACCTCCTGCGCCAGGCCCTCTTCAACGTCCTGGGCCCCCGGATCCATGGCGCTTCGATCCTCGATCTGTTCGCCGGGACGGGAGCCGTCGGGCTGGAGGCGCTGAGCCGGGGGGCGGCGAGGGCGACCTTCGTCGAGAGCGACCGGCGCGCCGTGGAGAGCCTCCGCGCAAACCTGGCGGCCTTGAAACTCACGGCGCACGCCCGGGTCCTGATGGGCGATGTGTTCTCGAAGCTGGCACGGCTTGAGCAGGCGGGGGAGCGGTTCGACTGCGTCTTCCTGGATCCCCCCTACGCGGGAGAGGATCTGGCGGTCCGATGCATCGAAATGCTTGCACACGGAGCAGTCTTGAGGGAGAATGGCGCGCTCTTGGTGCAGGCCTTTCACAAGGCGGCGCTTCCTGAGCGGGTGGGAGTCCTTCGCCGGACCTGGCGACGGCGCTACGGGGAGACCAGCCTGACGCGTTATTCCAAGGAGGCGGAATGCACGTGACTGCGGTCTATCCCGGGACATTCGACCCCTTCACCAACGGGCATATTGACCTGGTTCGCCGGGCACTCCGGCTCTTTCCGCAACTGATCGTGGCGGTGGCCCGTAACCCCCAGAAGGCCCCGCTGTTCACGCAGGAAGAGCGCTTGGCCATCGTCCAGGAGGCGGTGGGGGGCCTGGCCGGGGTGGAGGTGGACACCTTCGATGCCCTGACCGTGGACTACGTCCGGAAGAAGGGCGCGCAGGTGATCCTCCGTGGCGTCCGCGCGGTCTCCGACTTCGAAGCCGAGTTTGCCATGGCCCTCATGAACCGGAAGATCAGCGAGGACATCGAGACCGTGTTTCTGATGCCGAATCAGGCGTACACATATCTCAGTTCCCGGCTGGTGAAGGAGGTGGCCCTGCTGGGGGGGAACGTGGACGACTTGGTCCCCCCCCTCGCCTCCAAGCTGCTGAAGGAGCACGCCAGCCACGCGCATTCGTAAGTGAGGAGGATCGGCATGAGCGTTTCGCAGCGGGCCCGGAATATTGCCCCGTCGGCAACCCTGGCCATCTCCGCCACGGCCCGGCGGATGCGGGCCCAGGGGATTGACGTGATCGGCTTCGGCTCGGGCGAGCCCGACTTCGACACGCCCGATCACATCAAAGAGGCGGCCATCCAGGCGATCCGCGAGGGGTTCACCAAGTACACGGCCTCCGGCGGCATCGACGAATTGAAGGACGCGGTGGTGATCAAGCTGAAACGCGACAACGGCCTGGAGTACGTGCGGGACCAGGTCCTCATCTCCTGCGGGGGCAAGCACTCGTTGTTCAATGTCTTCCAGGCGCTGCTGGAGCCCGGGGACGAGGTCATCATTCCTGCCCCCTACTGGGTGAGCTTCCCCGAACAAGTCAAGGTCTGCGATGCCAAACCGGTCTTCGTCCACACCAATGAACGTGATGGATTTCGGCTGCATCGGGCGCAGGTGGAGCGCCACGTGACTCCCCGCACGAAGATCCTGGTCCTGAACTCTCCCTGCAACCCCACGGGGGCGGCCCTGACGCCTGCAGAGCTGAAAGGCCTAGGTGATCTGGCGACGGAGTGGGGATTCTGGCTTCTGTCGGATGAGACCTATGAAGCCCTGGTGTATGATGGGTATCAGCACGTCAGCGTGGCCTCGCTGAGCGAAGAGGTCAAGGCTCGAACGATCCTTGTCAACTCCCTGTCCAAGGCCTACGCCATGACGGGCTGGCGGGTGGGGTACACGGCCGGCGCCAAAGACGTCATCAAGGCCATGGACAGCCTGCAGAGCCAGGAGACCTCCAACCCGACCTCCATCGCGCAGCGAGCCGCGGTGGTGGCCTTGACCGGGCCGCAGGAGCCGACATACCGGATGCGGGAGGAGTTCGACCGCCGGCGCCGGTACATCGTGGACCGACTCAACGGGATGCCGGGGATCTCCTGTCTGAGCCCGCAAGGCGCGTTCTATGTCTTCCCAAATGTCTCCGGCACGTTCGGGAAGCATCATCTCGGGACCACCATCCGGACCTCCACTGAATTCGCGGCGTACCTGTTGGATGCGGCGCGGATTGCCGTGGTGCCGGGCGTCGAATTCGGCAGCGATGATCACATCCGGATCTCCTACGCGACCTCCATGGCGAACATTGAAAAGGGGATGGATCGGATGGCGGCCGCCATCGCGCAGCTTGGCTGAGAGTTGCCCCCCTCACCTTTGTCCTCTCCCCACACCGGGCACCCTCTGGGTGTGGTACCCGGGGGAGAGGAGGCTGAGGGGGAAGGGTGAGGAGAATTAGGGGGGCGTAGTACAGGAAGGCATAGTAGAGTGAAGGAGGGAGAGCACATGAATGGAATCAGTAGGCTGATCGGCATTCTTGTCCTTGGGACCCTGTTGCTCACGGCGGGTCCGGCTATCGCCCAGACCACCTTTATTTTCGGTGCGGAGGGAGAACCGGTGGATCTCGATCCCGCCGTCATTACCGACGGGATCTCCCACCGGGTCATCACCCAGATGAAGGAGGGGTTGGTGAAGTACAAGGGGAACACGACAGAGGTCGTCCCCGCCCTCGCCGAGAAATGGGAGACGAGCGCCGACGGGACCGTCTGGACCTTCACCTTGCGACGAAACGTGAAGTTCCACGATGGGACACCCTTCGACGCCGCGGCCGTGGTCTGGAACTTCGAGAGGTGGCGCTTCACAAAGCATCCCCAGCACGAGAATCAGGAGAAGGTGGGCAAGACCTTCGAGTACTACCAGAAGCAGTTTGGCGGATTCGACGACAAGAGCCTCATCACCAAAGTCGAAGCCGTGAACCCAACCACGGTCCGGATCACCCTGAAGTCGCCGCAAGGGCCGTTCCTCAACAATCTGGGGATGTTCCCGTTCTACATCACCAGCCCCACGGCGGTCGAAAAGCATGGAACGGCGTACGGGAAAAACCCTGTAGGGACTGGTGCCTTCAAGTTCGTGGAGTGGAAGGTGGGGCAGGAGGTCATCCTGGAGGCCAACAAGGACTACTGGGACAAGGCCAACGCGCCCAAGGTCCAGCGCGCGATAGTCCGGAACATTAAGGACAGCTCCCAGCGTCTGGCAGCCCTCAAGGCGGGTGAGATTCACGGGATGTTCGGCTTGAATCCGGACGATGTGAAGGTGGTCCGGGCCGATCCGAATCTCCAGCTCATCCTGCGACCGACCAACACTACTGGCTACCTGGGCTTCAACTACAAAGTGAAGGAATTTCAGGACCGGCGCGTGCGGCTGGCCATCGCCCATGCCATCAACAAGAAGGGGATCGTGGACGCGCTGTACGGCGGAACGGGCTTGGTCGCCACGCAGTTCCAGCCGCCCGCTCTCTGGGGATACAACAGGGACCTGAAGGATTGGGAATATAATCCCCAGCGAGCCCGCGATCTCCTGAAAGAGGCAGGGTTCCCCCAAGGAATCAAAGACATCACCTGGGATGACGGCCGCAAGGAACCCCTCCAGTTCTGGTACTTGCCCGTCCTTCGCCCGTACTACCCGAACCCAAAGGAAATCGGCGAGGCCATGGCCGCCGACCTGGCCAAGGTGGGCATCACGGTCCAGCTCCAGACGACCGACTGGGCCGTGTACCTGGACAAGCGGAAGAATGGCCAGCTTTCCCTGTACATGCTGGGCTGGACCGGAGACAACGGGGATCCGGACAACTTCGTCTGCTACTTCTTCTGCAATCCCGGAGCCTCCACCGAAGGGTTCTATTCCAACCCGCAGCTCGCCGAAGTGCTGCTGCAGGCTCAGAGATTGACCGACCAACCGAAGCGGGCCGAGCTGTACCGCAAGGCCGAACAGATGATCCATGACGACGCGGCCCGCATTTTCGTCGCCAACAACCAGCCACCTCTGGCATTCCTGAAGAAGGTCAGAGGGTACGTGGCCAATCCCACGGGTGCCGAACACTTCAACACCGTGTACTTCCAGTAAGCGTCAGCGGCACGAAAGGGCGGGGACGACGTGGGCTCTTATGCCATCAGACGATTCCTCACGATCGTCCCCGTCCTCATCGGGATCTCTCTCATCGTCTTCAGCTTCATTCACCTGATCCCCGGCGATCCGGCTGTCACCATGCTTGGCGAGCGGGCGACCCCCGAACGCGTCGCCGAGATCCGGGCGCAGCTCGGCCTCGACCGACCCCTCACCACCCAGTACCTCATCTATGTTGGCAAGATCCTCCGGGGAGACCTGGGAGCGTCCATTCTGCGGGGCGACCCCGTCCTTCTCGATCTAGTCCGCCGCTTTCCCGCCACCGTCGAGCTGGCCACGTCGGCTATCCTGATTGCCATCGTGGTCGGCGTCCCCATGGGAATCATCGCCGCCGTCTGGCGGAACTCGCTTTTCGACGGCTTCTCCCGGATGGTCGCCCTCACCGGCGTCTCCATGCCCATCTTCTGGCTGGGCCTCATGCTGGCCTGGTTCTTTGGGGTTGTCCTGGGGTGGCTGCCCACCGGCTTTCGCCTCGGGACCGAGGTGACCCTCACCCCGGTCACGAACTTCCATGTCCTGGACAGCCTGCTGACCAAGAATCCGCAGGCCCTGGCCTCCAGCCTCCGGCACCTAATCTTGCCCGCCGTATGTCTTTCGACCATCCCCATGGCGGTCATTGCCCGGATGACGCGGGCCAGTCTTCTGGAGGTTCTGTCCCAGGACTACATCCGGACCGCAGAGTCCAAGGGGCTGCCTCAGCGGGCGGTGATCCTCCGCCATGCCATGCGCAACGCCCTGCTTCCGGTCATGACCGTCACCGGCCTTCAGGTCGGCCGGCTCCTGGCCGGAGCCATCCTGACCGAGACGATCTTCTCCTGGCCCGGGATCGGCCTGTGGATCTTCGAGTCCATTCAGGCACGGGATTATCCCATCGTCCAGGGTGCGACCCTGTTCATCGCCACCATCTTCGTGACGGTGAACCTTATCACGGACTTGCTGTATGCCGCCGTCGACCCCCGCATCAAGTACGATTGAGCTCCCCGCCCCAGCCTTCGTCTTCCGGGGCCGGAGTCCGCTCGAAGCGGCATGGCACCGACTGCTGGCCAACCGGATCGCCAGGGGCGGCCTCGTCATCATCGTGCTCTTCACCCTGATGGCGGTACTGAGCCCCGTCTTTCTGCCCTACAATCCCAATGTGGACGCCGACCTGCCTGCACGTCTCAAGCCACCGAGCTGGGCGCACCCCTTCGGGACGGACGCCCTGGGTCGGGACATGTTGATGCGGATCCTGCATGGAGCCAGGGTCTCCCTTGGCCTTGGGGTAGGGTCCGTCCTGCTGGCTGCATTGACGGGATCGACCCTGGGACTCCTGGCGGGGTATGCTGGGCGCCGGACGGATCTCTGCCTGATGTTCTGCATGGACATCCTGCTGGCGTTTCCCGCGACCCTCCTGGCCATCGCCATTGTGGCCATGATCGGGCCGGGACTTCGCAATTCACTGATTGCCATCAGCGTGGTCACGATCCCGTTTTATGCGCGGATCACCCGGGGTGAGGTATTGGCCCTGAAAGAGCGCGAGTTCGTCACGGCTGCGAGAGGGCTAGGGGGCAGTGCCCGTCGGATCGTGCTGTGGCATATCTTCCCGAACACCCTTCCGCCGCTCACGGTGCAGACCACCCTTGCCATCGCCTTTGCCATTTTGGAGGCAGCCGCGCTCGGGTTTCTCGGCCTCGGCGCGCAACCGCCGACGCCGGAGTGGGGCGCCATGCTGGCGGATAGCTACAAGTTCTTCACCAGCGGCGCCTGGTGGGCCTTTTTCTTCCCCGGGGCGGCCATCATGCTGTCGGTGCTGGGATTCAATCTGGTTGGAGACGCGCTCCGGGATGCCTTGGATCCGAGAATGAGGACTTGAACCCCCGTCCCCCTCACCCGTACCCTCTCCCGGGTACCCTTTGGGTGGGGGAGAGGGGCTCGAAAGGGGTTTCCTCTCCCGGGCACCCCCTGGGTGTGGGAGAGGACACCCAGGGGGTGCCCGGTGAGGGGGAGAGCATCGGGAGGTGTCACCATGAGGGGATATCGAAACCTCGCCGCCTTCGTGATCCTGGCGGTTGGCTGCACTGTGTCGCCATCGGCAGGGCAGGAGCAGGTCTTCCGCATCAACAACACGGCCGAGCCGGAGAGCCTCGACCCCGCCCTGGTCACGGGCGTCCCGGAGCATCGAATCATCGGCAACCTGTTCGAGGGGCTCACGACATCTGATCCGAAGGACCTGTCGCCGAGGCCGGGCATGGCCGCGTCCTGGACCGTGTCGCGGGATGGATTGGTCTACACGTTTAAGCTGCGAGATGCCCGGTGGACTGACGGCAAGCCGGTGACGGCCCACGACTTCGTGTATGCGTGGGAGCGGGTCCTGAATCCCAAGACGGGCGCCAAGTACGCGCAGCAGCTCTTCTACCTGAAGAACGGAGAGGACTATAACAAGGGACGGATCGCCGATTTCTCCCAGGTGGGTGTGAAGGCACTGGATGATCGCAGCCTGCAAGTCACCCTGCGTTGCCCGACTGCGTACTTCCTGGACCTGACCAGCTTCTACACGCTGTACCCCGTGCCCCGCTGGACCATCGAGGCGCACGGGAAAGACTGGGTGAAGCCCGGGAGGATCGTGAGCAACGGACCCTTCCGCTTGGTGAGCTGGGTGCCACAGAAGGACCTGATCCTGGAAAAGAATCCCCAGCATTGGGACGCGGCAGCGATCAAGCTGCAGAAGGTGATCTTCCTCCCCACCGACGATCTGAATACCGCGTACAAGCAGTTCCTGGCGGGAGAGAGCGACTGGGTGCCCACGGTTCCCCCCGCGCAACTTGATGCCGCCCGGAACCGGCCTGAATTCTATGTCATGCCGTATCTCGGAACCTATTATTTCCGCTTCAACCTCACCAAACCCCCCATCACCGACGTTCGCGTCCGCAAGGCCCTGAGCATGTCCGTGGACCGGGAATCGCTCACCAAGTATGTCACCAAGGCAGGCGAGATTCCGAGCAGCACGTTCGTGCCGGCCGGCATGCGGGGATACGAGGGGGTGAGGGGTCTTCCCTTCGACGTCCCCGGGGCAAAGAAGCTCCTGGCAGAGGCGGGTTTTCCGGACGGGAGGGGGTTCCCCAAGGTCGAGGTCCTGTACAGTACCAGCGAGCTCCATCGCGTCCTGACCCAGGCGGTGCAGCAGATGTGGAAGGAGCACCTGGGCATCCAGATGGACCTCACCAACGTCGAGTGGAAAGTGTACCTGGCCCGGCAGGGCAGCCTGGACTACCAGATCTCCCGGGC
>CAZNWB010000105.1:2579-11859 GCA_964576535.1 uncultured bacterium | reverse complement strand
TGTGCCGGTTCTTCGGTCTTTCCAACGGCTATTGGCTGCGGGCGCAGGCGGCCTACGACACGGAGGTGGCGGAAGAAGCCCTCGCCAAGACGCTGGCGAAGATCAAGCCGTGGGCGGGCGTGGCCACACATGCGGGTTCGCGGGCCTAACCGTTGCGTCGAACCGACGCCCGCAAGCGGGCGCGGCTGACGCGAAGCGTGTGGAAGAAGGGGACGTTGCTTCCGGAGTATCATTGCTCCATCGAGAGAAGAGGAGGCTGAGACGTTGGCCTCCTTACCTGCCGGAAACTTGTGAGCGAGTCGTTCAGAGAGACAATTCACCCCACGCCTCCCCACCCGGCACAAAGAGGTTGACAAAGGCTGTCGCGTTCGTCATTTCAGCATGTGCGCCTGGAGCGGTTGCAGGGCTCGCTTCGTGCCCGTGTTCAGCGAGGCATCCCTCGTCAATAACCAGCGGAAGAGCGGCACATGATCCTCCTGCTGTCCATATGGGCGTTGCTGGTGATGGCGGGGCCCGTGGGCGCGGCGCCCATTCAGGGACCGGTCCGGGGCACGGTGGAACTGGCCGATGGGGCGCAAGCCGACGATATTGTGGTCCAACTCAGGTGTCTGTCTCAGGGTATCCACAACTCGGCGTGGCCTGCTGATGAGGTGACGCGGATCGTCGCTTCAGGCGACTCGTTCCTGATTCCCTGGGCGTTTAGAGGCTTGGCGCCTACGGGTTGTTCGCTGCAGGTCTTCCACCCGCGATATGTCGTTGCCCGTCGCCCTCTGGATCGACAGTTCTCGCAGCAGGTTGGCGTGATCCGGCTTGAGTCATGGGATGCATTCATGGATCAGGGTCCAAAGCCTCCACCGATGCCTTCGCACTACCCCTGGCCGGCAACGGAATTCCGGGATCATCTGAACAATCTCCTCTACTACTACATTCCCGCGTTCAGCGAGGGGCCGAAACGCAAGGCGCTCGGTCGTCATATTCCGAGACTGCATTCATTGTTCAAACGGGTGCTCGCCACCGGCGCATTCGGACCGTGGCCGTCGACGGACCGCTTACTCCCAATCGAGACGATTCGGCAGATCGAGAAGGCGGTGTCCTACCCGGCCTCACAGAGCGCGCTCTTGGATGCGGTGTCGCGCAATGATGCGACCCGGGTTGCGGAACTCGTCAAGGCGGGGGCCTACGTGGACGCCTGGGACGAGGAGGGGCGGACACCGCTCTTTCTTGCGGCGCGATCCGGCCACACGGAATCCGCCATCGCCCTGGTTGAGGGCGGCGCACAGATCGATCTTTCCCGACATACGGAACCGAGGACGGCGTTCAGCGCCGCTTTATCCGATCGTCAGTGGAAGGCCGCCGCAGTGTTGATGGCCCGAGGGGCAACATCGCCGCCGGTGGACGGCCCCTACCGTCAGTGGTTCGTGAATGCCCTATACAGCCTGAGCTATCAGGGAGACATCGCATCGCTGCGCGTGTTCCTCGACGCGGGCATGAGCCCGAACCTGGCAGAGAGTTCGGGGGTTACCCCACTCATGGGCGCCGTGAAGGGCAACCAGTATGATGCCGCGCGCATGCTGATCAACGCGGGCGCCGACGTGAATGCCCACGCCTCACATAACCGGACCGCGCTAGGGATCGCGAAGGCCGGACGATTCACCAAGCTCGTCGAGCTTCTCAATGAGGCGGGGGCGCAGGAATAGACCACGTCCAAACTCCTCCGAGATATGGGGACGTTGCTTCCTGGGGTTCCTTCTTCCGCTATTCGACATGGACGAGATAGGCGGTCCCTACCAGGCGTCGTTTGCACACTCCCAATGCTTCCAGCACTTGCACACCTACTGTGATGTCACGGCTTGACACGTAAACGGACTCCGCCTATCCTGCCTGGCGCATCTGTCCTGCCGGAGGTTGGGTTCCCCCCCATCGCACGGCGGGTACCCAGCCGCAAGGCAGGGTGTGCTCGGGCCTCCCGGGGGTGGGGCTGAGCCCGAATTATCATAGCGGCAATCAGTCTGAGTGGACATCCACATGAGAGGAGGAGTGTCATGCCAAAGCAGTCACTCATCGATGCGGCAAAGGCGCCCAGCATTGCCTACAACAAGAAGAATTGGGATGCGGTAAAAGCTGCCGTGGCGCCAGGATTCGTCTACGATGAGGTCAGTACCCAGCGGAAGGTTCGAGGAATCAACGATTTTCTTGCGACGTGGCGGGGATGGGCTGCGGCCCTCCCTGATTCGAAGGCCACATTCCACAAGGCACTCGTCAGCGGTAACACCGTCATTCTCGAAGTCACGTGGCGCGGTACTCACACGGGTCCGCTGGGGACGCCGGGGGGTGCAATCGCCCCCACCGGCAACAAGATTCAGATCCGAGCTTGCCAGGTGATCGAGATCGCGGCCGGCAAGGCGAAAGCGATGCGCCATTACTTCGATATGAGGACGCTCCTGCAGCAGCTCGGTGTCAGATCCTGAGCTCCCGGGAGTCGAATCAGATCTAGCCTGTCGGAATCCCAAACCTTCTATGCAGACTCACCGTAGGCGGCAGCAGGACGTTCGGCAGAGTCAAGTTCCGCCGCCGCCGGCCCGCGAGCGGTTCCGGCCGCAGGAATGGGCCATCATCCGGAGGTACCGGACGCCGAAGCAGGTGCAGCAGTTTCTCCTGGCGCTGCCGTACAACTGGGAGAAGAAGGGAGAGACGCTGCGCAGCTTCCGTGGCGTGGTCCGGCACTGGCAGGTCCACTGCCTGGAAGGGGCCCTGACGGCGGCGACCATCCTGGAACAGCACGGGTACCCACCACTGCTGCTGGATTTCGAGTCGCAGGACAAGCTGGACCACGTCGCCTTCCTCTTCCGGCACCGCGGCCGCTACGGAACGGTGGCGCGGTCGCGAGATGCCGGGCTGCACGGGCGCAAGCCCGTGTACCGCACGCTCAGACAACTGGTGATGAGCTACGTGGATCCCTACGTGGACGGTTCGGGACGCATTCTCGGGTACGGGGTGCTTGACCTGCGGACACTCCGTCGCTCTGACTGGCGGCTGTCCCAGGGAAATGTCTGGGCGGTTGAACAGGCGTTGATCAAGAATCCGCACATAGAGCTGAAGACGTCCGATCGACGGTACCGCGCCATGCTCCGGCAGTACCTCGCTTTCCGAAAGAAACACCCGGACCGCCCCGCCACGTTCTACGCAAACCGGCATGAGTGGTTGTAGCGTCGGCCTTGACAGGCATTCCTCCTCCCTGTTAAGGTCCGCGTAGAGTTTCCTGTCGCACCAGGCTTCCCCACACCTGAGGTGCCCGGACGGGCCCCATGTTCACGCGCGTTCATCACGTAGCCGTCGTCGTCCGGGACATGGAGCAGGCGCTCTCGGTGTACCGCGATGTTCTGGGAATCCCGGTGGGGAAACGAGCCACCGTGGCCGACCAGGGTGTGCACGCCGCGTTGCTTCCCATGAGCGACGGGGAGATCGAGCTTCTGGAGCCGGCCGATCCGGCCGGAGGCGTGGCCAGATTTCTGGAGAAGAGGGGTGAGGGATTTCACCACCTCTGCTTCGAGACCCCAGACGTTGCGGCCGCCCTCGCGGCGGCAAAGGCCGCGGACCTCCCGCTGATTGATCAAGCCCCTCGGCCCGGCCTAGCCGGGATGATCGCGTTCCTCCACCCCAAGGCGAACCATGGTGTTCTGATCGAGATGGCCCAACCCCTCGAGCCACCGGCCCATCCGGAGCCGCTGCGGAGCGGCATCCGGGCCACGGGCCTTTGCACGGTTTACTTGGCGGTCAAGGACCTTCCCGCGTCGGCCGAGACCTACGCCCGGAACTTTCGGGGGAAGGTTGGTGAGACGCAGGACGAGGTCCGGTTCGGCGCGAAGACGGCCGAGATCGCCATCGGGAGCAGCCGCCTCACGCTGCTGGGTTCCGCTGATCCTCGATCGCCGGTCGGGTGCTTTCTGAGGGACCGGGGGGAGGGGTTGTTCGGGGTGTGCCTGCGGGTGAAGGATTTCTGGGGGGCACTCCGGCACCTGGGGGAGAAGGATATCCCCACGGATGTGCACGGTCGGGAGGCCCACACGCCTCTCGCGCGTCTCGATCCCGCTCGCGTTCACGGCATCAACCTGTTCCTCTGCCCCTGAACATCCAGCGCCTGCCGATAAGGCCTGCGGGCTGATTCAACCCGATTCCGGTGCACGCACTTCCAGGTCCGGGCCAAGACCCACGGACGGCGGGTGACGGTCCGGGCAGGCGAATCATCTCCACGTTGGGCTGTGGGGGAGGCCGCCATGGACACGCCACTCCGCCAGATCCAGATTTTCCTGTCCCTGCCCAAGGAGTCCCGGACGCGCGACCGGCGCGAAGCGGTCCTGCAGGCCCTCGGCGTGCCCCACCCGTCGCGCTTCATCGAAGAGGTATGGACCAGCCACTGGGAAGCCGGCATTGATCGCCTGCTGGATCCCGGCAACACCCGCGTCCGACCTCTGGAGACGACAGACTTCCACTTCAAGTGGGCCCTGGAAGCCTTCAATGCCCTCCCGGCCCCGGCCCGGGCCCGACTCTTCAGCCTGAAGATCGAGGCGAATGGCCTCCGGGGACCGATCCTGGCTCTCCTGGACGCCTCGGGGGTGTCCACGCACGAGTTCGAGGTCGTGGACCTGGTCGCGCTCTCCAAGGTTCATGCGGAGGCGACCGTCACCGTCCGCACCCGGGATGGCCGCACCTGCCAATTCGAGGTGTCCCACTTCGCGCCCGCGGCCGAGGAATTGTACGCGGGTGCGGCGCGGCTGTTCCACCTGCGCACCGCCACGACGTATATCCATCCTCTTCCAAGTGGTGGAAAGATTCTTCTGGAAGTCCCGGTCCACGGGATACGTCTCGATGCGGACGACTTGTCGCCCGCGGAGGTGGGGCACCTGTGGCACCTGGCGGTGCGAGGCGCAGCACGGCACGATGCCTTGGGCGATGTCCTGGGGACGATCCTGCGGGATCCCCATTACGTCCTCACCCCGTCGGGTGAGGTCGTCTCGATCCACAACTACGAGCTGTTCCATGATATCGGCGGGTTCCGGTTCGGGTTCGTGGATCCGATCTTCCTCTCCCTGTGGCGGCGGCTGCGTGGGGTGCAAACCCCCGAGGACCGCACCCTTCTTCTGAAGATGGTCGAGGAGTACCGCACCGCCTATGTCGAGAAGCGACAGGCGATCCAGGGGCGCTGGGGGGAGCTGGAAGGCTACCTCACGGCACATCAGCAGGCGATCCAGGAGTACATGAAGGGGGAGCAGGACTGGAAGGACGTCGTGGCTTCCATCCGGGAGCGAGCCTTCCGCGACCCCGCCCGCTGGATCCAGACGCTGCTGGAGGCGTATCGGGGGTCGCATCCGGAGCTGCCGGAGGCCTGACCTCCTCCTTACCTTTAACCGCCAAGACGCCAAGTTCGCCAAGGATCTCCCAATATTCAGGTTCTGAGTTGCGAATCCTTCCCCAGGAGGGCAGGCCGAAATATTCTGCCCCGGGGTTTGGTCTGGAGTATTCAGAAAGAGGGGGCGTATCTTGGCGTTCTTGGCGACCTTGGCGGTGAGAAGGCTGAAGTGGGCCTAGCGGTTGCCGGCGTGTTCCAGGATGGAGACGATCACGACGATGATCGCCGCCTGGAGGATCAGGAGCACCGCCTCCAGGGTTCGGGCGCCTCGGAGAGCCATGGCAGCCATGCCCATGGAGGCTGAAAGCAGAAAGATCAACACGACGGCCTTTCGCCTGCTGCCCAGGAGCGCCGCCAGCCGGTGGTGCAGGTGATCCCTGCCTACGTACCCGATCCACTCCCGAAAGCCCCGCACCTTTCCCGCCGCGATCCTGGCCACGGTGATGTGCGTCATGTCGAAGATGAACACCCAGAAGATGAGGATCGGGACCGCGATGTCAATGATCCCGTTCTCGGCCCACTCCCCCTTGACCGCCAGCGCAGCCAGCACAAAGCCCAAGAAGGTGCTGCCGCCATCCCCCAGGAAAATGGCCGCGGGTCGCCTGGGGTGGAGGTTGAACGGCAGGAAACCCAGACAGCTCCCCACGATGGCGGCCGCGAACCATCCCAGGAACGGCTGAAACGTCAGCACCGCGAACAATCCCAGGAACGCCGCGGTGATGATGCTGAGGCCCGTGGCCAGACCATCCATCCCGTCGAAGAAGTTCATCGCGTTCGTGATGCCGAGGAGCCACAGGATGGTCAGGGCTCCGTTCGCGATGTTGCCCGCTATGGACGCAGGAAAGAGGGTGAGCACCACGCCTGCGCGCATGACCAGGGCCACCGCCAGCAGCTGCGCGAGGAGCTTGATCCCGGCCGGCACGTCCCACGCATCATCCAGGATCCCGATGACCACCAGCACGGTGCCCGCCGCCAGGATGGCCACCACCTGTCCATCCAGGATCGAGTTGGCGAGGATCGAGAGTCCGAAGGCGGTGTAGATCGCCATGCCACCCAGGAGGGGCGTGGGTTCCATGTGAACCTTCCGCGCGGTCGGGACGTCGAGCAGTTCCAGGAGGTGTGCCAGGCGAATGAGGAGGGGTGTCAGGCCGAAAGAGACGAGCGCCGAGAGCACAAGGATGTATGCCCACCGGGCGCCGTACAGCGCGTGCCATGGGTCCCGCACCGCGGGAAGCAGCAGGGAACTCGCACCCCCCAGGATGACCAGACTCATCCACCACGGCCACCGGATGATCCCGCCCTGGCTGCGGCTGGGGTCGCCAAGGTTCCTCGCGTTCGTCGCCTCGGTCATGGGAGCACCTGCTGGACGGCCCGCAGGACCCGAGCCTCCTCCCGCACGCTGAGGGCCGGGTAGAGCGGGACGGACAGGGCGTGTCGGAAGGCGTGGGTGGCCCCGGGAAATCCATTCAGCCGTAACGTTATGTGAATCGGCTGAAACACCGGCCGCCTGGCAGTGACCCCCAACCGCGAGAGTTGGCGCGCCGCGGTCCTGGCCGAGCCTGGCACCGAGATGACAAAACGGTGGTAGACATGTGTCCGCCCGACATCGGGGGCGGGCAGCCCGACCGAGAGGTCGGCCCATCCGCGGCGGTACCGATCGGCGATGGCGGCCCGACGGGCCAGCATGGCGGGGAGGCGGCGCAACTGGCTCCGCCCCAGGGCCGCCTGGAAGTCTGTCAGCTTGTAATTGTACCGCACGGCGGGTCGGCGGCGTTCATCGTACTCCCGGCAGTCCCGTATGCGCGCCAGGAGGCGCCGGTCCCGGCTGAGCAGCATCCCGCCCTCGCCGGTGGTCAAAAGCTTCGTCGCGTAAAAAGAGAGGATGCTGACGGCTCCGAAGCTCCCGACGCGCCGCCCGCGGTAGCGTGCGCCGATGGCCTGCGCGCAGTCCTCGATCAGCGGGACGCCGAGCTTCAGAAGGGGGTCCAGGTCGGCCGGCAAGCCGAACTGGTGCGGGACGATGATGGCGCGCGTTCGACGCGTGAGCCGGCGTCGCACGTCGGCGGGGTCGAGGTTGTAGCTGGCCGGATCCGTGTCTGCCAGGCGGGGGATCGCCCCGACGTACTCCACGGCATGCAACGGCGCCACACACACGTAGCTGGGCAGGATCACCTCGTCCCCCGGGCCGATACCCAACCCCAGGAGCGCCAGGTGCAGCGCGGCCGTTCCGGAACTCACCGCCACGCCGGCCGGGAGGCCCAGCATGGCGCCGACCTCGCCTTCGAGGGCGGCCACCTCGGCCCCCTGCGCGAGGGCCCCGCTCTTCACGACGCGGGCCACGGCCCGAACGTCCGCCTCTGTAATCCAGGGTCTAGAATGCGGAATCATGTTAGGCAACTTGGCAATCTGGCAACCTGGCAATCAGGGGTTTCTTGGGCAACCTGGAACCCAGGCCACTGGGCAACCTGGCAATCTGGCAATCAGGAAACTTTGCAGTTAGGCAATCTGGCAACCTGCCAACCTGGCGATCGGGGAAGAAGCGATCCGCCAATCAGAAAACGGGTGCAGTTAGGACTTGGCCCGTTCCTGTTTCGCCCTGCGCTCCAGAGTCCGGATATACGCATTCAGTTGTGGGGCCAGCTCAGAAACCTTTCTGATGAACTCCTCATAGCGCGCTTCCGACAGCAGCATGCGATGGCGTGCTCTTCGAAGCCAATGCCCTGTTTCTTCGAGTGACCCGCGCGCGTAGAACTGGAACTGGCGATTGTCCTTGTAGTGATAACGACCGTAGCCTTCAGCGATATTCCAGCCGACTGAGTCGGCCGCTTCAACGAGTTGGCGCCCGACAGTATCTCGGGCGAATGGCTTCCATCTTACGACCTCGTCCCACATCTCATCCGCGAGAGCCTCAGCCAGCTGGTATATACGCAGTCCCGCTAATCCCTCGGCCATGACCTCACCCCCCTCATTGGTTCCTCTCCTCTTGAGTGCCTAGTTGCCAGATTGCCCAATTGCCCAGTTGCCATGCAGTCAGGGGTTGATGTTGATGAACAGGCGGAGGGGGACGAAGCCTTCGGCGTTTCGGACGCGACCCTGGATCCCGCGGAAATGGGCGGAGGAGCGGGCGATGTCCACGATGGAGAGGCCCTCGATGTTCGTCTTGCTGACCTGGGAGGCGTGGGCTTTCAGGCTGGCGATCTTGTCGTCCAGGACGGTGTCGATGTCCACGAACACGCTGGGGGAGAAGTTCTGGGTGGTGGGGCCTTCGAAAAACAGGACGTTGCGCGTGTAGCGGGTCGCGGTGATGGTGGAGGTGGCCAAGTGGCGGTGATCCTGGTGGGTGTCGTCGTGGTAGTGCACGAAGATGAAATCCGGGTTGATCTCGCGGATGACAGTCTCGAGCCGCTGGATCATGGCCCGGTCCAGGGGAATGGCGGTGTCCGGGTAGCCCCCCCAGAACATCTTGGAGCTGCGGAGGATGCGGGCCGACTCGTCCTGCTCCCGGCGGCGGGTGACGCTGTCACCGCCCCCGCCTCCGTCCGTGATGACCAGCAGGCAGACCTCGTGCCCCTGCCGGGCATACTTGATCAGGGTGCCGCCGCAGCCGAACTCGATGTCGTCCGGGTGGGCGCCGATGGCCAGGATGCGCATGCGTCTTCCCTCCGGGAAGCGGGGCCTTCGGGTCGTGTCGCCACCCCTCCGTCAGGAGGGGGCGGGCGACCACCGGCGGCCCGAGCGGAGGACCTGGAGGCTCTCCGGGCCGCAATTGAAGAGCAAATCTACCACCGCGAGATGGGAAACAAAAGGTGTATATCGCTGGGGATACGTCGGGTGCTGATAGTCCTGGACCTGGACCTGGATCCCCGCCTGGGA
>CAZNWB010000105.1:0-2479 GCA_964576535.1 uncultured bacterium | reverse complement strand
GTCGTGATCCCAAGCTGCCGGCAGAGGGTGTCCAGCACGGCGACGTTCAGGTCGCACAGCCGCACCCACTCTGTCTCCAAGAGCGCGGTGAGCTCGGGTCCCACCGGAGCCCAGTGGGGCGCCGATCCGTAGTGCAGGCGAAGCGCCTGCGCATGCTTGCGTTGCCAGTCCGTGCGGGCATTGATCTCGACCCGATCGATCCGTTCGGGGAACCGGTCCACGATGGGAACGGTCAGCCATTGCCAGCCGTCCTTGGTCCGGATGCGGTTCCGGTTCTGCCACTCCTGTTTCTTGAACTGGACCGTGTCCAGGACGATGAAGACGTCGGCCGAGTCCAGCTTGTCGAGGTACCCCAGCCAGGGCAGGTACTGCGGCTGGTGGATGGCGACCCTCACCGACGGTCCTCCTGCGTTGCCCGAACGAAGATCGGGTTGCTCAGGATCCAGTGACCACCGGGGCTGCGCGCCTCCAGGCGATAGAACGCCTTGGCACCGTCCGGCAGGGCGACGTCGGCCCAGCGGATGGTGATTGGCGTCTCCCCGCGCAGCGTGTGGACCACCGTTCCTCCGCGCACCAGGCGCACCTGGATCTCCATCCTCCGGCCATCCGTGGCCTGGAGGTCTGCGACGACCTCGGGTCGATCGCCCACCTGAGCCGACACCATGTCGCCTGCCTCCCCAGGAGGCCGGTCTGGAACCAGGACCCGAAAATCCTCGAGGCTGAGTCCCACCTCCGGCGTCCGCTGGCGGGCGTACAGGCGCCCGTCACGCAGGGCCGCCAGGAGGCCAGGAAGGTCCTTTTGCCCCGTGAGGAAGACCGTCTGGATGTCCCCGAACCGCTTGCCCCCCTGCCCTTCGCCGTGGTGGGCCGCCTCGCCGATGGCCCACGCGGGGGCCGTCCGGCGGCCCTCCAGGTAGCCGGTCAGCAGCCGGTCCCAGCCCGCGCCGGGCTCGGTGAAGGTGACGCGGTCCTCATACACACCGCCGAAGGCCGTGAAGCGGTCGGTCGAGAGGAGATCATCGGCGTATGGCTCCGTCTGGATCGTCGCATGCAGCTTCCAGACGGGTACCACCTGGTAATCGCGCGCCTCGGGCATTGACCAGGCCGTGAGACCCCCACGCGAGGCCGCGAAGTCAATGACGGCTTGGTACGGCCTCAGGCCCGCACCGCTGTCGTAGGGAGAGAAGGCCGGCGTGCGGAATGGGAAGTTATTCGCCAAGAGCACGGCCCCGATTCCCAAGCAGAGAACCCCATAGCCCGTGAACCGGCGCTCCACGGTGACCCGGAAGTGTCGGAGGCGTACCTTCTCCGGCCGCCGAATCCGGAGCAGCCAGACCCCCGGCAGGGCCAGGATCACGGGGGAAACGAGCCACAGAGTGGCGAGCCCCCAGCGAGCCGCGTTCGGGTTCCCGACGGCCGGCAGGGCCCGGTAATCCTCAGCCCGGGCCAGCCCGAAGATCAGGAGGTTCTTCTGGGCGTTGTGCATGGTCAGCGTGCCCTGGAGGAGGCTCCCGGTCCAGTAGTAATGGGGGATCACCTCAGCCCCGGGGATCAGGAGGACGTCTTTCTGGCGGGCATTCGCCTCCCGCACCGCCGTGAGGTAGGCCTCGGGCCCTCGCAGGAGCAGCGACGGGTACTCCACACGGTACCGCAGGAGGTTCCGAAGTGGTGGCAGCCCGTACTCGAATCGGTGCAGGTGGTTTTCCGTGAGGAAGATCGCCTCGATCCCTGCGGTGCGGGCGCGGGCGATGAGTTGATCCAGCGTATGATCGCCGCTGCTCCATGTCGAATGGACGTGGACGACGGCCGGGACCTGGCGCAGGGGAGTCGCGGCGGAGAGGGAGGAGGGCAGGGCCAGAAAGAGCACCCCCCACGTCAGGTCGAGGCGTCGGCCGAGGGGCCCGGGACGGCGCCGGCCGGCGAGACGCCTACCGGGTCCGTTCATCCGCCATGACCTCGTGGTACAGCTTGGCCAGCGCCTCGAGCATCGCCTCTGCGCTGTAGCGCGGGGCACGACGGCGTCCGGCATCTCCCAGCGTCCGCGCGCGCGGCGTGTCCCGAAGCAGCGTGGTGATGGCCTCGGCCAGTGCGGCCGGGTCGCCGGGCGGCACGAGGATGCCCGCCTCGCCCTCGCCCAGGAGTTCGGCCACCCCGCCGACCCGGCTGGCCACGATCGGCTTGCCCAGGGCCATGGCCATGACCAGGACGCGGCCCATCCCCTCGTTGATCGAGGGGAGGACGACCAGGTCGGTGCCCGCCATGACCGAGGCTACATCCTCGCGGTAGCCGGTGAAGACGATGCGGTCCTGCAGGCCTCGCGCGCGCACCTGGGCTTCGAGCGCTAAGCGCCTCTCGCCATCCCCGACAAGCAGGAAGCGGGCCGCCGGGCAGTGCCGCAGGACGATCGGTGCCGCATCAATCAAGTGGTGCAGGCCCTTCACCGGGACCAGCCGGGCGACGGCGCCGACCACCGGTCCTT
>CAZNWB010000104.1:0-11874 GCA_964576535.1 uncultured bacterium | reverse complement strand
GACGGACCGCGTGGCGTGTCCGTGGCTGATCAAGAAGTTCATTGATACCGGGGCGGAGTTCCTGTTTGTTCCGAAGGATCAGGTGCTGGAGGTGGCCCGGCGGGAGGCGGGTAAGTCGTTCGACTGCCCGGGAGCCGACTTCACCCACCGCGACGGGAAGTGCAGCTTCGAGATGCTGATCGAAGAGTACCGGCTTCAGGATCCGGCCCTGCAGATGCTTGCCCGTATCGTCCACGGGGCCGACATCCCCGCGGACGTCGGGATCATCCCGGAAGCGGCCGGCCTCCAGGCCATCGCCCACGGCTTCGCCGCCATCTGTCCGGATGATCACCAAAAGCTCGACCTGGAATTTCCCGTCTACGACGCTCTTTACGCCTGGTGCCAGGCCAAGCTGGCGGGAAAGCCGCTCTGATTCGATTCCTCTTCGTGAAGGGAGGGGGATCATGCTCGATAGTCCGCAAGCCCGAGAAAGTGATCAGCAAGGAGTGAAGGTACCCTTGTGGCAGTTTCTCCTCTACTTTCTGTACTTGGGGACGTTCGGTTTCGGTGGACCCATCGCCCTCGCCGGGTACATGCAGCGCGACCTGGTGGAGCGGCGACGGTGGATCAGCGCGGAGGACTACCGGGTGGGCCTGGCCTTGGCCCAACTGGCCCCTGGTCCTCTTGCGGCCCAGCTAGCCATCTACCTGGGCTACGTCCAGGGAGGGTTCTGGGGAGCAACCCTGGTCGGGGTTGTCTTTATCGTCCCATCGTTCCTGATGGTCGTCCTTCTGGGTGCGCTGTACGTCCGCTTCGGAGGCCTCTGGTGGATGCAGGCGCTCTTCTACGGGATAGGTGCCTGTGTGATCGGCATCATCGTCCGAGCTGCCTACAAACTCACACGGTCCACGATCAAGATGGACTGGCTGCTGTGGGTGATCTTTGGCGTGATGGCTATCAGCACGGCCTGGGCCGAGCAGGAGATCATCTGGCTCTTCATCCTGTGTGGCCTCGTAGCGGTTTTCGTCAAGGCCCCGCCTGCGTGGACCACCCGGTGGACTCGGGGTATTAGGCTGCCTCTACTGGCCGCCGCCCCATTCTTGCACCCGACGGAAGGGCTCCTGGGTCCGGTCTCGACCAAGACGCTGGTGAACGTCCTGTGGTTCTTCATCAAGGCCGGCGCCTTCGTCTTTGGGAGCGGCTTGGCCATCGTGCCTTTTCTCTACGGCGGTGTGGTACAGGAATTCGCCTGGCTGAACGACCGGCAGTTCCTCGACGCGGTGGCCGTGGCCATGATCACCCCCGGTCCCGTGGTCATCACGGTGGGGTTCATAGGCTACCTAGTCGCCGGGCTGTACGGAGCCACCGCAGCCGCCTTTGGTGTTTTCCTCCCAGTGTACCTATTCGTCGTAATTCCCAGCCCCTGGTTCAAACGCCATATGAACCAGCCCCAGCTCAGCGCCTTTGTGGCTGGCGTAACGGCCGCTGCCACCGGGGCTATCGCTGGGGCCGCGTTTGTTCTCGGGCGCCGGGCCATCTTCGACCTGACCACGGCTGCCATCGCCCTCGCCACCTTGGGGATCGTGTGGCGCTGGAAGGTACCCGAACCCCTTCTCATTGCCGCTGCCGGGATCATCGGACTGCTAGTCTTCCGGTACTGAATGCGGTGTGCTTGTTAGCAAAGCAGGTAGGCGGTGTTAGAGAAGGCTTGCCTGCGCCCGCCGAGGCCAACCCGCGAGGGTGAGTGGGGTACGAGGACACCGAGGGAGGGTGGGTGGTGTTGAGTGTGCGGGTTCCAGTCTTTCTAGCTTTGCTCTCCGCCGCTGCGTTCGGTGCTGCGACACCGGTCAGTAAGGCGCTCCTCACGACTCTCTCCCCATTCCAACTCGCCGGGCTGCTCTACCTGGGGGCAGCGGCAGGACTCTTCCCCCTGATGGTGCTGAGGGGACGACTGCGATCTGTTTGCGACACTGACAGGAAGAGCCGAGAACGCCTGCTCGGGGCAGTGCTTCTTGGCGGCGTGTGTGGGCCGGTCGCCCTGCTCTTCGGCTTGCGATTGGCGTCCGCAGCCTCGGTTTCGATGTGGTTGAGCCTGGAGCTGGCGGCTACCTCGGTTCTCGGTCACTTTCTCTTTCGGGATCACCTCGGGCGGCGTGGGTGGCTGGCTGTGGCCGGGACCCTGGCGGCCTCGGCCGTGTTGTCCTGGGGGGAGGGAACGCCGGGAATTCCAGCCGGGCTCTTGGTCGCCCTCGCATGCCTGTGCTGGGGGTTCGACAACCACCTGACGGCGCTCATCGGTGGGCTGACGCCGACGGAAACTGCCTTTTGGAAGGGGCTTGTGGCCGGAACGACGAATCTCCTTATCGGCCTTAGTGCTGAGCGCATCGTGGGATCAGGCCCGACCGTCGCATCCGCGCTCATCCTGGGGGCATTGTCCTACGGCGCGAGCATCGCCCTCTACATCGCATCCGCCCAGCGCCTCGGAGCCACCAGAAGCCAAATAGTCTTTGCGAGCGCACCATTCTTCGGGGTCATCCTGTCCATCGTGCTTCTCGGGGAAACAATGTCGGTGAGCCAAGGCGTCGCCGGAGTCCTCCTCATTGGCTCCCTCGCATTCCTCTTCATGGATCGCCACGCGCATGCTCATGCCCATGTGGCCGAAGCCCACGTACATTGGCACCGCCATGACGACGGTCATCATACCCATATCCATCAGGGACTTCCTGTCGGTGGGTGGCACTCTCACGAGCATGCACACGATCCAACGGTTCACATCCATCCCCATTGGCCCGATCTCCATCACCGGCATCCGCACGATTGAGGCAGTAAGGAGCGGAGAATGAAATGGATCATGCTCGAGGAGCCAAGACGGACCGCGTGGCGTGTCCGTGGCTGATCAAGAAGTTCATCGATCCCCAGGCGGAGTTTCTATTCGTTTCGAAGGAGACAGTGCTGGAAGTGGCTCGGCGTGAGGCGGGCAAGTCCTTCGACTGCCCCGGAGCTGACTACACCCACCGAGACGGGAAGTGCAGCTTCGAGGTGCTGGCCGAAGAGTATGGGCTGCAGGATCCGGCCTTGCAGATGCTGGCCCGCATCGTCCACGGGGCCGACATCCCGGCGGACGTGGGGATTGTTCCAGAGGCCGCCGGCCTCCAGGCCATCGCCCACGGCTTCGCCGCCATCTGCCCGGGCGATCACCGGAAGCTCGAGATTCAATTTTCCAACTATGACGCCCTCTACGCCTGGTGCCAGGTCAAGGTGGCGGGAAGGCCGATCTGACGAAAAGCTCCGGCTTGGGATGAAGCTCTGGCACGGCTCGTTGGCGACTCCGCAAGACCAAAGGATCTTCCAGGGGATCGAGTGCGGAGAGGCGAGGAACCGAAAGAAGCAACGTCCCCTTCTTGCGTCCCCTTCTTGTCTCTCTGCGGGCGACGCGGTTGGGCTCTGGCGGGCGTGATCAGGCGGTGCGCACGCGCTGCCGGAGATCGGCCAGCACTGTGCGCGCCTCGCGGACAATGGCCTCCACGACCTCGGCGGCCCCGGGAAGGTCGTGGATCAGCCCGACGCTCTGGCCTGAGTACATGGGAAAGTATTCCCCGTCGCGACGGGCCACGGCGGCATCGTAGATGTCGCGTGCGGCGCTGGACTGGAGAAGACTGGGGAGGACGGGTGCACCGGAGGCGCGGTATTCGCGCTCGAAGGAGTTCCGCAGCGTCCGGGCCCACTGGCCGGTGAACGCGTCGGTGACCGTCGTCGCGTCGGCCTCGCGCTCGAGCAGGCTCTTCTTCCAGAACTCGGGCGCCATGGACTCGCGGGTGGCCACAAAGCGGGTGCCCAGGAGCACGCCGCTGGCGCCCAGGGCGAGGGCGGCGACGAGCCCCCGGCCGTCGGCGATGCCGCCGGCAGCGACGACCGGGACTGGCACCGCGTCGACGACCTGCGGGACCAGGGCGATCGTTCCAACGTTCACGACCTCGGGGGATGCCGGCTTCGTCCCCACCGAGCGGTGACCACCGGCCTCGCCACCCTGGGCAATCACGGCATCCACGCCGGCGGCGACAACGGCCCGCGCGTCATCGACGGTGGTCACCATCGCCACGACCTTCACCCCGTGCTCATGGCAGCGGTTGACCAGCTCCGGGCTGGGATTGCCGATGGCGGCACTGAAGACCGGGACGCGCTCCTCGAGGATAACCTCGAAGGCGGCCTCGACGAGATCCGGCGTGCCTGGCGGGCGGCCCAGCGTCACGGGGAGGCCGAGCCTCTCCCGGAACGCGTTGAGCGTTCCCTGGACGCGCTCGATGGTCGCCTGGGGAAGCCGCGCCACGTCCACGGGAGGGCGCAACTCGGCATGGAGCCAAAGGTTGACGCCGAATGGCTTGTCGGTGCGCTCCCGCACCTCGCGGATTTTCAAACGCAGCTCGTCCGGCGAAAGTCTCAGCCCCGCGAGGATGCCGAGACCGCCTGCCCGAGAGACTTCAGCGACCAGGTCGGCCCCGGCCACGTTCCCCATGCCGGATTGGAGGATCGGGTATTCGATTCCCAGCAGATCACAGAGGGCCGTGCGGAATGTCATGCTTCGACCTCCTTGAGCGCCTGCGACCGCCGGCCACGCCCTCTAAGCCCAAACAGCCGCTTATGGCATATTGCGTATGGCTTATGGTCCAGGCCGAACCATACGCCATTTGCCATACGCCATACGCCGGTCGGCGGAATCAGCAGGGGGCGACGGGAGCGAACTGCTCCACGGTGGGCTCTGCTCAGCAGAACCAGGGTTCGGTCATGAAGGGAATGGGCATGCGGGCCGGCCCCAGAGGCTTTTCGACAAGGGGCCGGCAGGGCTTGCCCGCGGCCTCCTCGGCCAGCAGCCAGACCTTGCCGAAAATCTCACGGCGCCCCGCCCCGGCGGCCTCTTCCTGCCTCACCAGTTCCTGGAGCCCTGCCTGGAGCCGGTCCACCCGCTGGTCGGGGTGCCGCCACCGGTAACTCAACAGCGCATCGTCGAAGCCCCCGACGAGATCTCGCACCTCCTGAAGTTCCAGCAGTCGGGAGCCGGCCGGAATCAGCAACCGGATGGCCAGTTGGATCGGGCCAACGTGCTCGACGAGGTCCATCTCGGCCAGGTCTGCCAGTAATTCCAGGTAGCCCTCAAGCGAGATCCAGGGAGTGAAGGGCACGAAGGTGGGGGCCAGGACCAGCCCCAGCTTGCGGAACATGCGCACGACTTCCTCGAAATCCCTTCGGGTGTGTCCCTTGTCCAGGAGGGCCAGAACCCGATCGTCCACCGACTCCACGGCGCTGGTCACGAACAGGCACCCCGTATCGCGGAGCGCTGGGAGGTGTATTGCATGCTTCAGGAGATGCTCGATCTTGATGGTCACGTCGTAGGTAATGTGCGGGAACTCATCGTGGAAAGCCTTGACGATCGCCAGGGAATGGCCGATCCCGTTGAAGAAGTCCGGGTCGCCGAACGTGATGTGCTCCGCGCCCGCGGCAACCTGCCGCCGGATGTCTTCCAGCACCACCTCGCGCTGGACGATCCGGAACTGCCCGCCGTAGACGGGGACGACCGGGCAGTGACGGCATAGGTGCTTGCAGCCCCGGCTGGCCTCGGTAGAGCCCACGGTCCGCTTCTCGCCATTCAGGATCAGGGAAGCGTACCGCGAAAGGCTTTCCAGGTCACTCCTGTCCGGGACCAGGAATTTCTGCCGGGCAAGGGAAATCACCGGCTGGGGCTGACCATCCCGGTTCGCCCCCCCGGGCAGCCTCGCCAGGAGGCTCACCAGGCCGGCCTCGAACTCTCCGCCAAGGATGGTCTCGGCTCCGAGGGAACGAAGGTAGCCTTCGTTCACGGGCGCGTACAGGCCATAGAAGGAGAGGTGGGCGCGGGGGTTCAGGGCCTTGACCCGGGGAACGAGGGCCGAGGCCAGGCGGGTGGCGGTGTGCATCGGGACGTAGAAGGCGACGAGGTCTGCGGCGCGGATCGCCTCTTCGTCCAGGCGCTGCACGGCCAGGTCCAGGCAGGTGACCACGGCCCCGGCACGGCGGAGCCAGGCCGCCGGAGAGGCGAGCCCGAACGGCTGGCGGCCCAGTTCATAGGTGGAGATGAGGACGACCTTGGGTGCGGCCATCTGCAGAGAGTGCCTGCGAGAGGAGTGCGGCGCTCAGAGGTACTTGCGGGGGTCGGCCAGGCGTCCCTCGATGGCGCTGGCCACCACCGTGGCCGGGCTGGCCAGGAAGATCCGCGCGTCCCGCGATCCCATGCGGCCCTGGTAGTTGCGGTTGCTGCTGCTGATCATCTGGGCGTTCCGCGACAGGACCCCCATGTGGGAACCGAAACAGGGACCGCAGTTCGACGATTCCACGTTGGCCCCCGCCTTGACGAACACCTGGAGAATTCCCTCGTCCATGGCCCGTTCGTACACCTTGCGGCTGGCGGGGATCACCACGAAGGAGACGTCGGGGTGCACCGTGTGGCCCCGCAGGACCTTGGCCGCGTCTACCAGGTCCTCGTACCGGGCGTTGGTGCACGCCCCCAGGAAGGCGTCGGTGATCTTGTCGCTGGTGACCGCCGGAAAATCCGGGGTGGGATGCTCCTGGCTACGCTTTATCATCTCCTGCACGCGCGAGACCGGCGTGGCGTTGGCCGGCTTGTGGGGGAAGGAGATCATCGGTTCCAGCCTCGAGAGGTCCACCGTCATCCGGTCGGCGAATTTGGCGTCGGGGTCGCTCTGGATGGGCTGCACCGGCCACTGCGCCCGGCCCTGGAGATATGCCCCCAGGGTCTCGTCGTAGGGCATGATCCCGGTGCGGGCGCTCATCTCCACGGCCATATTGCAGATCGTGGTGCGCGCGTCCATGCTCATGCGCCGCACCCCGTCGCCCACGAACTCGGCGACACGGCGCGAGCAGCCCCCCGCCCCCATCTTCCCGATGATGTGCAGAATGAGGTCTTTGGAATACACGCCTTTGGAGAAGGCCCCGGTCAGCTCAAACTGGATCGTCTCCGGCACCACGAAGTCGTATAGGTGCCCCGTGGCCAGGCCGTACACCCCCTCGGTGGTGCCCACGCCGAAGGCCAGGGCGCCCATGGCCCCGTTGGTGCAGGTGTGCGAGTCGGTGCCCAGGACGATGTCCCACGGGACGATGTGCCCGTCCTCGATCAGGACGACGTGCTCGATCCCGTCCCCCTCGCGATATACCTTGAGTCCCTGCTCCCGCCCGAATGCCTCCATCAAATCCACGCCCTCGGCCACCTCGACCGATAGCGCGGGCACGGAATGGTCGGGGATCATGAAGATCCGGCGAGGATCGAAGACCTGGACCGGCTTGCCGTGCTGCTTGAAGGTCTCACCGAACAGATTGGCCAGACCCTTGATGGCCGGCGGGGCGATCACGTCGTTGAAGAACAGCTTGGTGATGGGCAACCGGTCGATCGAGTCGCCGGCGCGCACCGCGCGGCCCGCCTGCCGTGACACGATCTTCTCCACCAGCGTCTGTCCCATGGCTTGGCTCCGCGGGGATGGGGCGATCTCTCACCGCCGCTGACTCAGGATCTCCTCCAGGTGGGCCTGGACGCGGGCGGTCATCCCCCCCGCCTGGAACGTCCGGCGGTCGCCCGGCTTTATCTGGAATGGCACGCTCGTGTTCCGCGTCCGGTTGTGAAGCACCCCGGCATCCAGGTCGATTTCCAGATGGTCTCCCATCTGAAGACCGCTGGGATCTTCCACGGTGACGAGGGGAAGCCCGGTGGCCAGGCAGTTCCGGTAAAAGATATCCGGGAAGGATCGAGCGATCACGCACACCACCCGGTTGAACTGGAGGGTGTACACCGCCTGCTCACGGCTGGAGCCGCAGGCAAAGTTCTTTCCCGCCACGATGATGTTGGCCTGGTGCTTCAGGCTTCGGGTACGGAAGTCGGGGTCGAATTTCGCGAACGCATAGGTCGCGAAGTACTCGGGATCGTCGCTCTTGATCAGGTACATCGCCGGGATGATGTCATCGGTGTTGACGTCATCCCCGAAGACCGACGTGACCGTCCCACTCAGCATTCCCTCCGCTCCTTCGGCTGGGCAGTGATCTCGGGCCCTGTACCTCCAGCCAGCCTCAGTATGATAGCTGGGTAATCATGTGGTGTCGAAAGGTTTTCCAGGGTGTCGGCAGACTGATCCGGCTCATTGCAATGGGCGGGCAGCTTCTGTGGGCTGGGATCGCGAGGGGACTATCCCTCTCGGGCGAGCCGGGAATAGCGCTTGGGGTCAGGGATCGGCGGGGTGTGCTCGAGGATGGTCGGGTGGATGATCTCCAGGGCGGCCAGGAATTCGGGGTAAAAATTCCGGGACGCAAAGCCGAACCGGCGACCGCCGTAGCGGGCGATGATCTCCTCCACGGCATCGCTGCCCACGGCCTCCCGCGCCGCCACGACACCCACCCTGCCGTGGTTGTAGGCAATAACGGCCAACGGCCACGATCCCAGGGCCTGGTAATTCTGGCGGAGCAGGCGGGCCGCCGCCTCGGTGGCCCGGATCGGGTCGCGGCGATCATCGCTGTGGCGCGAGACGTTGAGGTACCGGCTTCCCGTGGACCGGGTGAGTTGCCAGAGGCCGACAGCGCCGGCCTTGGAGCGGGCGTGGGGGTTGAAGGATGATTCCACCATGGGCAAGGCGGCCAACTCCTCGGGGACCTTGTGCCGCCGGAGGATGGCCAGGATTTGAGGCATGAGGGGCCGAGCGCGAAGGATCCCTTCCTCCACCTTCTCTCGGAGGCCCTGCTGGACCCGGATGTTCCAGGCCGCGCGGATGAGGAGCTCGGGCGGACAGGGGCAGCCCCAGGCCTGGTCCACCCAGCGTCCCTCGAACCCCAGGGCCTCCGGTGGGACGCCCCGGGCCAGGCTGACGAGGATCGCCTCGTACCGGTCGCGCGCGCGCTCCATCGCCGGCTTGGCCAGCTCCTGGGCGCGGCGCTCGTTCGTGGTCCCGCCGACCTGGACCACGTCATAGATCACATGCAGGTTGTCCCGGTCGTGGAGGACGAAGTCGCCCACCCCGAATTCGGTGTACATCCGCTTCCAGAACTCGACGCTGGCATGCAGGGCAGGGGGCTTGGGGAAGTGAGGGCTGATCGCGGCCGAGACCAACTCCGGAATCGGCTCCGCGACCGGCTCGGCCTCGTCCTCCGGGGGTGCTGGCCGGGACAGGAAGACGAGCGCGGTGGCGATGAGGATCGTCGTCAGGAGAACTCGGCCGCTGGACTGGCGAAGGGGGCGGTCAACCATCAGCGGTCAGTTTTCAGTCTTGAGCATGAGCGATGTGTGCACTCCCCAGATCTCTCCTGAGTTTTCCCAACGGACGCGACTTGGCCACACGCTTCGGGTTGAACGCTTCAGACCTCCTCTCTGTCCTATCTACCAGACGCCTCCCGGGAGGGCAAGAGTTTTCACCATTCCGCCCCGCTTATTCCGTGGCGGCCCGTTCCAGGCACCGGAATTCCCCTTGGAACCGATCCAAAGCCGCTGGCTCGTCCAACACCTCCAGGCTCTCGTGGCGTTGCGCGAGGCGCCGCCCGATCCCGCGTCTTCCGGTTTACCGCTGCTTCTCCTCCAGCTCGGCCCAACGCCCATACAGCCGGTCCACCTCGGCCCGGGCCGCCTCGAGCGCGGCCCAGCGCTTCCGCAAGGCGATGGGATCCGAGGCGACGGCGGGATCCTCCACCGCCTCCTGGCACGCGGCACACGCCTCTTCCGCCTCCAGGATCGTCTGCTCCATCTGCTCCCAGTCGCGCTTCTCCAGATACGTGAGGCGCCGCACATCGAGCCCCTCGCGCCCGGCCGGCTTGGTCCGGGTCTCGACGGCTGTCCGCGCCGGAGCCTTGATGCGATCCCCCACATCCCGGTCGGCTTCCTCGTGCGCTGACTCCCACTGGGCGTAGTCGGCAAAGAACGTCGCGCCGCCGGTTCCGTCGAGCGCCAGGACCAGCGTGGAGACGCGCTCCAAGAGAAACCGGTCCCGCGTGACCAGGACGAGCGCCCCCGGGAAGTCCGCCAGATTCTCCTCCAGGACCTCCAGGGTCGGGATATCCAGGTCGTTGGTCGGTTCGTCGAGGATCAAGAGATCGGCCGGCTGGAGCATCAACCGCGCGATGAGGATCCGGGCGCGCTCGCCCCCGGACAGTCGGCCGACCGTCGTCTCCAGTTGCTCGGGCCGGAAGAGGAAGCGCTTGGCCCACGCGACGACGTGAACGGACCGGTCTCGATACACCACCGCGTCGCCCTCCGGGGCCAGCGCCCGGCGCAGGCTGACCGCAAGGTCCAGCCCCTCCCGGTCCTGGTCGAAACGGACCACCCGCAGCCCCTCGGCGCGCTCGATCTGGCCGGCATCGGGCGCGAGCGTGCCGGCCAGCAGATTGAGCAGCGTGCTCTTGCCGCTCCCGCTCGCCCCGAGGAGGCCAAGGCGCATCCCGGGCGTGAGGGTCAGGTTCAGGCCGGCCAGGAGGCGGACCCCCCCGACCGTCTTGGCGACATCCCTCGCCACCAGGAGCTTCTTCGACTGGCGGCCCGAGGCCGTGAATTCGATTCCGGCCGCGGCACCCGCCGCCCGGGCCCGCACCTCGTCCAACTCCTGGATGAGCCGGCCTGCGGCCTTCACCCGGGCCTGCCCCTTGCGGGTGCGCGCCTTGGGTCCGCGGCGCAGCCATTCCACCTCGCGCCGCACCTTGTTGGCGAGGGTGTCCTGGTAGGCCGCCTGCTCCCGCAGCGCCTCGTCCCGCCGCACCAGGTAGTCGCTGTACCGTCCCTCGGCTTGGAAGAGGCCGCCGGAATAACACCGGTTCAGCTCCAGCACACGCGAGGCGACGTGCTCCAGAAAGTAGCGGTCGTGGCTGACGACGAGGACCGCGGGAACCTCGGTCCGAAGAAGCGCCTCCAGCCAGAGGATGCCCTCCACATCGAGATGGTTGGTCGGCTCGTCCATGAGGAGGACGTCGGGGGCCACCACCAGCTCGCGGGCGATGGCCAACCGCTTGCGCCAGCCCGCCGACAGCACGCCCACGGTGTGGCGGGGATCCGTGAAGCCCGCCCTCCCCAGCATGGCCGCCACCCGGCCGGCCGTCTCGAACCCCTCTCGCTGCTCGGCGGGCAGGGCCTCGGTCAGGACGGCCTCGACGGTGCGGTCAGCGGGGAAGGTCGGGTCCTGGGGCACGTACCCCAGACGGGTGAACCGCCGTTGCGACCGCGTCCCGGCATCCGGCGGCTCGATGCCGGCCAGCACCTTGAGGAGCGTCGTCTTGCCGGAGCCGTTGGGACCCACGAGGCCGACCCGGTCGCCTTCCGCCAGGCCGAACGACAACCCTTCGAAGAGGGGGTGGACACCGTAAACCTTGCTGATGCCCTCGCAGCTCAAGAGGGGGAGCCGGCTCATCTCCCCCTCCGCGCGCTGCGGACCCCGCTCCGGACGAGCGCCAGCTTGGCTGCCCGCGGCAAGTGCTTGATTCGGTACTCCTCTCTGAGGGCGAGGCTCCAGGAGCGAACTCGGCGGGACCAGGCCAGCGTCACGGGCAGGCGGACCCGGGTGTAGCGCGAGGCGCGGCCCGCGCCGTGCTCCGTCAGACGCCGCGCCACATCTGTCGCAATACCCGTGTAGAGCGAGCCATCGCGACACTGGAGAATGTAAATGAACGGCATGGGGAATCGGATGATGGCGGCGCTTGCAGCCGCGGTATGATCATGCGCGCCGTCGCCGCCACCATGTGTTGGGGGACGTTGTGACTCTCAATCTCCCCCCCAGCGGGTAGCCACCTGCAAGTCGTCGCTGTCCATTCTGGTAATGGTCAGCTTTCCTCCGGGGGGGACCTTTCCTTCGTTCCACAGAAAATTGTTGAGGGCGTGTTCGGCTTCCCAGG
>CAZNWB010000103.1:0-11935 GCA_964576535.1 uncultured bacterium | reverse complement strand
CGCAGAGAAACCCCCGGTATTTCCGGCCTTCACAAGTGAGCATACGAGAGTGGAGTTGGAAAGTTCTGAACAGTCGAGTCTCCCGAGTTTTCTGAAAGACGGTGGCCCTTTGCGGTCTTTGCGCGCTTTGCGGTGAAATATCTGGGCTGAGAGGAGGACCTGGCAATGTCGACCGCGGACTGGCGCTTCTGGAAGATAGCGACGATCGGGCTGGCCGTCGTGGTCACGACGGTGGTGGTCACCACCCTGGTGGTGGGGAGCTGGAACGACAAGGAAGTGACGAAGCCTGCTCCGGCAGTTTTCAAAGCGAAGCCACATCAGGTGGCGGCATCGCCGTCGACGCCGGGGCCGGCACGGGCGCAGGTCCGGCAGGCCAAGGGCGGCCCCGCGGCCGCGGACATCGAGTCCTGTAACACGTACGCCAAGTCTGTGACCTCCGAGAAGACGACCGAAGTGGTCAAGGACGCCGTCATCGAAGGGGCCATCGGCGCGGGCGTGGGCGCGGCCGGTCCGCAGGACTCCGGACTCCTTCGGAGCGGAGAAATCGCCGGCGGCGGCAAGGATGCCGGGAAGGGTGCGGCCATCGGCGGGATCATGGGATCCACGGCCGGGACCTTGTACGGGCTCAACGCGACGAACAAGCAGGACGCCCGCGCCGTCGAGGCCTATCGGAGCTGCATGCGCGAGCGCGGATATTCGAGCTAATCGCGACGTGCAGAGCACGTCATCCCCCCCAATCACTGCTGATCTCACGCGTCACATGTCCCCGGCGGTTCTCCGCAGCAAGAAGTTCATCGCTGCCAGCCTGGTGGTGGCCATCCTCGGTGTCGCCTGGGGCTGGACGGGGTGGCGCTATCCTCTCCCCAACCCTGCCTCCGCGACCCTTCCAACAGTACGGATCTTCGCTGGCGACGAGCAGATCGCCGTCTTCCAGGGAATCTCCCAGCGGTCACAGGTGTGGGTCCCCCTGGCCCGGATCCCGCGGCCGGTCGTGGCCGCCGTTCTGATCACGGAGGACCGGCGCTTCTTCTCCCATCGGGGGATCGATTTCCGGGCGGTCATCCGCGCGGGCGTCGTAGACCTGCGGCACGGCAAGGTGCGGCAGGGCGGAAGCACCATCACGCAACAGCTCGCCCGCACGCTCTTCCTCGGCAGCGAACGCACCTGGGGGCGCAAGCTGCGCGAATCCTTCATCGCCCTGCTCCTGGAGCTCTGTTACCCCAAGGGCCGCATTCTCGAGGCGTATTTGAACTCGGTTTACATGGGCACTGATGGCGGGATCGCCGTGTTCGGCCTGGGGGCGGCCACCCGTCATTTCCTGGACAAGGATCTTGCCGATGTCCGCCTGGACGAGGCAGCGCTCTTGGCGGCGGCGATCAGCGCCCCGAACAGGATATTCTCGGGGGAGGCGATCCGCGCGCGCGCGAGTCGGGACGGGGTGCTCCTCGCCATGCGCGGGCAAGGGGCGATCACCGACACCGATACGCGCCAGGCGATGGCGCGCCCGGTGCAGTGGCGGTCGGCTGGCTCCGCCAGCCGGGCGCCGTACTTCGTTGATCTCGCCCGGGAAGAGATCGCCAGGCGGGTGAGCCTCCCTACCTCCGGCGAGGTTCGGATCGCCACGACCCTGGACCCGGTTCTCCAGCATGTTGCCGAGGCGGTCGTCCGCAACGGCATCCAACGGATCGAACGGCGGCAGGCCGGCCTCCCCCCGGGAAAGCTTCAGGCGGCGCTGGTCGCCATGGAGCCGGCCACCGGGCAGATCCGCGCCCTAGTCGGGGGACGGGGCTACCTGGAGAGCCCGTTCAATCGCGCCACGCGAGCCAGGCGGCAGCCCGGATCGTTGTTCAAACCGATCGTGTATCTGGCCGCGTTCGAGGCCGAGGAGCCGGGAACCGACCCGGGTTTGACCCCAGCCTCCCTCATCGCGGATGCCCCGATGGTGATCCGGAACGGCAACCAGAAGTGGTCACCCCGTAACACGGACCACCGGTTCCACGGATCCGTGACGGTCCGCCGGGCGCTGGAGGAATCGCTGAACGTCCCAACCGTCCGGGTCGCGCAGGAGGTCGGGCTGGATCGAATCACCGAGACGGCCCAAGCCCTGGGTATCGAGAGTCCCCTCGCACCGGTCCCGTCCCTGGCCCTGGGGACCTCGGAGGTGACTCTCCTCGAGATCACCACGGCCTTCGCGACACTGGCCAATCAGGGAGTTCGCGTTTTTCCGACGGCGCTGGCTCCGGGATCGCAGGGGGAAGCCGCGGAGATCCTGCCCCAGCCCCCGCCCATGCGCGCGGTCTCGGCCGAATCGAGCTTTCTGATCACCCACATCCTCCGGGGCGTGATGCGCGATGGCACCGGCCGCGCCAGCGCGGGCTGGGGACTGAGCGACATCACGGCCGGCAAGACCGGCACGACGGACGGTCTGCGGGACGCGTGGTTCGTGGGCTACACTCCTGACCTAGTGGTGGGGGTGTGGGTGGGTCGCGATGACGGGACCCCCATCGGTCTCGACGGGGCGCAGGCGGCCCTGCCGATCTGGGCGTCGGTCATGCAGGCCGCCGTGCGGCGCGCCCCCCCCAAGCCGTTCACGCCGCCACCCGGCGTCGTCCTGGCCTCCATTGACCGGGACACGGGGCGGTCGGTCTCCTTCTGGTGCCGCGGCGGGACCGTGATCGAAGAGGCCTTCCGCGCCGGCACCGAACCCCCCAGCGACTGCGGCGAGACGCCCGTGGCCAAGGCGGCCGGCGGCTTCCTCGACTGGCTCCGCAACCTGTTTCGGTAATCCACCGGTACCCCTGATACACCCATCCCACACTGACCCGCCTCTCCCTCTGCATGAGACACGCGGCTTCAACCCATTTCCTCGGTCGCACATCCCTGGTCGCGACAACCAATTTGAAAGTTGTGGCACTTTTCAGTACCATGTGGAACCCTATAGCACCCGTCTGCCCCTTCCTGTGATCCGTTGAATGTTGGATAGATTTGACCATGATTTCGGGAGAGTTATGCCTCGAGTTCTGGTGATCGGATCGGCCAACATGGATTTCACGGTGGCGGTGCCGCGGCTTCCGGCCGAAGGGGAGACGGTTACCGGGGGGAGCTTCTACATCAGCCACGGTGGGAAGGGGGCCAACCAGGCGGTGGCCGCCCGGCGTCTCGGCGGCGACGTCCGCTTCGTGGGCTGCGTCGGGCAGGACCCCCAGGGTGATCAGGTCGTGGAGCAATTGGCCGCCGAAGGGATTCCCACGGATGGGGTGATCCGCACAGAGGCCGCCACCGGGGTCGCCCTGATCATGGTGGACAGGGAAGGGCGGAATCAGATTGCCGTGGCATCGGGGGCCAACCTCGAACTCCTCCCCGATCTCGCCAAGATGCATGCCTCGCTCATGCCCTGGGCCGAGGCGCTCTTGCTGCAGCTCGAGATCCCGGTCTCCAGCGTGCAGTGGGCGCTTGCCACTGCCCGGGAACACGGTGTCCTGTCCATCCTGAACCCGGCGCCGGCCCAGCCGCTTCCTGACACGCTGCTTTCCCTGGTGGATTGCCTGACCCCGAATTCCAACGAGGCGGAGATCCTGACCGGGATCGCCGTCAAGAGCCCGGACAGCGCGAGTCAGGCGGCACAGCACCTGCTGGCCCGCGGGGTGAGAAGGGTGATCGTTACCCTGGGGGCGCAAGGCGCGCTCTGCTGCGACGGGAAATCGGCCCTCCACTTTCCTGCCTTCCCGGTGGATGCGGTGGACACCACGGGCGCCGGGGATGCCTTCAACGGCGCTCTGGCGGTCGGGCTGGCGGCAGGCGGTACGTGGGAAGAGGCGTTGCCGCTGGCCAACGCCGCCGCCGCCCTGGCCTGCACGAAGCGGGGGGCCCAGACCTCTTTCCCCCGCCGCGCCGAGGTCGAGGCGTTCATGCGACAGCTGAAGCGCCAGTGAATCCTCAGCCGATCCCCCTCCTCCCCTCACAAGAGACGTTTCCAGGGCGGGACTAACCCGTTACAATCCCCTTCGCGTCACCATCGCCGGGACAATACCTTCACCGCGTGATACCAGGAAGCAGCGACTAGTGCCCACGGAGAAAAAGTTGGAGTCCCACAGGCTGCCGCGCACCGTTGTGCCGAGTCGGTATGACATCCAGATCGAACCCGACCTGTCGTCGGCCGTCTTTGCCGGCGAGGAGACGATCGAGGTGACCGTCCGCGAGCCGGTGAAGGAAGTCGTGCTGAACGCGGCCGAGCTGTGGATCCAGGAAGTCACCATCCGGAACCACGGGGGTGCGACTTTCAACGGGATCGTGGCGCTGGATCACGGGGCGGAACGGGTGCGACTCCTCTTTCAGGAGCCGCTCAGTCCGGGCCCATGGCGCCTGTCACTGAAGTTCAACGGCCGCCTCAGTGACAAGCTCCGCGGGTTCTACCGCAGCACCGTCAAGCGGTCCCCACCCTCGGAGGCTTCCCCGCCGGACAGTGGATCGGGGGACACGGGGGCAGGTGCCTTGGCGGTGACCCAGTTCGAGGCGACGGACGCCCGTCGGGCGTTCCCGTGCTGGGACGAGCCGGATCTCAAGGCTGTCTTTCAGGTGACCCTGGTTGTCGAAGAGGGCCTGACGGCGATCTCGAATACGCGCGTGGTCAGCCAGGACCGCATCCCGGGCACGGGGAAGAAGGCGGTGCGCTTCGCCCCCACCATCAAGATGCCGACCTACCTGGTGGCCTTCGTCGTGGGGCAGCTGGAGTCCAGCCAGGAGACGCTGGTGGGAGAGACGCCCATCCGGAGCTGGTGCGTGCCGGGAAAGAGCCATCTGGCCGGGTTCGCCCAGGAGGTTGCAGCCTTCTCGCTTCGCTTCTTCCAGGACTACTACGGGATGCCATATCCCGGGGACAAGCTGGACCTGATCGCGATCCCCGATTTCGCCTTCGGCGCCATGGAGAACCTCGGGGCCATCACCTTCCGCGAGACCGCCCTCCTCGTGGACGAGCGGACGGCCACCCATGCGGAGCGGGAGCGGGTGGCCGACGTGGTCGCCCACGAGATCGCCCACATGTGGTTCGGCGACCTGGTGACCATGACGTGGTGGAACGGCCTGTGGCTGAACGAGGCCTTCGCCACCTTCATGGAGATGCTGGCCGTGAACGCCTGGAAGCCGGAGTGGGAGCGCTGGGTGAGCTTCGGGGTGTCGCGGGCCGCCGCCCTGCAGGTGGACGGACTGCGGTCGAGCCGGCCCATCGAGTTCGAGGTGACCGCGCCCAAGGACGCGGAGGCCATGTTCGATGTCCTTACTTACGAGAAGGGCGGCGCGGTCCTGCGCATGCTCGAGCAGTATCTCGGACCCACGCTGTTTCGCGACGGCGTCCGCCGGTATCTCACGGACCACCAATTCGGGAACGCCGAGACCTCTGACTTGTGGCGGGCCCTCGGCGAGACGTCGGGCCAGCCTATCCCGGCGGTCATGGACGGCTGGATCTTTCGTCCCGGATATCCCATGGTGACGATCCGGGCCGAGAACGGCGGCAGGACTCTCTGCCTTTCCCAGCAGCGGTTCACCTATCTTCCCGGCGGACCGGGCGATTCAGAGCGCTGGCAGGTTCCGGTTAATCTCAGAGTCCGGACCAAGGGCGGAGCCACGAGCCTGCGGCTTCTTCTCTCGGCGTCCGAGCAGCGCCTGGACCTGCCGGAGCCCGTCGAAGCTGTCGTCGTGAACGAAGGCGGCTACGGCTTCTATCGGGTCCGCTACGCTCCCGAGCTATTGGAGAGGCTGCTGGAGAGGCCTTTGGACCTCCTGGCGCCCATCGAGCGCTTCAATCTGGTGAATGACGCCTGGGCCTCAACCCTGGCCGGGCTGGAACCGATCGGCGCGTACCTCGATGTGACGGCCCGGTTCCGGGGAGAGGCCGACCGGAACGTCTGGACGGCGCTGCTCACATCCTTCGCATCCCTGCGCCGGGTCATCCTTTCGGGCGATCGGCCCTCTCTGGAGATCCTGGTCAGAGACCGGCTCGGCCCGGTGGTGGCGCGCCTGGGCTGGGCGCCCGTACCGGGCGAAGGCGACCTCCAGCGCCAGCTTCGTGGTGAGGTGCTGCGGGGGATGGGGACGCTGGGAAACGCCGCCGCCATCCAGGCGGAGGCCAGGGCTCTCTACGCCAAATATCGGGGAGACGCGTCGGCGGCCGACCCGAACGTCGTGGCCGCCCTGATCGCCATCCTGGCACACGGCGGCGGTGAGGAGGAGTATGCGGAGATTCTGGGCAGGTTCAAAACGGCCCAAACTCCCCAGGAAGAGCAGCGATACCTGTACGCCCTGGCCGGATTTCGCCAGACGGACCTTGTCCGCCGGACGCTCGACCTCACACTGAGCGGGGAGGTGAGGAGCCAGGACGCCCCATACCTCGTCCGCAGCCTCCTCATGAACGTCCATGGGCGGGAGCGGGCCTGGTCCTTTGTGAAGGAGCACTGGGAGGCCATGGAGCGCGGGTATCCCCAGGGAGCCTTTCGCAGGATGTGCGAGGGGATCACGGGCCTGGCCACGCCGGAGCTGGAAGCCGATGTGCGGGAGTTCTTCGCGGCAAAGAACATCTCTCTGGGGGGCAGGACGCTGGAGCAGTATCTGGAGCAGCTTCGGATCGCCGTCGCGTTCAGGGAGCGCGAAGCGGCGAGCCTGGCAATCTACCTGTCCCGGCTCTCGGGGTCCCCCTCAGCCTGACCTCCTCCCACCCAGAGGGTGCCCGGGGAAGAGGCGCAGGTGAGGAGGACACCCAACCGTCCTACGGGACGGAAAGAATCCCCAGGGAGACTAGGGAGACTCAGGACAAACCCGACCCCTAGGATGCCTTCCTGAGGGTCCCGCAAGCAATCCGCCCCCCGGAGTTGCCGGTGGGATCGGTGACGTCGTCATCAGGGTTGGCGTGGATCACCAGCGCGGTCCCGTCGGCGTCAAAGAGGGACGCGGGACCGCTGCCGAGCGTCACCAGTTTCGTGACGTACTCAAGCTTGCCCGAGCCGTCAGCCGCGACTTCGAGATTCGGCAGATCGCCGGCGTGGGGACCCTGCGCGCTCTTCAGACCGTGCCTCTTTCTCCCCGGATTAAAGTGAGCGCTGGCCGTCGTGAATTCTGGCGGGTCGCACTTCCCCACCGCGTGGAGGTGGAACCCGTGCTTCCCCGGGGGGATTCCCCGCACTTGCGTGATGATCCGGACGCCGTTGGCATCCTCCCAGAGGCTGGCCGTTCCCACCGCCTCGCCCCGGGCGTTCTTCAGGTCGGCTGTGGCCTGGGGACTCCCATGGAATAGCGTCGCACACCCACCAAGGATCACTCCCAACAGCAAGAGCCAGGCTGCCCTCATCCTTTCCCTCCTTGTGAGTAGAGGCGAATGGGGAAATATAGGCCGGTTGTCCGACGGTGTCAACCTCGGTCGTCCCTGTCGCTCCAAGACACGCTCTTGGCTGTCTTCTCCCGAGGAAGGAGGCCCGCATGGGCACCCTGCGATGCTGGGTGTCTCCTGAGCCTGAAACTACGGCGGCAATGCGCACTGCAGCACGCCATGATCGGGACACCCATTCTTGGATGCTGCACTCCTGCCTCCGTGTAAGCCCGGACCTCGTTGACGGTGCCGCAACGTCCATGCTAGCCTTCGCCAGCCTGCGGGGTGTTGCGGCAGGCACGGTCGTCGAGGTGGTCAAAGCAGAGAGCCGCGGCAAAACCTCAATTGATCCTGCGCAGATGACACAGATTTTTCCAACCGAGTGCCATCCGTGAAATCTGCGCAATCTGGTCCGCTTGTGGCGGACTAAGCTCCATCTGCGGATAAATGAATCCGCCGAAATCTGGGAGAGGGGGGATGGGGGTGGAGGCGCAGTCGGTGTCGGAGTTTCTCAAGTACTGGCGCGGCTTCCGGGGCCGGACCCGCAAGACCTTGGGGACGTTTCCCGAACATGCGGGACCGTGGCGGCCGGTTGAGGACGCCTTCTGTGTCGCGGACCTGACGCGCCACCTCGGCCGCGCGGAGCGGGACTTTTTCGTGGCGCGGGTGTGTGGTGTGCCGGCCCGGGTCGCCCTCGGCCCCGAGGCGGCGCTAGGGAGGGGAGAGGGTACGGATCTGAACGCGGCCCTGGTCGAGCTGGATAGCCTGCATGAAGAATCCTGTGCCATGCTGGCCGACCTCGAGAGGCGCGAGGGCCCCGAGGCCCTCCAGCGGCGGGTGACGACTCCAGTGGGCGCCGAGATCTCTGCCTGGAAGTTACTTCGCGCCATGTGCGAACACGAAGCACACCACCGCGGCCAGCTCTCCCTGTATCTCCGGATGCTCGGAGTGCACCCGCCGCCCATCTTTGGTTACAAGGCCGAGGCAGTCGGCGAAGCCCTGCGCCAAGAGCACGCAAGATCCGGAGGCAAAGACCAAGACTAAATTTATCCACAGATTACGCAGAGTACGCCGATTTTCTTCAGAGGGATGCCTGCAGACATAATCTGCGAAATCTGCGTAATCTGTGGATGAGTTGAAGGTGTTTTCCGGCGAAATCTGGTCCGCCTTCGGCGGACTAAACTGCATCTGCGGATGATTGGGGATCCCTGTGGAGATCGAAAGCAAGGTGGCGTTGGTGACGGGCGCGGCCAAGCGCGTGGGCAGGGCGATTGCCCTGGCGCTGGCGGAGCGCGGCGCCGAGTTGGTCATCCACTACCGGGACTCCGAGCGCGAGGCCCAGGAAGTCCTGGCTCTCGCCAAGAAGGCGGGCGGAAAGCCGGTCGCGGTGCGGGGCGATGTGTCTGTCGCCACAGACGTGGACCGGATCGTCGAGACGGCCATGCAGGCCTTCGGCCGGATCGAGATCCTGGTGAACAACGCCGCGATTTTCTACCGGACCCCCTTCGAAAAATTGACCGAGGAGGACTGGGACCGATTCCTGGATATCAACCTGAAGGGCCCGTTTCTTCTCTGCCGCAAGGTCGGGGAGATCATGCGACGGCAGGGACGGGGCAAGATCATCAACCTGGCCGACATTGCCGGGACGAAGGTGTGGGCGGAGTACATCCCGTACTCGGTTTCCAAGGCCGGCCTGATCGCCCTCACCAAGGGTCTGGCCAAGGCGTTGGCCCCCACCGTCCAGGTCAATGCCATCGCCCCGGGCGCGGTCCTGCTGCCCGAGGACACCACGCCGGATGAGCGTGAGCGCGCCGTCCGGCGAATTCCCCTGGATCGCCTGGGCTCCCCCGAGGATATCGCCCGGGCGGTTGTGTACCTGATCGAGACCGACTTCGTCACCGGTGAGATCCTCACGGTGGACGGCGGCCAACACCTCCTCTGAAAGCCCATCCAATTGAAAACGGACAATAGTTGGATCCGCGAGTGACATCCACATGGGAATTCCGCAGCGGATCGTGTGCCTGACGGCAGAAACCACGGAGATCGCCTTTGCCCTGGGTGCGGGTGAGCGCGTGGTAGGCGTGTCCGGCTACAGCGTCCGGCCGCCCGAGGCCCGGCGCAAGCCCAAGGTGGCCGCCTACACCAGCGCCAGGCTGGACAAGATCCTGGAGCTTCGCCCGGATTTGGTCCTGGCCTTCTCGGATCTGCAAGCGGATCTGGTTCGGGACCTGGTCAAAGCGGGCCTCACCGTGCTGGTGACCAACCAGCGCAGCCTGGCGGAGACATGGGATGCGATCCGCCTGATCGGGCGGGCGCTGGGCGCTCCCAGCGAGGCGGAGAAGCTGGCGGTGGATCTCCAGGCTGAAGTGGAACGGGTCCGGGAGGAGGCGACGAGACTTCCCCGGCGGCCCCGGGTCTATTTCGAGGAGTGGGATGATCCGTTGATCTCGGGGATCCGGTGGGTGGGAGAACTCATCGAGGCGGCAGGGGGTGAAGACATTTTCCCTGAGCTGCGGGGTGCCCAGCGGGCCCCGGACAGGGTGGTGGACCCGGCCGATGTCGTGCGCCGGGACCCGCAGGTGATCGTGGCCTCGTGGTGCGGGAAGAAGGTCAACCTAGATCGAATCCAGACGCGACCAGGGTGGCAGGCGATCACAGCCGTTCGTCACGGCCGCACCCACGAGATCAAGTCCCCCGACATCCTGCAGCCGGGGCCTTCCCTGGTCCGGGGCCTCCGGCAACTGGCTGCGTGCATCGCGCCGGCCGCACAGCGTCCCTGACCCTTCCACGGAGGTTCCATGCCCGGTGAGGTGATTGACCGAACGGAAGTGATCGGTCTGCTCTCCGATCTGGTCCGGATCCCCAGCGTGAATCCTCAGATGGGAGGCGCTGAGGGCGAGCGAGCGATTGCGCGCTATCTGGCCGAGCGGTTTCAAGGCCTGGGCCTGACACCTACGGTGACCGAGGTGCAGCCGGGGCGTCCCAACATCCTGGCGACCGTTCCCGGAACGCCCGGCGGACCGCACCTCCTGTTCGAGGCCCACATGGACACGGTCCCGCCATCCCACGGCCAGGACGAGCCGTTCAACCCGCGCCTCCAGGGTGATCGCCTGTTCGGCCGCGGCAGCTGCGACACCAAGGCGTCCGTGGCCGCGATGTTTCTGGCCCTGGCAAGCGTCCTGTCCGCCCGGGACCGGCGTGTGACGGTGTCCGTGGCATTCACCATGGGCGAGGAGTTCGGCCACGTGGGGGTGAAGCACCTCATCGCCTCGGGATTCCGCTGCGACGCCGCCGTCGTCGGAGAGCCCACGGGGCTGGACGTGGTCTCGGCCCACAAGGGCATTCTGCGTTGGAAGATGGTGACCACGGGGAGGGCCGCCCACAGCTCGAATCCCGAGGAGGGGTGCAATGCCATCCTCAAAATGGCGACGGTGGTTCGGGCGTTGGAGGAAAAGCTGATCCCGCAACTCCGGCAGCGACGGCATCTCCTGCTCGGGCCCCCTACCCTGAGCGTGGGGCGGATCGAGGGGGGACTGCAGGTGAACGTGGTGCCCGACCGCTGCGTGGTCGAGGTGGATCGGCGACTGCTGCCGGGAGAGACCTGGGCCACCGTCCGAGACGAACTGGAGGAAGCGCTCGCCCCGCTCCGCGCCGCGGATCCCGATCTTCAGCTCCTCATCCAGGAGCCGTACCAACACTTGGTCAGCCTGGAAACACCCGGCGACGCCCCGATCGTGCGTCTCACCCGGGAGGCGGTCCGCCGGATTGACGGCGAGCATCCGGTCCGGGCCGTGGCCTTCGGCACCGATGCGGCCGAACTGTCGGCCGCGGGCATCCCCAGCGTGGTCCTGGGCCCCGGCCACATCGCCCAGGCCCACACCAGCGAGGAGTACGTCGAGATTGACCAGGTCGTAAGGGCCGCCGCCATCTACCGCGAGATTATGCTCACCTCCTGAGGTGAGCTTTTCCCCAGTGACCCGTCGGGGGAGCCCGGTGATAGCAGGTTTGAGGTGTACGAGGGTGACAAGAGTGGCAACCTCCACCTTTATAACAGTTGGAGCAGCAGTTATTGCTCTCGCTGCACTCCTGCTCCTCGCCATGGGCCGGACGCCGTGGGGTCCAAGCGGGTCGCCAGGATTATGGTCCGGCGACATGTTGAGTTCGCAAACCTCACAACGCCTCGCAGACCCCTTTACCCTCACACACATCATCCACGGGGCGGTGTATTACTGGCTTCTCTGGCTCGTCGCCAGAAAATTGCCCTTGGGACTACGTGGCGTTCTTGCGGTCGCACTGGAGTCTGCTTGGGAGGTGTTCGAGAACACCGACATGATTATTCAGAGATATCGAGTAGCCACGATTTCACTGGGGTACTATGGAGATAGTGTCCTCAACTCGGTTGGTGATATGCTCACAGCCGCACTCGGATTTACGCTTGCCGCACGACTCCCCCCCCGCGTGACCGTCATCGGGTGCATACTTATCGAAGTAATCCTGGCGCTATGGATTCGAGACAGCCTGTTTCTTAATATCCTGATGCTCATTTATCCGGTTGCTGCTGTGAAACACTGGCAGCTCGGA
>CAZNWB010000102.1:0-11983 GCA_964576535.1 uncultured bacterium | reverse complement strand
TAGTGGATGGCGTGAGCATCACGATGCGGGTGGTGTCGTGATGCTTTTTTATTCTGTGGGCTTCTATGGCTGACGCCGAACTCCTGCTGGCCGACGGGCGACGGACTCGGGTCCCGGTGGGGCAGCCGATCCTTCCCGCGCTCCAGGCCCTGGGGGAGGCGGTGGTGCAGTCTGCCGTCGCCGCCGCGTGGGACGGGCACACCCTGGATTTCATGACCCCCGTGCCGTCGCCGGCATCGCTCACGCTGGTCCCGACGGATTCTGCGGAGGGGTTGCGCGTCCTCCGGCACAGCACCGCGCACCTGATGGCGGCCGCGGTACAGGCCCTCTTCCCGGAGGCCAAGTTCGCCATCGGGCCGGCCATCGACGACGGGTTCTACTACGACATGGAACTCCCGCGGCCCCTGGCCCCGGAGGATCTGCCGGTCATCGAGGCCAAGATGCGAGAGCTGGCGGCCCAGCGGCTGCCGTTCCAGCGGCGCGAGATGTCCATCGCCGAGGCGCTGGCCTGGGCCCGAGAGCACCAGCAGGCCTACAAGGTTGAGATCCTCGAGACGATTCGACAGTTCGGGACCTCTCGGGTGCCCAGGTCGGAGGCCGAGATCGAAGAGCTGGCGGGCGAGGCAGAGATCGGAAAAACGGGGGTGAGCGTTTACCAGACCGGGAACTTCGTGGACCTGTGCCGCGGACCGCACGTCCCCGACACGTCCTGGTTGACGGCCTTCCGCCTCACCCACATCGCCGGGGCGTACTGGCGCGGCGACGAGCGGCGTCCGATGCTCCAGCGGATCTACGGCACCGCCTTCCCCACCCAGGAGGCGCTGGAGCAGCACCTGTTCCGGCTGGAGGAAGCGCGCCGCCGCGACCATCGGCGGCTGGGGCGGGAGCTGGACCTGTTCAGCGTGGCGGACGAGGTGGGCGGTGGGCTCATCCTGTGGCACCCCAAGGGCGGAATCATCCGCAAGATCATCGAGGATTTCTGGCGGGACGAGCACCTGGGGAACGGCTACGACCTGGTGTACACGCCCCATGTGGGCCGGGCCAAGCTGTGGCAGACGAGCGGCCACCTCGACTTTTACCAGGACCTCATGTATCCGCGGATGGAAGGGGACGGCAACGACTACTACGTCAAGCCGATGAACTGCCCCTTCCACATCCTGATCTACCAATCCCGGGTGCGGAGCTACCGGGACCTGCCCCTGCGGTTCGCGGAGCTGGGGACGGTCTACCGCTTCGAGCGGGCCGGCGTGCTGCACGGCCTCTTGCGGGTGCGGGGGTTCACCCAGGACGACGCCCACATCTTCTGCACGCCGGAGCAGATGGACGAGGAGATCACCCGGGCCGTCCGGTTCAGCCTGTTCTTCCTCCGCACCTTCGGGTTCAAGGACTACGAGGTCTACGTGGCCACGCGTCCAGAGAAGTTCGTGGGGGAGCCCACACAGTGGGAGGTGGCCACCCAGGCTCTCCAGCGGGCGGCGGATCGGGCCGGCCAGGCGTACGAGCTGGATCCGGGCGGCGGGGCCTTTTACGGCCCCAAGATCGATATCAAGGTGAAGGACGCCCTGGGCCGGCCCTGGCAGTGCACCACGGTCCAATTCGACTTCAACCTGCCGGAGCGGTTCGGCATCAGCTTCGTGGGCGAGGATAACCGCCAGCACCGGCCCTTCATGGTCCATCGGGCCCTGCTGGGGTCCTTGGAGCGGTTCCTGGGGGTCCTGATCGAGCACTACGGGGGCGCCTTTCCCGCCTGGCTGGCTCCCGTGCAGGCCCGGGTGCTGCCGGTGGCGGACCGCCACCACGAATATGCCACGTCCCTGGTCGCCCGGCTGCGGTCGGAAGGCCTGCGGGGCGAGGCGGACACGCGCAACGAGAAGATCGGCTTCAAGATCCGGGAGGCAGAGGTCCAGAAGATCCCGTACATCCTGGTGGTGGGTGACAAGGAAACGGCCGCGGGGACGGTGTCGGTCCGCCTGCGGGGCGGCCAGGATCGCGGCGTGATGCCCCTAGCGGATTTCGTCCACGTGCTGGCCATGGAGAACAAGCCGCAAGCCGCCTGACCCGGCGGCTCCCGACCGCGGCTGGAGGTGGGGCCCATAAGTAAAGGCATTCGCGTCAACGACCGGATCCGCATCAAGGAAGTGCGGGTGATCAGCCCAGACGGGACGCAGTTGGGCATCCTGCCGATCGAGCAGGCCCTCCAGACGGCCTACAGCCAGAACCTGGACCTGGTCGAGGTGGCACCCGAGGCCAGGCCGCCGGTCTGCCGGATCATGGATTACGGCAAGTACCGGTACGAGCAGAGCAAGAAGGCCCGGGAAGCCAGGAAGAAGCAGACGATCATCGAGCTCAAGGAGATCAAGCTGCGCCCGAAGACGGAGGAGCACGATTTCCAATTCAAGGCGCGAAACGCCGAGCGCTTCCTGAAAGAGGGCAACAAGGCCAAGGTCACCATGATGTTCCGGGGACGTGAAATGATCCGCATGGACCGGGGGAAGGCCCTGCTGAATCGCTTCGTGGAGGCGCTGAAGGACGTGGGGGTGGTCGAGCAGGCGCCGAAGATCGAGGGCCGCAACATGACCCTGATCCTCGCCCCGAAGAACTAGCGGGGCGGCACCGGGGAGTCTAGAGACCGGCAGGTTTACCCTGCCGGAGCATCAGCCCACGACGCGTGAAACCCCCGGCTTCAGGCCGGGGGGCGAGTGAGGAGGAGACCTTCATGCCGAAGATGAAGACAAACCGCGGGGCGGCCAAACGATTCAAGACCACAGGGACCGGAAAGCTGCGACGGTTTCATTCGTCCAAGAGCCATCTGCTGACCGGGAAGGCGTCCCGGCGCATGCGGCCCCTCCGGAAGGGGACGCTGGTCCATGCCGCAGACCTCAAGCGGATGAAGGTGCTTCTGCCGTACGGATAAAGGATTTGCGATTTGGGATTTCGGATTGCGGATTTGGATACCTGCAACCGACGCTGACAAGATCAGTTCAGGCAAACCGGGAGAACGGGGAGTAGGGATCATGCCACGGGCAAAAGGTGGGTTCAAGACACGACGCCGGCGGAACCGCGTGCTGAAGCAAGCGGAGGGATACTGGGGAAAGCGCAAGAACACCTTCCGGAGCGCCCAGGAAGCGGTGGATCGCGCTCTGGCATACAGCTATCGTGATCGCCGGAACCGGAAGCGGGATTTCCGGAATCTCTGGGTCGTCCGCATCAACGCCGCGGCACGCCTGGCCGGCCTGTCCTACAGTCGCCTGATAAGTGGCCTGCGCAAGGCGGGGGTCGCCGTGGACCGGAAGATCCTGGCGGACCTGGCGGTCCGGGATGCCGCCACCTTCAATGCCCTGGCGGACCTGGCGAAATCGCAGGCGGCCGCATAATCGCTGATCGGCTTCTTGCATGGCGCCCCGAGGCTCTCGGGGCGCTTTTTTTGGTGAGCCGGGAATGACAGACATATTGGGAGCATTGGCCGCCCTGGATGCGGAGGCGACCGCGGCGCTGGAGGCCGCGACCGAAGAGGCCGCACTGGAACTCGTCCGGGTGCGCTACCTGGGCCGCAAGGGGGACCTGGCGGCCATCCTACGTGGCCTGGCGGATGTGGACCCCGCCCAGCGACCCGCGATCGGGAAACGGGCCAACGAGGTGAAGGAGCGACTGGAGGCGGCCCTCGCCACGCGACGGGAGGCGCTGCTGGCGGCAGCGCGGACAGCCGCTGAATCGGAGCACGTGGATGTCACGCTGCCCGGGCGGCCGATCCCGATGGGGCGCCTGCATCCCAGCACGCAAATCCTGCGCCGGATCTGCCAGATTTTTGCCGACATGGGGTTTCAGATCTATCGCAGTCCGGACGTCGAAACCGAGGAGATGAACTTCGAGCTCCTGAACATCCCGGCCCATCACCCGGCCCGCGACATGTGGGACACGTTTTACACCACGGAGGAAGGCATCCTGCTCCGCACCCACACTTCGCCGGGCCAGATCCGGGCCATGCGGGAATCCTGCCCGCACCCGATCCGGGTCATCCTGCCGGGGATGTGCTACCGCTACGAGCAGATCACCGCCCGCTCGGAGATCCAGTTCCATCAGGTCGAGGGACTGGCGGTGGGACGGCACATCAGCATGACCGACCTGAAGGGGACCCTGGGAAGTTTCGCCCACCGCATGTTCGGGGCCGAGCGGCGGGTGCGGTTCCGAGCCAGCCATTTCCCCTTCACCGAGCCCAGCGCCGAGATGGACGTGGAGTGCATCCTGTGCGAGGGAAAAGGCTGCGCCCTGTGCAAGCAGTCCGGGTGGCTGGAGATCCTGGGGTGCGGCATGGTGCATCCGACCGTCCTGCAAAACGGCGGTTACGATCCTGCGGTCTACTCCGGTTTTGCCTTCGGGATGGGCCCCGAACGCATCACCATGCTCAAGCACCGGATCGAGGACATCCGCTACTTCTGGACCAACGACCTTCGGTTCCTCGAACAGTTCTGAGCGGGACCCGCGACCCATGCGCGTGCCAATCAGTTGGCTCAAGGAATACGTGGACGTGCCAGGACCGATCGCGGACCTGGCGGAGCGACTCACCCTCGCCGGGCTGGAGGTGGCGAGCGTCGAGACCATCGGATTACCCGGGGCCACTTTGCCCTGGGACCCGGAACGGATCGTCGTGGGGCAGATCATGGAGATCCGGCCGCACCCGGACTCGGATCGCCTGGTGCTGGCCACGGTGGAGTATGGTCGAGGGCAACCCAAGACGGTCGTGACCGGCGCTCCCAACCTCCGGGTCGGCGACCGGGGGATGAAAGTGGCCTTCGCCCTGGAAGGGGCGCGCCACTGGGACGGGTATAGCCTGAAGCCGGAGATCGCCGTCCTCAAGGGGCGGAAGGTGCGTGGGATCCACTCTGACGCGATGGTCCTGTCGGAGAAGGAGCTGGGCCTCTCCGAGGATCACACCGGGATCCTGCTCCTGGACGAGACCGCGCCGGTCGGCGCTCCCCTGGCGACCTACATGGGAGACGTGGTCCTGGATCTGGAGATCACCCCGAACATGGCCCGCTGTCTCTCCGTGCTGGGCGTGGCGCGGGAGGTGGCGGCGCTGACCGGGGGGAAGGTTCGCTCCCCCTCCAGCCAGATGCAGGCCGACGGTCCTCCGATCGAGGGCCGCGTGACCATCGCCATCGCGGATCCCGCTCTGTGCGCCCGCTACTCGGCGACGCTGATCAGCGGGGTCCGGATCGGGCCCTCGCCCGAATGGATGCGCCGCCGGTTGCGCCTGGCGGGGATCCGGCCGATCAGCAACGTCGTGGACGTGACCAACTACGTGATGCTGGAGTGGGGGCAGCCGCTGCACGCCTTCGATTACGACGCGCTGGCGCGCCGGGCCAAGGGCATCCCGCGGATCACCGTCCGCCCCGCCAAGCGGGGTGAGGCCATGACCACCCTGGACGGGGTGACGCGCGCCCTGGTGCCCGACCGGCTGTTGATCACGGACGACGCGGGCCCCATCGCCATCGCCGGGGTGATGGGCGGGGCCGAGACGGAGGTCACCGACACCACGACGACCGTCCTGCTGGAGTCCGCCAACTTTCACTTCGTGTCCATCCGCAAGACGACCCAGGCGCTGAAGCTGCCCAGCGAGGCGAGCGCGCGGTTCGGCCGGGGCGTGCCCCCGTCAGGGGCGGTCCCGGCGGCCATGCGGGCCACGGAATTGATGCGGGACCTGGCCGGTGGGACCATCGCCCGAGGCGTCGCCGACTGCTACCCGGCGCCCCAGGTCTCCCCCGTGGTGACCCTGACGGCGGCCGAGGTCCGGCGGGTCCTGGGGATGGATCTGCCCCGCGCCGAGATCGAGCGGATCCTTCGAGCCCTCGAATTCCAGTGCGAGCCCGACGGGGGGGCCGGGTGGAAGGTGACCGCCCCCCAGCACCGGCTGGACATCGGGACCGGCGTCACCGGGGCGGCCGACCTCATCGAGGAGATCGCGCGCATCCACGGGTATGACCAGATCCCGGTGACCGAGATGGCGGATGGGTTGCCGCCGCAGCGGGATATTCCCGCCGTGGAACTGGAGGAGCGCGTCCGGGACCTCCTGGTGGTGGCGGGACTCCAGGAAGTCATCACCTACCGGCTGACCACTCCGGAGCGGGAGGCGGCACTGGCCCCCGGGGGGTCCGTATCCGGAGACCGCCCCTGCATCCGCGTGGCGAATCCGATCAGTGCCGATCGGCTGGTGATGCGCCAGAGCCTGCTGCCGGGTCTCCTGGAGGTGCTGGCCCACAATGCGCGCCTCCGCGATCGGCTCTGGTTCTTCGAGGTCGGTCCGGTCTACCTTCCACGGCGCGCGGGGAGCTTGCCGGAGGAGCCGCGGCGCGTGGCCATGGCCATGGCAGGGCGGCCTTTCCCGCCCTCCTGGCGGGAGCCGGAGCCCAGCCGCACCGATTTCTTCGACCTGAAGGGCGTGGTGGAATCGTTCCTGCGCGGCCTTCACCTTCAGGCGGTGGGGTTCGAGCCGATTTCGCATCCGACCTTTGCTTCGGGTCGGGCCGTCCGGGTCACGGCGGCCGGTCGCGGCATCGGCATCCTGGGCGAGGCCCAGCCCCTGGTCCAGACGGCCTTTGATCTTCCCGCCGGACCGATCTGCCTGGCAGAGCTGGATCTGGAGATCCTCGCCGCCCACGTCCCGCTCACCCACCGGGTGGCTCCCGTCCCGCGGTTCCCCCCGGCCCTGCAGGACATCGCCCTGGTCGTGGACGAGGCGGTCTCCGCGGCCGAGGTCACCGAGGTCATTCGATCGGCGGGGGGTGCTCTCCTCGCCGACGTCCGTCTCTTCGATGTCTACCGGGGGCAGCCCGTGCCGCCCGGCAAGAAGAGCCTGGCCTTTTCCCTCGTGTTCCAGGCGACGGATCGAACGCTGACGGATGCGGAGGTGGACGCCGAGAAACACCGCCTCGTCGAGGCAGCGGCCCGGGGTGTCGGGGCTCGGCTCCGGGCGTGAGTCTTCGGGTCCGGCGCCGGACGGTCCGAGAAGCATTCCCGGGCAGAAACCCTCTTTACAAAGAGCCAGGGCTCTGGTAGGGTCTCGTCGGCGTTGAAGGATGGGTCGGTCCATGAATGAGGTGCTGGAACGTCTGGAAGCCCTGGAACGCAGAGTGCGCGAGACCCTGGCGGACCTGGAGGAGACTCGCCGCGGTCGCGGCGCGCTCGAAAAGGAGATCCAGGGCCTGCGAGCTGAGCTTCGCTCCCGGGAGCAGGAGGCCGCGGAGATCACGCGCCTTCGAGCCGAGCGGGAAGAGGTGCGCGGGCGGGTGGAGGGGCTCCTGGGGGAGATCGCCCGGTTGGAGGCGACCATGCAGGGGGTTGGAAGCTGAAGGAGCGAGGCATGCCGGCCGGCGAACGGGTCACCGAGGTCGAGATCTTCGGCGAGCGCTATTCGCTCCGGGCGAGCGATAGCCCGGATTATCTGAACCGGGTGGCAGAGTACGTGGACGGCAAGTTCTGCGAGGTGGCCAAGGAGGGCCCGACCCTGGCCCCGGGGAGGGTCGCGGTGCTGGCCTCGCTCAATATCGCGGACGAACTGTTCAAACGGGAGGAAGCGAAACGCCAGGCCGACCAAACGGTCCTGGCCAGAATTGACGGAATTTTTGAGCTGCTGCATCGCGGGGGCGTTGCGGAGTGACCCGGCGGGATCTTGACCGCCGGACTAGCAGGAACGGGTGCGGCAGGATACGGAAAGGGCTTGCAACGGGGAACGGCCTGTGCTAGCGTTCACAGCGATCAGGGAATCCGAGAACCCCTACCGTGCGCGTGATGCGGTAACCATTTTTGAGCCAACACCTGCAGAACGGGGATCCCTCCGAGAACGTGGTGAGCAAGCCTCTCCGCCTCAGCGGAAAGGAAGCCTAAAGCGTTTCCGGGATCCCCACGTGGTTATCCAGGTTCAAACAGGGGCCGCCACACGGCACAATGGTAGGGGTTGCTTTTTCCCCCGTCCTGTAGGTTTCCCTGCCTGCTGAGCCGGCGTCAGGTCGTTTCCAGGCCATCCACCTTCCGCCCTCCTGTCCACACTCCGATCTGCTCTTCGCATGAACGATCTTCAGGTGCGGCTTCGCGCCTCGCACCCGGCCCCGTGGCCTGGTGAATGGCCGGGTGGGAACGCGGCGCAGCCCGTCGTTCCCCGACGGAATCTGGGGAGCGGTTCCGCGACGTTGATCCCCCGGCAGAGAGTTCCTGGGGGACCAGCGGGTGGATGGGAACGGGCCGGCCCCGCACGTGCGGGATGCGGCTCTGTGAAGCGACACGGACGAGGGAGGGATTCCCGTGGACATGTGGGTCACCATCGTGCTGGTGTTGGCGATGGGCCTGGTGGGGCTGGCCAGCGGCTGGGCCCTGCAACGCCGGCAGCAGGATCGACTGAAGCAGCAGGCCGAGGAAGAGGCAAAACGCATCATCCGCGAGGCGGAGCGCGACGTCGAGTCGCGTCGGAAAGAGGGCGAGCTGGAAATCAAGGACAAGATGCTCCAGGCCCGGACCGAGTTCGAGCAGGGGAGCCGTGTGCAGCGGGATGAGCTGCAGACCTTTGAGCGACGGCTGAACCAGCGTGAGGAAATCCTGGATCGGAAACTGGAGGTGCTGGATCGACGCGACCGCGAGCAGACCGGGCGGGAGCAGGAGCTTCGGACCCGAGAGGGTGCCGTCGCCCAGGAAGAGTCGAACTGGCGCCGCCTGGTGGAGGAGGCCCAGCGCAAGCTCGAGCAGGTGGCCGGGCTGACGGCGGAGGAGGCGAAGGCGCAGCTCGTGCAGGCGTTGGAGGAGGTGGCCAAGCTCCACGCGGTCAGTCGGATCAAGCGCATCGAGGACGAGGCGAAGGAGACGGCCGAGGAGAAGGCCAAGCATATCATCGGCCGGGCCATCTGCCGGATCGCCTCGGAGTACGTGGCCGAGGCCGCGGTGTCGGTGGTGGATCTGCCCAGCGACGATATGAAGGGCCGGATCATCGGTCGCGAGGGACGGAACATCCGCGCCCTAGAGAAGGCGACGGGGATCGACATCATCGTGGACGACACCCCCGAAACGATCATCCTGTCCGGGTTCGATTCCATCCGGCGGGAGATCGCGCGGGTGGCCATCCAGCGCCTGATCCAGGACGGCCGGATCCACCCGACCCGGATCGAGGAGACGGTGGAAAAGGTCACCAAGGAGGTCGAGAAGGACATCCGGGAAGCCGGCGAGCAGGCCTGCTTCGAACTGGGGATCACCAGTCTGCACCCCGAACTCGTCCGAATGGTGGGCCGGCTGAAGTACCGGTACAGTTACTCCCAGAACCAGCTCGCCCACACCAAGGAGGTGGCCACCCTGGCGGGTCTCCTGGCGGCGGAGCTGCGCCTGGACGTCAAGGCCGTGAAGCGGGCCGCCCTCCTCCACGACATCGGCAAGGCGGCGGACCAGGGCACGGAGACCTCCCACGCGCTCCTGTCGGCGGAGCTGGCGAAGAAGTACAACGAAGATGCGCGCGTGGTGAACATCATCGCCGCCCACCACGAGGAGGTGGCTCCCCAGTATCCCGAGGCGGTCTTGCTGCAGGCGGCCGACAGCCTGTCGGCCGCCCGCCCCGGCGCCCGGCGCGAGATCATGGAGACCTACGTCAAGCGCCTGGCGAAGCTGGAGGAGATCGCCACCTCCTTCAAGGGGGTGGAGAAGTGCTTCGCCATCCAGGCGGGCCGGGAGATCCGGGTGGTGGTCGAGAGCGAGCAGATCAATGATCAGGCCGCCTACGTCATGGCCCGGGACATCGCCAAGCGCATCGAGGACGAGTTGGAGTATCCGGGCCAGATCAAGGTCACGGTCATCCGCGAGACCCGGGCCATCGAATATGCCCGCTAACGGGAAAAAAGACGACAGCGACAGGGATCTCCGACAGGGACTCGGACTGGGATAAGAGAGAAAGAGTGGGCGGTCAGGGATCGCTGTCGCCACCCAGTGGGTACCCGGATCTCGCTGTCGGCTGTCGGGGATAGCGGATGCGGATCCTGTTCATCGGCGACATCATCGGGCAGCCGGGGCGTCAGATGGTGGCTCGCCACCTCAAGTCCCTGGTGGCGGAGCACGGGACCGAGATGGTCCTGGCCAATGCCGAGAACGCGGCCGGCGGCTTCGGCATCACCCCCTCCATCGGGGAGGAGCTGCTTGGCCTGGGCATCGATCTCTTGACCTCGGGCAATCACGTCTGGGACAAGAAGGAGGCCGAGGCGTACCTGGCCAAGGAGAGCCGGCTGCTGCGACCGGCCAACTATCCGGAGGAGGCGCCGGGCACCGGGGTTCACGTCCTGCAGAAGGACGGGCGGATGCTGGCTGTCCTCAATATCCAGGGCCGGGCATTCCTGCCAGCCATTGATTGCCCCTTCAAGACGGCCGATCGGGAAATTGCGCAGCTCCGCCAGGTCACCGATACCATCCTCGTGGATTTCCATGCCGAGGCCACGGCCGAAAAACAGGCCTTCGCCTGGTACCTGGACGGCCGGGTGTCGGCGGTGGTGGGGACGCACACCCACGTCCAGACCGCCGACGAGCGGCTCCTGCCGGCCCGGACCGCCTACATCACCGATGTGGGCATGACCGGTCCCCGGAATTCTGTCATCGGCATCAAGCCGGACGACGCCATCCAGAAGTTCATCACCCAGATGCCCCGGAAGTTCAGCCTGGCACCGGGCTCGGCACAACTGTGCGCGGTGGTGGTGGACATTGGGGACGACGGCCGGGCCCGGGGCATCACGCGCCTCCAGATTTCCGACGACTAGCCCGGTCGGCCCTTCGGCACGGTCCCGTTTGCTTTCCTTTCCCTGTCGCTGTCGCCCATCGGGGGGCATGCCATGGCGGCGCGGATCATTGACGGGAAGAAGATCGCTGCCGGAATTCGGGAGGAGATCCGCCAGCAGGTCCTCCAGCTCCAGGGGCACACGGGCAAGGTCCCCGGCCTGGTCGCCATCCTGGTCGGCGACGACCCGGCCTCCGCCACCTACGTCCGCACGAAGACCAAGGCCTGCCAGGAGGTCGGCATCGCCTCGCGCCAGCTCACCCCGCCGGGAGACATCTCCCAGTCCGATCTGCTCCGGATCATCCACGACCTGAATCGCGACCCCGCCATCCACGGCATCCTGGTCCAACTGCCCCTGCCAAAGCACCTGGACGAGCGGGCCGTTCTGGAGGCGGTGGACCCGCGGAAGGACGTGGACGGATTCACCTTTGCCAACATCGGACGCCTGGTGGAGGACCGTCCCCAGTTCGTTCCCTGCACGCCGGCCGGGATCATCGAACTCCTGGACCGGGAAGGGATCGAGATCAAAGGGAGGCATGCGGTGGTGGTGGGCCGGAGCGAGATCGTCGGCAAGCCCGTGGCGTTTCTGCTGCTGCACCGCCACGCGACGGTGACCATCTGCCACTCGCGGACGGCGGATCTCCCCGCCGAGACCCGGCGCGCCGACATCCTGGTGGCCGCGGTCGGCCGTCCCCGCCTGATCACGGGCGCCATGCTCAAGCCCGGGGCGGTCGTCATTGACGTGGGCATCAACCGCGTCGAGGGAAAGCTGGTGGGGGACGTGGACTTCGAGTCCGCGGTCCAGGTCGCCTCCGCCATCACCCCGGTCCCCGGCGGCGTCGGCCCCATGACCGTCGCACTGCTGCTCAAGAATACCCTGCGGGCCTTTGAACTGGCTCCGAGTTAGTCAGCGACGGGACATTTGACTTGACAGGTCATATGAATCTGTCCATAATAGTCACATGAAGACGACAGGCGTTGCCGAGTTGAAAGCCCACCTGAGCCGGTACCTGGAACGGGTGAAGGGTGGGCAGGAGGTCCTGATTACCGAGCGGGGTCTCCCTGTGGCCAAGCTCGTGCCGCTTCGTGTGATGGAGCAGCGGGCTTCGCGCCGCCACCGGCTCGCCCGAGCCGGTCTCCTTCAACTGGGCGCTGGGCGGGTTCGGGCAGCCCTCCTGCGGCCGCCACGGGGAC
>CAZNWB010000101.1:5339-12109 GCA_964576535.1 uncultured bacterium | reverse complement strand
CTAGGCGTACTCCCGCTCCGGCAGTTTGGTCAGGCGATCCACGACCTCGCCCAGGGGGACCGCGTGTTGCTCTCCCGACAGCATGTCCTTGAGCGTCGCCTGGTCGCGGGCCAGCTCGTCGCTGCCGAGAATCACCGAGTACCGGTACCGATCCTTGTTCGCCTGCCGCATCTGGCCCTTCAGGCTGCGACCCTCCAGATCCACGGCGGCCCGGAGCCCGCGTCGCCGGAGCGTCTGGACAAGGTCCATGGCCACGAGGAAGGCCTCGGAACCGGCCGTGGCCACGTACACCCCGGTGCAGCTCGGCGACTCCGCCGGTCCTGGCTGCGCCGCCAGCGAGGCGAGGATCCGCTCCTCGCCGATGGCAAAGCCGATGGCCGGCGTGGGCGGACCGCCGATCTCTTCCACCAGACCGTCATAGCGCCCGCCCCCCGCTACGGCGTTCTGGGCACCCAGGGCAGGGTTCAAGAACTCGAAGGTCGTCCGCGTGTAGTAGTCGAGACCTCGCACCAGGCGCTCGTCCACCGTGTGCTCAATATTCAGGCCGTCCAGCAGGCTCCGCACGGCCGCGAAGTGCTCGCGGCACGGTCCGCACAGGTAGGCCGAGATCGTCGGCGCCCCGCGTGCGATATCCTGACAGGTCGGCACCTTGCAATCCAGGATGCGCAAGGGATTTTTCTCCAGACGCACGTGACAGTCCGGGCACAGGGCGCTCCGGTGCGCCTCCGCGTAGGCCACGAACGCCTGCCGGTACGCCGGGCGGCAGTTCGGATCGCCGATGCTGTTCAGGTGGAGCCGGATGCCCTTCAGCCCCCAGGCCTCCAGCAGGTGGTGAAGCAGGGCCACCACCTCGGCGTCCACGGCCGGTCCGGGGGACCCGACGGCCTCGACGTCCACCTGGTGAAACTGCCGGAAGCGACCGGACTGGGGCCGCTCGTGGCGGAACATCGGCCCGATCAGGTAGACCTTGACCAGGCTGCTCTTGGCGCTGAGGTTGTGTTCCATGTACGCCCGCATGAGGGAGGCCGTGGCCTCGGGCCGGAGGGTGAGGCTTTCGCCCCCCCGGTCCTCGAAGGTGTACATTTCCTTCTCGACGATGTCCGTCCCTTCCCCGATGCCCCGGACGAACAGCTCGGTCCGCTCGAAGACGGGGGTCCGGATCTCGGCGTACCCGTACCGCTCCAGGAGGTCGCGCGCCACTGCCTCCAGCGCCTGCCACTTCCCCGAATCCTCGGGGAGGACATCCGGAGCACCCTTGACACCCTTGATCACCCAGCAATCTCCCTATTGCGGATTTCGGATCACTACTGTCCGGCTAACTTCCCGGACCATCGCGATAACTGACGTATTTCTCGGATGTTACGGCGACAGATGACTGGTATCGATTCGCATAGACGCGTAGGCTTGGGCCAGGGTTCTCGGACTGCCCTCCGGCAGAAAGGACTGGCCAATGCCCACGGGTCGCACCGTCTTCGCCCAGCTCATGGATGTCATCCCGCGGCGCGCCTTCGAGACGAGCGTCCAGCGCTACCGCGGGCGGCATCGGGTCCACGCGTTCTCCTGCTACGACCAGTTCCTCTGTATGGCCTTCGCCCAGCTGACCTACCGCGAGAGTCTGCGCGACATCGAGACGTGCCTGCGGGCCGTGCAGCCGAAGCGCTACCACGCGGGGCTCCGGGGCCGGGTGGCGCGGAGCACCCTGGCCGATGCGAACGAGCGACGCGACTGGCGGATCTACGCCGACTTCGCCCAGACCCTCATCCGGCGGGCGCGGCGCCTGTACCGCGACGAGCCCTTCGCGGTCGAGCTGGCGCAGACGGCCTACGCCTTCGACGCGACCACGATCGACCTCTGCCTGGCGCTCTTCCCCTGGGCCCGTTTCCGGCAGCACAAGGCGGCGGTGAAGCTCCATACGCTCCTCGACTTGCGCGCCCAGATCCCGTGCTTCGTCGCGATTACCGACGGGAAGGCCGCCGACGTCACCCTGCTCGATGCCCTCGTGGTGGAACCCGGCGCGTTCTATGTCTTGGATCGCGGCTATACCGACTTCGAGCGGCTGTACACCCTGACGCAAGGCTTGGCGTTCTTCGTGATCCGCGGGAAGCGCGGGCTCGATTGCGCGCGCCAGGTCTCGCGACCGGTCGACAAGACCACCGGGCTGCGCAGCGATCAGACCGTCGTCCTCTGCGGGCCCAAGACGGCGACGCGGTACCCCGCCCCGGTGCGACGGATCCGCTACGTCGATCCCGACACGGGGAACCGGTTTGTGTTCCTCACCAACAACTTCACGCTCCCGGCGCTCCAGATTGCCCAACTCTACAAGTGCCGGTGGCAGGTCGAGCTGTTCTTCAAGTGGATCAAGCAGCACCTGCGGATCAAGGCCTTCTACGGGACCTCGGTGAACGCGGTGAAGACCCAGATCTGGATCGCCATCAGCGTCTACGTCCTGGTGGCCATCTTGAAGAAGGAGTTCCTGCTCCCCCGGAGCCTCAGCGAAATCCTCCAAATCCTGAGCATTACCTTATTCGAGCGCATGCCGATTCCACAGGTACTTACGGCGTTCGCCGTGCAAGATCCAATGAGTGGCTCGGGTAACCAGTTGCCGTTATTCGATCTTTAGCCGGACAGTAGTGATTTCGGATTGCGGATTGCGGATTTCAAATCCGAAATCCCAAATCCGACATCCGAAATCAGTAAACCGGTTTCCGGTCGAAGCGGTGCGTGGCCTCGATGAACCGGACCGTCCCGGACCGGTACCGCATGACCACCGAGTGGGTCCGGGCGCCCCCGCCGAAGAACCGGACGCCTCGCAGCAGGTCCCCGTCGGTCACGCCCGTGGCGGCAAACATCACATCACCGCTCTTGGCCAGATCGCCAATCCGATAGATCCGATCCATGTCCTTGAGGCCCAGCTTGCGGGCCCGCTCCACCTCCTGGTCGTTGCGGGGCCGCAGGCGCCCCTGCATGTCGCCGCCCAGGCACTGGAGCGCCGCCGCGGCCAGCACCCCCTCGGGCGCCCCACCGATGCCCAGGAGAACGTCTACCCCCGTCTCGGGGAATCCGGCGGCGATGGCGGCCGAGACGTCGCCGTCCTGGATCAGCTTGATCCGGGCCCCCGCATCGCGCACTGCACGGATCAGTTCGGCATGTCGCGGGCGATCCAGGATGACCACGGTGAGGTCCTCGACGTAGCACTTCATCGCGTCGGCGATGTTGTGGAGGTTCTGTTCCGGGCTCAGGCTGAGGTCCACGGCCCCCTTGGCCTTGGGGCCGACGGCGATCTTCTCCATGTAGGTGTCGGGCACCCGGAGAAAGCCTCCCTTCTCGGCGATGGCCACCACCGCCAGGGCGTTGGCGCGCCCTTGAGCGACGATGTTCGTCCCCTCCAGGGGGTCCAGCGCCACGTCCAGCTCCGTTCCCTCCCCGCTGCCCACGCGCTCCCCGATGAAGAGCATCGGCGATTCGTCCCGCTCCCCCTCGCCGATCACCACCGTCCCACAGAAGGGCACCGCGTCGAAGGCGCGCCGCATGGCGTCCACGGCCGCCTGATCCGCCGCCTTTTCGTTGCCCAGCCCCATCCACCGGGCCGAGGACAGGGCGGCCGCCTCGGTCACCCGGACCACTTCCATCGCCAGGTTCCGCTCCACGAAAGCTCCTCCTTGCCACGTACGGGGATGGCCATTAAAACACGACGGGGGCCGCCAGTTCCACGGGCGTGGCGGCCCCAACGGCGCGACGCAGTATACTGCCCCACCGCACACAGGGTCAACGGAAACGTAGCCAGCGCCGACATTCGCGGCACAAACCTTGACAGGCATCCGTCGCACGCATAGGCTGTGAGAGAGATCGGGGCGGGCTCGGCTCAGCGCCCGGGCCCTTCGATCGGCAGGGGGCGGAGGAGACCGCGCATGAAACGGATTGCCGTCCTGACCAGCGGGGGTGATGCCCCCGGCATGAACGCCGCCATCCGGGCTGTTGTCCGCACCGGCATTGATCGGGGATGGGAGGTCTTCGGTGTCCGGCACGGTTTCGCCGGCCTGATCGCGGACGCGATGCAGGCCTTCACGCTGCGGGACGTGGGCGGCATCCTCCAGCGGGGCGGGACCATCCTGGGAAGCGCCCGGTGTCCCGAGTTCCACACGCCGGCCGGACGCCGGACCGCCCTTCACCACCTGGGCGAGAGGGGGATCGAGGCCCTGGTCGTCATCGGGGGGAACGGCTCGCAGACGGGGGCCCACCAGCTCTCCCAGATGGGCTTCCCGGTGGTGGGCGTCGCCTCGACGATTGACAACGACCTGGTCGGCTCGGACATCACCATCGGCGTGGACACCGCCCTGAACATCGCCCTGGAGGCTATTGACCGGCTGAAGACGACGGCGTCGTCTCACCAGCGGGCCTTCCTAGTGGAGGTCATGGGCCGCGACTCTGGGTACCTCGCCCTGATGGCCGGCATTGCGGGCGGCGCCGAGGCCGTGGTCATCCCCGAGTTGGAGACGGATCCGGGGACCGTGGCGGCAGAATTGCTGGCGGCGTACGAACGGGGAAAGGCGCACGCCCTGGTCGTCGTGGCCGAGGGCGCGAAGTACAACGCCGAGGCGATGGCCGCTCACTTCCGGGACCACAAAGAGGAACTGGGCTTCGACCTGCGGGTCACGACCCTGGGACATGTCCAGCGAGGGGGGGCACCCGGCGCCTTTGATCGGATCCTGGCCACCCGCCTGGCGGCCGGCGCCACGGCGGCCCTGGCGCGGGGTGAACGCGGTTCTCTGGTCGGCCATATCAAGGGTGAAGTGACCACCACCCCGCTGACGGAGGTCGTTGGAAAGAAGAAGCCCCTGGACCTGCACCTGCTGGAGCTGGCCAACGTGCTGGCGAAATGATGGGGAGAATGGTAACATTTTGACCGTTTGGTCAGGCGGTTTGCCTGACTCGGAATGGAAGAGTGGCTCAGGAGGGTCGGATGGAACTGGAAGGCAAGGTCCTGGTGGCGCAGGGTGGTGGCCCGACGGCGGTCATCAACCAGTCACTCGTAGGCGTGGTCCTGGAATCGCGGAAGTTCACCCAGGTGACCAAGGTGTATGGAGCCGTCAACGGCGTTCGGGGGATCATCAACGAGGATTTCCTCGACCTGACCCAGGAGACCACCCACAACCTGGAGCAGGTCGGGATCACCCCGTCCTCGGGCCTGCTCTCGACCCGGGAAAAGCCCGACGAGAAGTACTGCCTGGAGATGTTCCGGGTCATGCGGGCGCATGACGTCCGCTATTTCTTCTACATCGGCGGGAACGACTCGGCGGACACGGTGCGCATCGTGAACGAGCAGGCGGAAAAGGCCGGCTACGAGTTCCGCGCCATCCACATCCCCAAGACCATTGATAACGATCTCGTCGTCAATGACCACACGCCCGGCTATGGATCGGCGGCGCGGTTCATCGCCCAGGCCTTCATCGGGGCAAACCTCGACAATGCGGCACTGCCCGGCGTCTATGTCGCGGTGGTCATGGGCCGGAATGCCGGGTTCCTGACCGCCGCCTCTGCGGTGGCGCGGAAATACCCCGACGACGGACCGCATCTGATTTACCTGCCGGAGCGCCCGTTCAGCGTCGAGCAGTTCCTCAAGGACATCCGGGCCAGGTACGACAGGTTCGGCCGGTGCGTCGTGGCGGTCTCGGAGGGGATCGTGGACTCGGATGGGAAACCGATCCTCACCAAGCTGGTGGATCGTGTCGAACGGGATGCCCACGGGAACATCCAACTCTCAGGGACCGGCGCGCTTGGCGATCTCCTGGGCGAAGCGGTAAAGAAGAACCTCAATATCAAACGGATCCGCTCCGACACCTTCGGATACCTCCAGCGATCGTTCTTCGGCTGCGTCTCGGACGTGGACCAGCACGAGGCCCGAGAGGTGGGCGAGCGGGCGGTCCAGTTCGCGCTCTGGCACAACCTGGACGGGTCGGTCACCATCCACCGGACAGGCAACTATTCCGTGGATTACCGGCTGAGCCCCCTCGGAGAGATCGCGGGAAAGACGCGGACGATGCCGGACGAGTTCATCCACGACGAGGGCAACGATGTCACCGATGCCTTCCTGTTCTACGTCCGGCCGTTGCTCGGTTCCGGCCTGCAGTCGCCACACCGGCTCAGGGCCCCGCGCGTGGCCAAGATCTTGAAAAAGGAAGACTAAATCCGGATATGGCAGATCAACCACCAATCCCGCCAACGGCGGGACAAGGCACAAAGATAGTCCCAGGCTAGGGGAAGGCGAATCCTGGTCGGACCCCTGGGACTGCTGGGAATGTTTTCCTCTGGATATAACGCTAGGACCAATTATTTGGGAAGGCCCCGTGGTGTCTTGGTGCCTTGGTGGTGAAATGTTTGGGATAGGCAGGGTTGCGGTGGGGAGGGGGCGTGGCCAGCGTCATCGCGGTCGTTGACGATCTCTTCTTCGGCGCGAAGATTCTCGAGACCGCGGAGCGGCTGAACGTGCCGCTCCGCCTCGTCCGCTCTCCGGAGGAGCTGGAGGCCCAGGCGCGGGCCTGTCGCCCCGGCCTGCTGATCTTCGATTTGAATGCCGAGGGCTGTCAACCGCTGCAGGCCATCCGGCGGGTGAAGGCGAACCCCGAGTTGAAAAACACGCCCGCCCTCGGGTTCTACTCCCACGTCCAGCACGATCTCAAGGCGGCCGCCGCAGAGGCCGGGTGCGACCGGATCATGGCCCGCTCGGCCTTCACCGCACAGCTCCCCGACATCCTGCGCCCCTACGCGTCCCC
>CAZNWB010000101.1:0-5239 GCA_964576535.1 uncultured bacterium | reverse complement strand
TGGCGCCTTGGCGGTTCAATCCTGCCCTTTCCGTTATTCCAGCGGAACCCGGACGATGATCCGCACCGGCCGGCCGGAATCATCCTGCGCCAGGAACACCAGCTCTTGGACTCCGGTGAGATTTCCTGGATTCTCCGGATTGGACGTGGACAGGTAGGCGTCAATCGCAATGGGGGTCGTGCCCTGCGGCTCGATCCGGCTGGGCAAAGGGATTGTGCGAGTCGCAGAGATCCCCGTCAGGCTGCGGACCGTGGCCTGGACCTCCCGAAACTGGACCCCCACTCCGCCGGTGTCGGTAAATTGAACCGAATAGTCCCAGCGCGAGCCCGCACGCGTCAATGGCGGCAACTCATTCGGGGCGAGGGGCCGCTTGGTCGGGTTGACCACCGCCACCCGCAGGTGCGGTGGGCTCTCCACCTGGATCCCAATGGGGAGCTTGGGCGCTTCCGGGGGGCGGTACTCACAACTCGCGCCTGCCAAGCCAAGTATCACGACGAGCCATAGACACCGACCGCGCGTTCGCACAGTTATTCCTCCACTCAGGACATCCGTTGATTCGTCCGGCCCTTCCTCGCCCCGCGCCGGCGGGCGCGACGTCTCGCCCGAGCCAGGAAATCCAGGCGGGCCTGTTCCCGGAGGGGCGAGGACTCGGCTGATCCGGCTTCCGCGGGCAGTTGGTCGCGCCGGGCCCCGCAGATGCGACACGCCTGCAACCGGACCTCCCGCGCCCGGCCCTCGGGACCGGCGTAGACGCGGCCGACCTCGCGGAACTGGTGGCCGTGGCGCTCGCACCACAGAGCACCCAATCGCTTGAGCATGCCTGTCCGCCTTGGCTGCCCCTCAGACGGCCGGGATCGGCACCCCCAATTCTCGCGCCACCGCCTCGATCTGCCCCCAGGTCTCGTCCTCGACAAAGATCCCGGAGCGGCGGCGCTCCGCCTCGGTGAGCATCTCGGGCTCGCCCGGGGTGAGGATCCGATCAACTCCTGGCGCCGTTGGACAGGTCTTCACGTATCGGACCAAGTCGTCCACCTGGGTACGGAACGTGGTGGCGGGGACGAATCGGGCAATGTCCACGACAAATATGAAGACTCCGTTGAGGATGGGTCCCGGGCGCTCGGTGGAGTACCCGCCATGGGCCATGATCCCCGCCAGGATCTCGACCATGAGGGCGAGGCAATAGCCCTTGTGCCCGCCAGCCGGCAGGATCGTTCCCGGCGGATTCCCGTACAACGCGTTTGGATCCGTCGTGGGCTGCCCCTCTGCATCCAGGACCCAGCCGAGGGGCAACCGCTCTTTCCGGTTTCGCTTCACCCGGACCTTCCCCTCCGCAGCCACCGTGGTGGCAATGTCGAAGCTGATGGGCGTGGCGTTTCGAGTCGGGCAGGCAAAGGCGATGGGGTTCGTGCTGAGGCGTGGCGCGCGCCCGCCCCAGGGGGCCATCCGCTGTCCCGCGCCTCCCGCATTCACGGTGAGGATGGCGAGCATGGACCGCTCCAGGGCCATCTCGGTGTAATCCGCCAGGCGGCCGATGTGATTGCAGTTGAAGATCCCAACGGCCGAGACGCCCATCCCGGCCGCCTTCTCCATCGCCACCTCCATCCCGCGCCGCGCGACGATCTGCCCGAAGCCCAGCCGGCCGTCCACCAGGGCCGTGGCGGGTCCCTGCTGGACGACCTGCGGGTCCGCTGTCGGGTTCGCCTCGCCTGTGCGCCATGAAGCGATGTACTGGGGAATGCGGATGACCCCGTGGGAATCGTGCCCGCGCAGGTTCGCCCGGACCAGGAGCTGGGCCATCCACGCCGCCCCGGTGGGGGGCACCCGTATCGCCTGGAAGATGTCGCGCGTCAGCCTTTCAAGGGGTTCGTGACCAAGCGTTGGCATGGAAAAAGATCTCCCGTGAACGAGGTGAATACGTGAGATGGAAGCCGTCAGCTTTCAGCGGTCAGCCCTCAGCTGCTGCCGGTCCGGCGCTGAGCGCTAAGCGCCTGGCGTCAGAGCAAGGGCGCGATCGTCTCCGCCGTCTCCTTGGACGGAACCACAGGGATGAATTCGAACTCGATCAGGTCCTGCCAGCGGGTCGCCCACTGCTGGAGGCGCCGAGGATCGTCGCACTCCATGAGCTGGAAGCAGCGGTCGAAGTTCGCCTCGATCCAGCTTCCGATGTAGGTCAGACCGTCGGGCGCCATGCGCCCATGCTCCCGGAAGCGGCGATAGACCGCCTTCGCGTCCCGATTCCTGAAGCGTTCGATGACCATGAAGAGCATGGGCCCTCCTCTTCTGAAAGTCTCATGCCGCCGCAGCGGTGTCGGATCGCCCTAAGCTTCGCCTGGATGAGTAACTCGAGGAGCGGCAGTTCCGCGCCTCACCCCGAGTATTGGTTCACACACTGCGCTCAGGGGGTCATCCCCAGCTCCTCGATGGGAAGGCGCCGCAGCCGATAACGCGTGTCTTCCACAATCACGATGGCACCCTCTTCAAGGTCGCGGCTTCGCTGGGCAAGAACGTCGAAAAGCTTGGCAGTTACGGAGGAAGGCGTTTCGTTGCGCAAACGAAAAATAACCACGCTTGGGAACTGGTGAGCGCCTGTCGCCATGAGATCCCCGAAGTCCAGGTCGAACGTCAACAGGATTCGACCCTCTTGTCTTGCCTTCTCGAGAATGACGGCATCTGGCAGCCGCCCCAGACCTTCTTCGCGGAGATGAACCGCGTCGTGCCCTTGATCCCGGAGCCTTCGAACAGTGGTCGCGGATACACCCATGTCCGCGAGGAGCTTCATGAGCGGCCCACGGTCAAAGGATGAATCTCCTCGTTCGCCAGCGAAGACGCGTATTGCAGGGCCTGGCGGATGTCTTCGGCCTCCAGATCCGGGTACTCCTTCAGGATTTCATCCGTTGTCATCCCGTTGGCCACGAGATTGACCACCAGAGACACCGTGATCCGCATCCCCCGGATACAGGCCCTTCCCCCCATGATCTTTGGATCAAACATAATTCGGTCGAGCATTGGTGCGGCCTCCCATTCCGCGACCTACTCCGTGCGAATCGCGCTGCTGTCGCGAATGTTCCGTCCACTCTGAGACGTGACAGTTCCCCCCTCTACTTCAGGGTACTTTCAGACGGTCGGCTGATACGTCTCGGCTTTTCCCCCGTGCCCGTACGGTCCCCCTCGTATGGTTACCTCCCCAACCCAGCCTACCGCAGATGCCCGGAAAAGTCATCTTTCGGACTCCAACCCGCATTCGGGCAACCGTTGATGGAGCGCTTTGTCCGCCACCATTCCGGAATTTTTACCGAATGGCCAATTTTTCCCGTACGGGTAAGTTACAGGATCCGGTACAACTCTGCCAATTATTCGACGTGCGGCAAAGGCCTCGGAGAGGAGGGATACCCTCGCGGTTGTGGATGACCTGGACCCGATCGAGAGGGATTTATCTTGACGATGAAGAAACGGCCCGGTCCTATATTGCATCCCGCATTACTCGGGGGGCGGTCAACAGCTGCTGACATCGGGAGAGAGGCATCCCAAGCGGTAGTGCGTCACATACCGGAGTTGTTCTCCAGGCTGGCGAGAGACGGCATCTCGCTCGCTCGGCGTATAGAAGAGTGCGAGCAGGAGCGCCGCTTCGGCAGGCGAGGGCTGCCCGAGTTGGAGGGCGTGGGACACGCTGAGATGCAGGCTGTACGGAAACCGTGCGTCCGGGGTCTCATCCACACTCAGGGCACAGTTGAAGGGCCCCAGGCGAAGCATCCCAACCGGATCGCGACCGGGATGCGCCGACCCCGCCTGGCGCAGTCCCCGCGCCTGCGCGAGCGCCCTGGGAGACACGGCCGTGAGCCGGGTCGTGGAAGGCACCAGGGAGTCTCCGGAGACATCCAGGGAATGCTGGCCTGGCTCCCGGTCGTAGCCCCGTGCGTAGAACCGCTCCCATTCCGCGCGGCTCTCCTTCACCAGACGCAGATACCGGTCCATGACCGCCGCGGCCCCAGAGGTCAGTTGCTCTGCCGACTCTGCGACTGCGCCCAGGAAGGACTCCCACATCTCCTCGGTGTACGGCCAAAGACCGGTGTCGAACTGGATGCCACACGTCTCGCAGCGCACCTCCAGGAGGAGGAAATCGGACTGCGGGACGTGGGCCAGATTTCCGATGCCGAACACGTGATCCTCGGCATCAGAGTCGGCCCCGCATTATGGGCAGAAGACCCGGAAGGGCTCGAGCCGGCCCGAAGGGCCAGTCCTGTCCAGATCCCTTTCCATTCGCGTACCCAGCAATAGGCCTCCTCGGATCAGGGAGAGGTACCGGGCACCTCCTACAAGCCTTCCAGCCTCCTCACCTTCCAGCGTCCTCGCCGCTGTCGCGTTCCCACCGCATAGACGGCCGGGTCCCCCACTGCGTAAGTCCACTTAGTCAACAACGTCCCGCATTACGTCCCGCATTACAACGTCCCGCATCATTAAGGAAGTAAATATCCCCCCACGACTACTGTCGTCATCCGGGCCGGTGGCGCCATCAATTGGCGAATCGCATCGAACACCACCTTGAACTGGGCGTCGTACTTCTTCTCGAGTTCCTCCAGCTTGTGGGCGAGGTCCTTGTGGGTTGCCAGGATTTCCCGGAGCCGGACGAAGGCCCGTACGACCTGCACGCTGGCCTGAACCGCGATTCGGGTGTTTAGGAGGCTCGCCAGCATAATTGCCCCGTGCTCTGTAAACGCGTGGGGAAGGGAAGGCGAAAACCTGAGCGGTCGGAGGTGATCACAATTTGTGATCACCTCCGCTTTCTCCGCTTCCGTCAGGCGGAACATGAAGTCTTCGGGAAAGCGTTCCCGGTTCCGTTTCACCGCTTGGTTGAGCACCCGCGTTGATACTCCATAGAGAGCTGCCAGATCAGCATCCAGCATGACCTTATGACCCCGAACCAGCAGGATGCGCTCTTCGATGCGCTCGGTGGGAACAGGAAGGCTCATTGTCTCGCATTCGCTGCGTTTAAGGTCGCAAACTGCGACCTCAAACTTGTAACCTCTTGAACAGAAAGCTGACACATGCCGACAGCCGGGAAGCAGCGGGCAGCAGACTGGTCGAAGGGTCAAAGAGTCGCAGGGTCGAAGGGTCGCAGCGCAGACTCAAGAACCAACAACTCAAGAGACTCAAGGGACGAGGACAGAGGGCAGCGGGCAGCAGTCGGGTCGAAGGGTCAAAGAGTCGCAGGGTCGAAGGGTCGGGAACGGGAGAGACGGGG
>CAZNWB010000100.1:0-12113 GCA_964576535.1 uncultured bacterium | reverse complement strand
ACCGTGGCATCCAGCTCCTCGTCGGTGTGGGCCGCGGAGACGAACGCCGCCTCGAACTGGGATGGCGCCAGGCTCACCCCGCGCACCAGCATCGCCCGGAAGAAGGCCCCATACCGCCGGGTGTCGGCCGTCTTGGCCGTGGCGTAGTCCGTGACGGGTCCCCCCGTGAAGAATCCCGTCAGCATGGATCCCACCCGGTTCGACTGCAGGGGGATCCGGGCCGCGGCCGCCGCCTGCGCGATGCCGTCGGCCAGCCGCTTGCCTTTGGCCTCGAGGTCCGCGTAAAAGCTAGAGGCCTGCAGGAGGGTCAGCGTCTCGATCCCGGCGGCCATGGCCAGGGGGTTTCCCGACAACGTGCCTGCCTGGTAGACGGCGCCCAGAGGTGCAACCTGCTCCATGATGTCCGCGCGCCCTCCGTACACGCCGACCGGCAGGCCGCCTCCCACGATCTTGCCCAGACAGGTGAGGTCCGGCCGGACTCCGAAGGCCTCCTGGGCGCCGCCCCACGCGATGCGAAAGCCGGTGATGACCTCGTCGAAGATGAGGAGGGCCCCGTGGCGTCGGGTGATCTCGCGGAGACCCGCGAGGAAATCCGGGCGCGGCGGGATGACCCCCATGTTGCCCGCCACCGGCTCCACAATCACCGCGGCGATCTCGCCCGCGCGCGCGCCGAAGACCGTCCGGACTCCCTCAAGGTCGTTGTAGGGGAGGGTCAGGGTGTGCCGGGCAAGATCCGCAGGCACCCCCAGGCTGTCCGGAACGCCGAAGGTCATGGCGCCGGACCCCGCCTTCACCAGCAGGCTGTCGGCGTGGCCGTGGTAGCAGCCCTCGAATTTGAGGATGGCATCCCGGCGCGTGAACCCCCGCGCCACCCGCAGGGCGCTCATGCAGGCCTCGGTGCCCGAGCTGACGAAGCGCATCCGCTCCAGGCTGGGGAAGGCTGCCTGCACGAGCTTGGCCAGGCGTGTCTCCAGTTCCGTGGGCGCGCCGTAGCTCGTACCGGCCTCGGCCGCCTTCTGGATGGCCGCCACCACGCGGGGGTGTGCGTGCCCCAGGATCATGGGGCCCCACGAGCCGACGTAGTCGACGTAGGTGTTCCCATCCGCGCTGGTGATTCGACTGCCGCTGGCGTGGGCCACGAAGAAGGGATCGCCCCCCACGGCCCGGAAGGCGCGGACCGGACTGTTTACCCCGCCCGGGAAGAAACGATTGGCCTCCTGGAACAGTTCCCTGGAACGATCACCCATGCAGACTCCCCCTTCGAGGGTGGGCGGGTGGAAGGTGAGCGGGCGTATTTAACGCGACACGCCCCGATTCTGTCAAGGCCGGGGGGGAAATGTCCCGAGGACCGAACAACAGGGAAGGGATCTTAGCGGACCTGCTGCCGCAGGAGTCGCGCGGCGTCCCGCGCAAAGTAGGTCAGGATCAGGTCCGCGCCGGCCCTCTTGATCGCGGTCAGCATCTCCAGCATGGTGCGCTCTTCATCCAGCCACCCCAGGCGCGCCGCCGCTTTGACCATGGCGAACTCGCCGCTCACGTTGTAGGCGGCCACGGGGACGCCGAACTCCGCCTTGACGCGCCAGAGGACGTCCAGGTAGGCGAGGGCGGGCTTGACCAGGATCATGTCCGCCCCTTCCTCCAGGTCCAGCGCCACCTCGCGGAGGGCCTCGTCGGCGTTGGCGGGATCCATCTGGTACGAGCGGCGGTCGCCGAACTGCGGCGCCGACTCCACCGCCTCGCGGAACGGACCGTAGAAGGCGCTGGCGTACTTGGCCGCGTAGGCCAGGATCGGCGTCTCCTCGAATCCGGCCTCGTCCAACGACTCCCGGATGGCACCCACCCGCCCGTCCATCATGTCCGAGGGCGCCACCATGTCGGCGCCCGCCTCGGCGTGGGACAGGGCCGTCCGGGCCAGGAGTTCCAGGCTGGGGTCGTTCTTGACACGGCCCTTCTCCACCACGCCGCAGTGGCCGTGGCTCGTGTACTCGCACAGGCAGACGTCGGTGATGACCGCCAGGTCCGAGACCGAATCCTTGATGGCCCGGATCGCCTGCTGGACGATTCCGTCCTTGGCGTAGGCCTCGGACCCCACGGCGTCCTTGGTGGCCGGCAGGCCGAAGAGGATCACACCGGGGATGCCCAGGGCCGCCGTGTCCTTGACCTCTTTGACCAGTTCGTCCACCGAGAGCTGGAAGTTCCCGGGCATGGAACTGATCTCGCGGCGGACCTGCCGCCCATGGACCACGAAGAACGGCATGACGAAGGCGTCCACCGTCAGCCGCGTCTCGCGCACCATCCGGCGGATGGTCTCCGTTTCTCTCAGCCGCCGGGGCCGGAACACTGGGTAGTACATCGGAGCACCCTCCAGCACTCAAGAGCGTTCGGTTGTTCGGTAGGTCGGTAGTTCGGTGGTTCGGTGGTTCCGGGAACAATCGAACAACCGAACCCTCGAACCACCGAACGCTTTTCGTTAGAAGGCCGGCGGAATCAGGCCGCGGTGCGGCAGCGTGTCCTCCCGGCTTTCATGGGACGTCACCTGGGCGAGCAGACCCTCCACGTTCACCAGCTCCCGCGGGGCCCGGGGGTTCGGTTGATAGGTACAGGATGGCTCCTCCTCCAGGTAGTTCCCCGTCGCCCCCAGGGCGCGGGCCCGGCACCCGCCGCACAGCACCCGGTATTCGCAGATCCCGCAGCGTCCCTGCAGCAGGTTGGGGTCCCGGATGCTCTTGAACAGTGGCGAGTCCCGGTAGATCTCAACCAGAGACGCCTGCCGGACATTCCCGGCCAGGAGGGGGAGGTAGCCGCAGCCCCCCACCTCCCCGATGTGGGAGACGAAGCAGAAGCCGAAGCCGGCCATACACCCCCGGCTGAACCCGTGGGCCGGGTGCGCGCCGTGCGGCGCGGATTGGCCGGTCCGGCGGGCATGCGCCCTGCGCTCCTGTACCTGCACACGCTTGTAATGCGGGGCGCAGGTCATCTTCACCTGGATGGGGGCCGTCTGAGACGCCGCGTACACGAAATGGAGCGTTTCCTCGTATTCCTCGGGCGTGATCTCCATCTGGACCTTGCCCCGGCCCGTGGGGACCAGCATGAACACGTCCCAGGTGACCGCCCCCAGCTCCACCGCCAGCCGCAGCATATTGGCGAGGTCGTGGCGGTTATGGCGGGTGACCGTCGTGTTGATCTGGAACGGCAGGCCCCCTTCCCGGGCGTAGGCCAGCGACTGTGTGGCCTCCGCGAACGCGCCTGGGATCTGCCGGAAGGCATCATGGATCACGGGGGTGCTCCCATCCAGGCTCACGGAGATTCGCTGGACGCCCGCCTCCTTCAATCGCGCAACCGTGCGCGACGTCACGTTGGTACCGCTGGGCGACATCACGACACGCAGTCCCGCGTGGGAGGCCCGGGCCGCCACCGCAAAGATATCCTCCCGCTTCAAGGGGTCGCCGCCCGTAATGATGAGGATGACCGGCTCCTGGAAGGCGGCCACGTCATCCACCAGGCGAAACGCCTCGTCGGTGGAGAGCTGGCGGGGATCGGGGCGGGGCTGCGCCACGGCGCGACAGTGGACGCAGGCCAGATCACAGGCCCGGGTGGCCTCCCAGGCCACCAGGCGCGGCGCGCGCGCGGGATCAAATCGCATCTAGGAACTCCTCGCGATATGAGCGACAACCCGTATCCGGCTGTCAGCCTTCAGCCCTCAACGGTGAGCCCGGGAAAGCGGGCGGCATCCGACCCGGTCTTCGATCTGAATCCTTCGCTGTGGCCGACAGCTGACTGCTGACCGCTAGATCATGGCTATTCTAATGAGGGGCGTTAGGATCGGTCAACTCCTATCTCGCCTTTGTCCGCACCTTCACGCCGGGGCCGCGGGGAAGCGGAAAGTCAGTGGAAGCTCCCTGGGTAGTCCGAGCTTCCTAATCCTCCGTTCTTCCCGGCATCCTCGCCTTCCGGCCGCCTACCGTCCCAGCGTGAGGGCGGGGACCCTGAGATCGAGGTGCCACTGCAAGTTGTTTTCCGGCTTCCCGTCCGGTCCATGGGCCCGATAGATGTACTTGAGGCTCATCTCCCAGCAGCAACTGGTGTAGCGAAGCCCGGCGTCTTGCTCAAGAAGGCTCGCGGTATGCGCATTATACCTGGTCAAGAATTCCAACAGGATCGTCTTGGTCACGGGGAGCTGAAGAAGACCCACCAGCCCATTCGTCTGCTGTCCCCGCACGTACGTGTATCCGGCCTCCAACGTCAAGAGGTCCGGTCGGCGCAGTTGGAGCCCGGCGTTGATGGCATCGGCCGAGCCATCCTCGGTGTTGAGGGCCAACGTCCCCTGAAAGGCCGTCCCAGGAGCCGGGCTTAGACCGGCATTGAAGACGAGGTTGGACAGGGTTCGCTCCTGCGCCAGGGAAAAGCCGTTGGAAGGGGAGCCAAGGACATTCACCGCCTGATCCACCCGCTCGGGAGTGAGCCCCGTCAGATAGTTATCCGAGAACTCCCGCGTACGCGGCTGGAGGTTCCAGCTCTGGAGGATGTCCAGGGTCGCCACCTCGTGGCTGCGGATGTCCCCGCCCGCCTCGCGCCAGCGCGCGATCAGTCGGTTCGTGAGTTGATAGGTCAGCCGGTTCTGTCCGCTGACGAAGTCCGTGGTGTCGAACTGCGGCAGCGACTGCTGATCCGTCCAGGGGACATACTGGTATGTCAGGCTCGGTTCCACCACGTGGGTCAACCGCAGAAGGCCAAAGCCCGGCTCGTCGAACCGCCGGACAACGCGAGAGGTCATCCGCTCTCCCAGCTCCACCAGGGTCCGGTAGCTGCTGCCGGAGGGTCCCACCTTCTCGGTGTAGGCCGTCTCGCGGAAAGCCACCGCGCTCGTTGCGGTCAGCCAAGGGGTCAGCGCCAGGGGCAGGCGCAGGCCGGGGTAGAAGTCGAAACGTCCCGTATCCTCGCCCTGGCTCTGCGTGAGATACACTGCCGAGGTCTGCCCCTCCACGATGAGGGGCGTCCCTAAGAGGGGGCTGGGAAGCCACTGGAACCCAACTTCGGGCAGACGGCCGGTTCGTGTTTTGGTGGTCTGGGAGAGGTCCAGCGTCTCGTTCAGCAGGCCCAGGAGCATGTACTGCGGGGTCGCCTGGGTGATGAAGACGTTGGAGGGGAGGCTGCGTTCGGTCCGTTGAACAACCGGAGTGTCCACGAAGGACTGTTGCAGGCTCGTGTCGCTTTGCGCCTGGACGTCCGCCTTGAAGCTCCAGGCGGGTGCCAGCACCTGGTCATGTATCCACTTGAGGTCCCATCGGTTTTTCTGGGGGGCGGTGGGCGTAGTGTCGTACACGTACCGGCCGGTCAGTTCTCCGCGGGAGTCCTCTGCCAGAATGTACCGGTAATCTCCCGGAAGCTCGATTCCCCGTTTGGTGCGATAGATCCCCGTCACCGTGACATCCTGGGAGGGGGAGATGGCCCAGAAGAAGGGCTGCTTTACCGTGAAGCCATCGCTGTTGCCGTACGCGAAATGCGGGCGGAGGAACCCCGTCCGCCGCGGCCCGATGGGGAGGCCCGCGATGGGAGAGAATAGAGCCGGAATCCCTTTGATCCAAAGGGAGGTGTTACGGGAGAAGAGGAATTCGTCCTGGTATACGGTGGCCTCACCGGCCCGGAACTCCCAATCCAAAGCCTGGGGCTCCGGCTGGCATAGGCGGCACGTGCTAAAGCGTGCATCCCGAATGCGGTACTGCCGCTCCCCCTCACGCCGGATCTCCACTCCGCTGAAGCTCACGCCGGATTCCAGGAAGCCCCGCCCGTTGGTGATCACGCTCAGGTTCGTGCGGTAATTGTACTCCACCCGATCTCCCTCGAGCCGATTCAGCCCCTCCATGAGGACCACGTGACCTGTCGCGACTATCATCTGATCGTCCAGGTCCACGGCGACCTCGTCGGCGAGGAGGGACCGGTTCTCCATCACGACGCGGACATTTCCGTGGGCGATCACTTTCCGCTCGCCCTCGGAGTATTCCATACGGTCCGCGTCCACCTCCACCGCGTCCCGGAGCCGCTGGAGTCGATCGAGATCCGGGAGAAGGCTGTCCTGGGCGCCGCTGACGATGGGGAAGAGCAGAACCAAAAAGCATGTGGCGATGACAGCCGGGTGTGGATGCATGCGGGCTCCGACAGGGAATGATGCCGAGGCCTTATACCAAAGCCCGGCAGCCTAGGCAAGGCCGAACTCTGCCCTTGCGTTCCGGCGGCAGATGGTCCCCGGCCGCGCGCCCCGCACGGATCGCTTTGGGAGTGGACGTCCCGGCGGGACGACAGATCCATCGCCCCGGACGCCACAGTCGGCAGTGGGTCTCCCGCACAGGACCCTTTCAAGGTTCCAAGCCCGAGGCTGACCGCATGGCGTAGGCACAGGGTCATGTGCGCCACGGAACCTTTGCGAGCAACAGGGGTGGCAAGGAGAGCGCGAGAGGCGACACCGCCTCATGCGGAATTCACCGCGGACCGATGCGCATCGCGGGCATCCCCATGGGAGCCCAAGCCAGGACGGATGGCCTTCGTCGCGGGCGGAAAACCACGGGAGGAAGGATCGAAAGAAAACGCGTGGAGGGTGACAGAGGAGCGGACGTGGCCTGCTGGGGTCAGTCGATCACATGTAGGTGCGAACCGGGGCCGCCACGAGTGTCTTGAACACGTCAGGCAGCGTCAGGGAGCCGGGATTGTCCACCGCCATGTATGTTCCCGAGGGCTTTCCCTGCTCCGAGAATCCGGCATCGACGTGCACCGCGCTGATGGTCGAGGGATCGGAGAAAAGGACGATCAGGATGATGGGATCGGACGCCAGCGACCAGGTGTCCTTGCCGTTCCGCGCATCCAGGCTAACCGCCATGGCCTGGGGCTGCTCCCCTGCCTTGTTCACGAGGAGGAGCATGGGGAAATCGGGGTTGCCGCGAAGGTTGAGGACCGCCGCGGGTTCGAATTGCGCGCGCACGTCCGCATCGAAGATGTTGGGAACGCCCTCGGGCAACGCGGCCTGGCCAGCCCACGCAGTGGTCGAGGCCACTCCGAGGAGAAGCAGAAGCAGGAGGACCGAGAACCGGACGCGCTGCCGGAGCGAAGGACGGATGGCTCGCACGGCCGGCCGCATTGCCGGAATCCGGACCGGCACGCGGGGACACAGGAGACTCCTCTGGGTCAGGAAGGCGACGGCATCCTTGAAGAACTCGACGGCGGCAGTAAGCCTTGATGCTCTGGGGTGTGTTTTCATGACCCGTCCCCCCTTGGAAGCTTTCCGGTATATACCTGGGGTTTTGCATCAGGCGTGCCATGAGCACAGGGATGATCTCAATTCTTCCGAATGCTTATGTATCAAATGGTTAGATGAAACACTCACCCATATCTGCTTGGTCACCCATCCCCAGCCTGCATCCAAATTGGCAACCTGCCTAGCCGGATGGTGACCCCGCAGGTCCGCTCCCCTCCCGGGAGAGGAGAGGGCCGCGAGACCGACCCTGGTTTCGCCTGGGTTCTGTTCGGAGCCGGTAGATAGGGTTAGATGAGGGCGGACTCTAGGACGATGCCGCGATCCAGCATCCGCACCGCCTGGGTAAGGCAAGACCGAAGGGCTTCAGGGAGTTCGGGGCTGTCGATCAACTGCCGGCACAGGTCGATCAACCGTCGGAAGGCACGGATGAGGTCGCCCTCGTGCCCGCCAAAGAAATTCCGGATGAGCCGGGCCCAATCCTCCTCTCCTGCCGTCCACTCGTATGTCACCGCCAGGTAGGTCGCGTGCATCGAAACCGGCAGAATTACCCGCCGGTTTTGCTGCACCCGGGCGACCTCCTCGGTCAGCGACTCCAGCGCCTGCACCCGGCGTCGCAGATGCGGAAGTCGTCTGAGCAGTTCCCTGGCGAAGAGGCTCTCGGTCTCTCGAGGCTGTTCCACGAGGCAGGACAGGAGGGCCGCCGCCTCCGCCGGCTGGAGCCCCTCCAAGAGGCCCGAGAACGCCACCCGGGCAACGGCCAGCTCGTTGTCGTGGCGGAGCGAGGCGATGAGGCGCCCCTCCGGGCTCAGGGTCGAATCGGTGAGGTACTCGAAGTGGTGCAGCACCTCGACGACCCGTAGGAACTGTTCCCAGTAGGACCGCTCCAGCTCCCGGAGCGTCTGTCCGCGACCTTCCAGCGCCTGGCGGACACGGTCGGATCGCTTGAACAGTCGCTCTTGATCGGCCCGATGCGGGCACCGGTGACAGGGGAGACGCGAGAGGTCCAGCGCCATCGCCTCCAGCCGCTGCCGCGCCTCGTGCAGGCTCTCTGACCACCCCGGCAGGGCAGGGCCGCCGGAGCCTCCGCGGCGGCGGCCGCTCCGTTTCCCACCCAGGCCGAGGCGCCGGACGCGCTCCCGCTCGGCCTCCAGTGCCGCTCGCTTCTCCCGGTAGGCCAAGAGGTCCGTGATGGCGCAGCACGGGGAGCGAATCCCCTCGGTCTTGGCCAGGCCGGTCAGAAGCTCAGCCCGCTCCGCCTCCAACACCTGGATCCGCTGGCGATTCTGGTACTGACCGAAGCTGGATTCGATCACCCGGCGGATCGAGGCCGGTTCGCGATAGATGTCCACCAGGAGGGCGGCCGAGCTGTAGCCGACGCGGAAGCGGCTCTGGATCGGCTCCGGCTCCCCTCCCAGGAGCTGGCGCACCTCGTCCTCCGCCTCCGGCGCGTCCAGGGCGACGAGACATTTGCCCTCCGGGTCGATCCCCCGCCGGCCGGCCCGGCCCGCCATCTGGGTCAGCTCGTTCAAGCTGAGCTGCCGGAAGCCCACGTCGGTCCGCTTGCGGATGCCCTGGATGACCACGCTCTTGGCCGGCATGTGGATGCCCAGACTCATGGTCTCGGTGGCGAAGACCACCTTGACCAAGCCCCGCTCGAAGAGGCCCTCGACCAGCCGCTTGAGGGCCGGAAGGATCCCGGCGTGGTGGAGTCCCGCCCCGCGCCGCAGGCCCTCCAGCAGGAGGCTGTTGACCTCCGTCCCGGGCAGGATGCTGGGGTAGTCGCGGAGCGTGTTGGCCACCGCCTCGTCCACCTCGGCGCGTCGGTCTGGCTCGAGGAGCGAGCCGCCGTCCTCCAGGAACCTTCGCAGCGCCCGCTCGCACCCCGACCGGCTGAAGATGAAGTAAATGGCCGGCAGCCAGCGCCGCTCCTGCAACTGGGGGATGATTCGACTCGGGCTGGCGGGACGCCGGTGCCCCCGCCCGTGCAGGGCAGCCCTGCCATAGCGGGGCCGCCTTCGCTCGCCGCGGAGGCGGGGCTCCGGGGTGAGCTGGGACCTGCGCCTGGGCGCGTCCAGCGCCACGATCTCGCCATCCTGATGGCACAAGAGGTACTGCAGCGGTACGGGTCGCACCGGGTGATACGTGGCATGGATGGGACGGTGGACCTGAGTGATCCAGTTCGCGATCTCCCGGACGTTACTCACCGTCGCCGACAGCGCCACGAGCTGGATGGTCGCCGGGCAGTTGATGATGATCTCTTCCCAGACCGTACCGCGGCCCTCGTCCCCGAGGTAGTGACACTCGTCCAGGACCACCGACGCGATGTCCTCCGGCTTTTCGGTGTACAGGAGGTTCCGCAGGATCTCGGTGGTCATGACCAAGACGGGCGCCCTCGAATTCACCTTCACATCACCCGTCAGGATGCCGACGAATTCACTGCCGTACTGCCGGACGAAGTCGGCGAACTTCTGGTTGCTGAGGGCCTTCAGGGGCGTGGTGTAGACCACCCGTCGCTGGGCGGCGAGCGCCCGGTAGATGGCGAACTCCGCGATCAGCGTCTTGCCGGCCCCGGTGGGGGCCGAGACGATCACCGACTCCCCTGCCAGGATGCGGCGAATCGCCTGCTCCTGGAAGGGGTCCAAGGCGAAGGGATAGCGTTGGCGAAAGGCCTCGAGGAGGTGTTGGTCCTCGTCGGAGAATGCCTCTGGCGAAGGCGCGTGGACGGGCGGCGAATTGACCGTCACGATGGTCCGGTCCCGGCGGTCATGGCCTGACCTTGGACGGAAAGCGCCCCCGCGGGGGGGCGGCAGCCCGTGCAGACCTTCCGAAGACCGGGGAGAGCCCGAGACAGATCCGACCGGGGGGCACCCTCGGGGGAAGCCGACGCGTTCACCCCGATCCGAAAAAAAGGCTCAAGCCATGATCGGAGGAATTTGCTTGTCACGGGTACATTCAGACTTACGTCGCCAAAATCGCAAGCCCCCTCCGGGTGCGGTGAGGAATGATTCGGATGGGTGGGCACACGCCCTCGGCACGGCGATCGGTGGGTCGTTGGGTTCCATGCGAATTTCGGATCGGGGTTCACTCGCCCGGCAGACGGTAACGTCTCCGGAACTGCCACGGCGGTTCCGGATCGGGAAGGGCCCACAGGCCGTACTTCCCGACCTGGGCCTGTCGCTCTGCCACCTCCAGCCCGATGCGCACCTTGGGGATGGTCAGGGAGGGACTGACCCATGCGAGGCCTTCCTTCACCAGGGTGAGATTCACATCAATGTCGCCCAGCCACACCACCGCCAGGGCCCGGCCCGAGGGATCCTTCCCGTACACGTCTAGCCGGACCTGCTTGTCCACCAGGAGGTCGCGGACGTACGCCGCCGCCTGCGGGCCGAAGGGCTGGCCCGGGGAGGCCGGGGTGCCGTTCCCTTCCGGACGGGGAGGTTCGGGCAGCTCGATCCCCAGCAGGCGAACGTCATACTGCGAGAGCTCGGGCGTTGCGACGACGAGGTTCGTCCCGTCCCGGACGGTTCGCACCGTGCCCCAGAGGCGCGACTCGGCGGAATCCACCGGACCGGCGCCGCCGCTCCCGGATGTCGGCGGTGTCGCCTGGGGGGGAGCCTTGGCGGCCTGGGTCGATTCCACCCACACCAGGGCGAGAACGAGGACCAGGACAAGGCACCCGCCACGGCCAATCATGGCTTCCTCACCAAGCGGCTGCCCGCGACTCTGAAGACCGCAGAAAGGGTGCTTGCATGCTGCATGATGTCCCGAGGAGAAATCACCGTGGAGCCGCCTGGGGCAGACCTCGTGGGTCGCGGGTCGCCCGGATGCTCGGACCTCGCGACGTCTACATCTCCAGCTCTCTGTGTCGGATTGCCAGGACCTGCTCCAAGTTGACAGCCACGAACGGGCGGCGGACCCCTGACGGGTCCATCACGTGGGTGAGGGCGATGATCGGGGGCTTGCAGTTCAGATAGTCAATCAGTCGTCCGCCGGACGGCAAGGTGATCCACCCGCGGTACCATCCCTGGGGCGTCAGAACCTCCACGGCAATATCCTCGCGATTTACCATCGTCCCGTCCTCTCAGGCATCCCGCAAATCCAGGTCCCGTGCGCCTCCGGCGACCTATCAGACGACTCTGATGCCGGTCGAATTCACGAATTGAAGGCTAGCGAATGCCGGATGTCCTGTCAACGACGAAGACGGGCGCAGGGGGCATTCCTCCCCCGGTTGATTCGAAAGGCGGCAGATGGGATGGCACGCCCGATGCATTCGATCCCCTTGTCCCCACTCTCCGAACGGCCGGAACGGAGACCTCCTCTGCCGGACGGACGGGGCAGGAGGAGCCTGTGAGCCAGAGCAATCTCATCGTCATGTTTCGCGACTGCCCATTCTGCGGTTCCACCCACCGCAGCCCATATGTGGACGAGCTCGAGAACAGCGTCATGAGCTGCCGGGAGAAGGCCCATCCCGAAAAGCGTGGTGACCTCGACGCCTGGCCTGAAGGCGATACCCTGCCCGTCCGGTGCGAGACCGAGGCACTCTCCCGCGCGGCCTAAGCAACTGACCCTCAGGATCCTTCCGCCTCACTGCCGCACCCCCAATACGGCGCTGGTCGTTCGAAGCTCGCTGCCCCGCCGATAGACCACTTCAACCCGGTCCCCCGCCCGCTTGCCCCGCAGGACGAAGACGAAATCCTCGAGGTTCCTCACCGCCTTCCCGTCAAACCGGACGATCAGGTCGCCCGCCTTCAGCCCCGCCTTCTCGGCGGGACTGCCGGCACGCACCCCGCCCAATTTCACCCCGTCCTCTGCTTGTCCGAACTCGGGGATCATCCCGAAGGAGGGACCGTAACCGCCGCCGGACCCG
>CAZNWB010000099.1:0-12117 GCA_964576535.1 uncultured bacterium | reverse complement strand
GCAAGATCGAGATGATCAAGGAAGACGACGAGATGAAGCCGCCGGTCGGCATCCGAAAGACCGAGAAGCTCATCGACTCGGACAAGGTGGACATCCTCACCGGCCCGGTGCACAGCGGCATCCTCATGGGCATGCGGGACAAGGTGCACAACTCCAAGACGATCCTGATCGTCTCCAACGCAGGAGCCGACGCCATCAGCCGCGAGCGCTGCTCCCGGTGGATCTTCCGGACGTCCTTCTCGAACTGGCAGCCGTGCCAGCCGATGGGCGGCTGGGTGGCGAAGAACACCTCGAAGGAAGTCTTCCAGATCGCGCCGAACTACCAGGCCGGCAAGGACATGATGGCGGCGTTCCGGGAGACGTTCCTGCCCGCCGGAGGCAAGGTGATCGCCGAGGACTACCCAAAGCTCGGCGAAACGGACTACGCCCCGTACCTCACTAAGATCAAGCAGTCGGGCGCCAAGGCCGTCTTCGCCTTCTTCTCCGGGACCGACGCGGTGAACTTCGTGAAGCAGTATGACCAGTTCGGCCTCAAGCAGTCGATCAAGCTCACGGGAGCGGGCTTCCTCACCGAGCCCGACGTCCTGCCGGCCCAGGGCGGGTCCGCGCTGGGTATCCTCACCGGGCACTTCTACACGCCGCTGCTCGACAACCCGGTGAACCACCGCTTCGTGAAGGACTTCCGCGACAAGTACTTTGGAAAGCTCCCTGATGGCTTCGCCTGCCAGGGGTACGACACGGCCGAGGTCATCATCCGCGCGCTCAAGGCTGTGAACGGCAACACCCAGGACAAGGATAAGCTCGTGGATGCCATCGCCAAAGTCGAATTCGACAGCCCGCGCGGTCGGTTCCGCTTCGATCCCAAGACCCACAACGTGATCCAACCCTTCATCTACGTCCGCGAGGTGCGTGAGGTGTACGGCGGCCTCAATAACGTCCCGATTGACAAGATTGCGGACGTGAGAGACCCCGGGACCGGCTGCACCCTGCCGGCGTAGCAAGGCTTCGACGGGGGCCGGGCGTTCGCCCGGCCCCCGCCACCGTTCCCGTGTTCATCCCCGACTTCTTCGGCCAGGCCCTCAACGGCCTCTCATACGGTGTCCTGCTGTTCCTGCTCTCCGTCGGGCTCACGCTGATCTTCGGCATGCTCGATGTGATCAACCTCGCCCACGGCTCCTTCTACATGCTGGGTGCGTACGCCGGGCTGGCGGCGCTGGCGGTGACGGGCAACTTCTGGCTGGCGGTGCTGGCGGCCCCCCTGGCGGTCGGCCTGATCGGGGCCCTCATGGAGCGGGTGTGCCTCAGGCCGCTGTACCGGAGGTCGCCGCTGGACCAGGTCCTGCTCACCTTTGGCTGCATCTATCTCTTCGAGGATTTGGTGAAGTGGATCTGGGGCGGGAAGATCCGCTCGATCCCGCCACCCGAAGTCTTCGCGGGCTCGGTGAACTTCTTCGGCGCCACCGTGCCTTCCTACCGCCTGTTCGTGATCGTTTTCGGCTTGGCGGTGGCGATGGCGCTCTGGCTCCTCATCGAGCGGACGCGCCTCGGGGCGATCATCCGCGCCGGCGTCTTCGACGCGGAGATGTCGGCGGGTATGGGGATCAACATCGACCGCGTCTTCACGGGCGTCTTCGCCTTTGGCGCCGCCCTGGGCGGGCTCTCCGGCGTTATCGCGGGGCCGGTCCAGTCGGCATCGCCACCCATGGGTGCGGGCATCCTAATCCCCGCCCTCATCGTCGTAGTGGTCGGGGGGCTGGGGAGCTTAAAAGGGTCCCTGGTGGGGAGTCTCATCATCGGCCAAGCCGAGACCTTTGGAAAGGCGTGGCTCCCCGGCTCCTCGATGGTGATCATCTATGTGGTGATGGCGCTGGTGGTCCTGTTCCGACCGCAGGGGCTCTTCGGCCGGGCGCTGAAATGATCCCGCGGCTGCTGGGCGTCGGAGTGCTCGTGGCGGCCGTCGCCGCCTTTCCTGCGGTGGCGGGTGCCTATCCAGTCAAGTTGCTCCAGGAGATCCTCATCTGGGGGATCTTCGCCATGAGCCTGGACCTGCTGATGGGCTATGCCGGCATGGTCTCCTTCGGCCACTCGGCGTTCTTCGGCATCGGTGCCTACGTTGCTGCGTTTGCCCTCAAGCAGACCCCCCACCTGCTCTCCGCCCTGGTTCTGCCCGCGCTGGTGACGGCGGTGGCCGCACTCGTCATCGGGTTCTGCTCCATACGCACCAGTGGGGTCTATTTCATCATGCTGACGCTCGCGTTCTCCCAGATGTTCTACGCCTATGCGTTCCAAGCGGCCTGGCTGGGCGCGGAGGACGGCGTGTTCGGTGTCCCGCGTCCGCATCTGCTCGGCCTCACCCTCGCCAACCCCACCGCGTTTCACCTGTACCTCGTTGCCCTGGTCAGCTTGGCTGTCCTTGTCCTGTGGCGGATCGTCCGCTCCCCGTTCGGTCACGTCCTCCGGGGCATCCACGAGAACGAGGGGCGGATGGAGGCGGTCGGTTACGCCGTGCAGCGCTACAAGCTCGTCGCCTTCGTCACCGCGGGAACGATCGGGGGCATGGCCGGAGCGCTCTACACGCAGCTCAACCTGACTATTTCTCCCGACGCCTTCTACTGGACGACGTCGGGTGAGGCGCTCTTGATGGTCATCATCGGCGGGACGGGCACGCTCTGGGGGTCCCTGCTGGGAGCGGCCGCCTTCATCCTGCTCCAGAGCCTGGTCAGCTCCTACACCGAGCGGTGGATGCTGATCCTGGGCCTGACCTTCATCCTGTTCGTCCTGTTCGCCCCCGGCGGCATCGTGGGGGCGCTCCGCGGCCGCGTGGGGAGGCGGGCGTGACGCCGACGGCTCCGTTGCTCCTCATCGAGGGGCTCACCCGCTATTTCGGCGCCCTCAGCGCCCTGAACGGCGTCTCCCTGAACATCGCACCCCGCGACCGGCGGGCCATCATCGGCCCCAACGGTGCCGGAAAGACGACCCTGTTCAATCTGATCACGGGGCACCTCGCGCCCAGCGCCGGCCGCATTCTTTTCGACGGGGACGTCATCACAGGGCTCCCGGTCCATGCCGTGGCCCGCCGGGGGATGTCCCGCTCGTTTCAACGGACGAACCTGTTCCCGAAGCTCAGCGTGTCGGAGAACCTCCGCCTGGCGGCGGCGGCCGACGGCCGGGGGAGCTACGACTTATTCGGGCGCATCGAGCGTTATCCAGCCCCTCGGGACCGGGCCCGCGCCGTGGCGGAGATGGTGGGGCTGGCGGAGCGCCTCACCGAGGTGGTGGGCAGCCTCTCCTACGGCGAGCAGCGCCAGCTCGAAGTGGGTGTGGCGCTGGCGACCTCCCCCAAGCTCCTGTTGCTGGACGAGCCCACGGCCGGGATGTCCCCCGAGGAGACCCAGCGCATGACCCGGATGCTAGAGGGGCTGCCGCGGGAGGTAACCCTGCTTATCATCGAGCATGACATGGACGTGGTCTCCTCCCTGGCGGACCGGGTGACCGTGCTCCACTACGGCGAGGTGCTTGCCGAGGGGACGTTCGAGGAGGTCAAGCACGATCCCCGCGTGTTCGAGGTCTATCTGGGAGGCGCGGGATGAGCACGCTGCAGGTGGAGGGCATCCACACGTATTACGGAGAGAGCCACATCCTCCACGGCGTCTCCCTCGCGGTCGGGCCTGGGGAGGCCGTGGCGCTCCTGGGACGGAACGGGGCGGGGAAGACCACCATGATCCGGAGCATCGTGGGCTTTACCCCGCCGCGGGAGGGGCAGGTCCTCTTCGACGGCGACGCGATCCACCGGTGGCCTGCCTACCGGATCGCGCGGCGCGGCCTGGCCCTGGTCCCCCAGGGGCGGCGCATCTTCGCCCCGCTCTCGGTGCGGGAAAACCTCTTGCTGGGGGCGCGGGCCGACGGGTGGACCCTGGACCGCGTCTTCGACTTGTTCCCGCGGCTGCGCGATCGGGGGGACCAAGCGGGCGGAACCCTGTCGGGCGGGGAGCAACAGATGCTCGCCATCGGCCGGGCACTCCTCACCAACGGCCGGATGCTCCTCTTGGACGAACCGTCGGAGGGTCTGGCCCCCCTGATCGTTCGCGAGATCGGGCGGGTCCTGCGCTCCCTCAAAGGCGAGCACCTCTCCATCCTGCTGGTCGAGCAGAACTACCACTTGGCCCTCCAGGTAGCCGACCGCGTCTACGTCATGAGCAAGGGGCAGATCGTCTACGAGGGAACCCCGGCGAGCCTGGAGGCCGATGAGGACGTGAAGCGCCGGTACCTGGGCATCGCCTAGCGGGGCCCCCTTCCCCCGGGGCACGTTTGGCCTTGAATCCGCCGACCTCTTTCTGCTACCGTATTGCGGGCATCCGGGGATCGGCGAAAAGGAGGATCACATGAGACACCTGTGGTGGGCGGGAGCGATACTCTTGGTTCTGGGCCTGGCGACGGCCAGCACGGCACAGGAGAATGTCCTGGTCCTGTACGGGAGCCCGGACCGGGACTGGGTGGCCGCCGTGGCGGCGAAGTTCGAGAAGGACACCGGGATCAAGGTCCAGTGGATCCGGGCCAGCAGCAACGAGATGTACGCCCGCATCGAGGCGGAGAAGGCGAACCCCAAGGGGGACGTCTGGTTTGGCGGAACCGGCGACCCCCACTTCGACGCGGCCGAGAAGGGGCTGACGGAGCCGTACTGCTCGCCCAGGTTGCCCGACCTCAGGGAGTGGATGCGGGATCCCATCGGCGGGTGCAAGACCCTGGGCCTGTACGCCGGGCCGCTGGGCTGGGCCGTGAACGAGGGCCAGCTGAAGAAGCTGGGGAAGCCCCTGCCCCAGACCTGGGACGACCTGGCCAAGCCCGACTATAAGGGCCTGATCGCCATGGCCAATCCCAACACCTCGGGCACGGCATACACGACCCTGGTGACGATCCTCCAGTTGAAGGGTGAGGAGAAGGGGTGGGAGTACCTGGCCAAGCTGCACAAGAACGTCGCCCAGTATACCAAGTCAGGATCGGCCCCGGGGCAGTTGGCAGGGCGAGGCGAGGTGGCGATTGCCATCATCTTCCTCCACGACGTAGTGATGTTCGCCGAGGAGGGCTTTCCGGTGAAGGCCGTCTCGCCCGCGGATGGCACCGGATACGAGATCGGGGGCCTGAGCCTGATCAAGGGGGCGCCCCACCAGGAGAACGCCAAGAAGTTCATTGACTGGGCGCTGACACCCGAGACCCAGGCCATCGCCAAGGACTTCCGGTCGTTCCAGCTCCAGTCCAACACGAAGACGCCGCTGCCGTCGGTGGTCGTCAAGCACAATGTGGACTTCGAGCACGTCAAGACCATCAAATACGACTTCCTGTGGGCGTCAAAGAACCGGGATCGCATCCTGAAGCGCTGGACGGAGCAGATCTTCTCGCAGGCCCGCTAATCGCGGATGGCTTATGGCTGATGGCTCATAGCGGATGGCAAGGCACAACGGGCCATGGGCTATGAGCCATGAGCTTTTTTGGGGTCCCGCGTGATTTCCTTGCGTAATACCGCCTGCCTGATGGGCGGCCTCGGCCTGCTGCTGACCTCAGCCCTCGTGCCTTTCATCTCGCGCGAGGGGCAACTCCTCGGGCTGGGACAGGCGGGACTGCGCCAGACGGCGCTGGCCCTGTCGGACCGGTTCCCGGGGTTCTGGCTCCTGGTGGGCCTGGGCGCGCTCTGGGTGGTCCTGGGACTTATTCCGCAGGACCGGTCGGAACGGGGGACAATCTGGGGCGGGGCGATCGGGTGCCTCCTGGTCCTCTGGCTCACCTGGATCTCGGCGGTCAAGCCCTACGCCTTCGGCCCGGGCGCCATCCTGGCGCTGGGGATCTGCCTGCTGCTCCTGGCCTATGGCCTGTCCCGGGGCGGTTACGTCCGCGCGGACACCTTCGTCGCCGCCAGCATCCTGGTCCTGGGATTCTTCATCTTCCTGTTCATCCTGTATCCCCTCTTCTCGATCCTGCGCCAGAGCGTGATGGATTCCCGGGGCCTCCGCCCCGGGCTTCTCCTGGAAACCCTGGGCCGCTACACGGCTCTCCCGCGCGTGGTGCGCAATAGCCTGGGGCTGGCCATCTTCGTCGGGGTCACCTCCACGCTGATCGGGTTGGCCTTTGCCTTGGCCGCTGCCCGCTCCCGGTCGCGCTTGACGGTGATCCTGCGGGCCTTCTCGCTCCTGCCGATCATCACGCCCCCCTTCGTGGTCGGCATGGCCATCATCCTGCTCTTCGGCCTGCAGGGGTTCGTGACCAGCCAGCTCTTGGGCTTGAAGACGCGAGGCATCTTCGGATTCCCCGGGCTGGCCCTGGCGCAGACGCTGTCCTTTGCGCCGGTCGCCTTCCTGGTCATCGCCAGCGTGGTGGAGTCGGTCAACCCTGCCCTGGAGGAGGCCAGCCTCACCCTGCGGGCGGGACTCTGGGAGACGTTCTGGAAGGTGACCCTGCCCCTGCTGCGACCGGGGCTGGCCAACGCGTTCCTCCTCACCATCATCGAATCGCTGGCGGATTTCGGGAACCCCATCATCCTGGGTGGGGAGTTCGAGGTCCTGTCCACCGAGATCTATTTCAGCATCATCGGCCGGTTCGACCAGACGCTGGCAGCGACGCTGGGCTTGATCCTGCTCTCCTTCAGCCTCACGACGTTTCTGCTCCAGCGCTACTGGTTGGGGGAGCGGTCGTATGTCACCGTGACGGGCAAGCCCCCGTCGGGGACCCCGATGCCGCTCCCCCGCGGCCTGGAGATCGGCCTGCTCTCCTTCTGCGCGGCCTGGTGCGCCTTCACCCTGGTAATCTACGTCTCGGTGGTCTCCGGCGGCTTCGTGGAGATCTGGGGCATCAACAACGCCTTCACCATGCGGCACTACTACCAGCTTCTTCGAGACGGAATGGATGCCCTCCAGACCACGCTGATCCTGGCGGGGATCTCCGCGCCCCTCACCGCGGCGGTCGGCATCCTTCTGGCGTACCTCGTGGTGCGCCACCGGTTCCCCGGCCGGGGCATCCTTGAATTCACCTCTATGCTCTCTTTTGCCGTTCCCGGCACCGTGATCGGGATCGGCTACATCCTGGCCTTCAATCAGTCGCCGTTCCTGCTCACCGGGACGGCAAGCATCATCGTGATCTCCTTCATCTTCCGAAACATGCCGGTGGGGATCCGGAGCGGGATAGCGGCGTTAGCCCAGATTGACCAGGCGCTGGAGGAGGCCTCGGTCACGTTGCGGGCCTCTTTCGCGACGACCGTCCGCCGGGTGGTCTTGCCGTTGATCCGGCCGGCGATCATCTCGGCCCTGGTGTTCAGCTTCGTGCGGTCGGTGACCGCCATCAGCGCCGTGGTGTTCCTGGTGAGCGCCAAGTGGCAGCTCAGCACCAAGGTCATCCTGGACCAGGTGGAGAACGGACGCTACGGACTGGCCACCGCCTACAGCACGGTGCTTATCCTGATCATGGCGGCCGCCATCGCGTTCATGTACCTGATCGTCGGCAAGCGGGCTGCCGTGGGCGGCCTGGAAGGAGGAGGGCTGGCGTGACGGCGCAGGCGAATCCACAGGCGGCCCGGGTCGCTTTGGAGCGCATCAGCAAGCGGTTCGGCCAGACGGTGGCGGTGGACGGAGTGAGCCTCACCATCGAACCCGGTGAGCTGGTGACGCTCCTGGGTCCCTCGGGATGCGGCAAGACCACGACCCTGCGCATGGTGGCCGGCCTGGAGGTGGCCACCGGCGGCCGGATCTTCATTGGGGACGCCGAGGTCACGCACCTGCCACCCAACGCGCGCGACGTCACCATGGTGTTCCAGTCCTACGCTCTGTTTCCGCACCTGAGCGTCTTCGAGAACGTTGCCTACGGCCTCCGGGTGCTGAAACGGCCCGAGGCGGAGCTGCGCAAGGCGGTGCTGGGCGTCCTGGAGCTGGTCGGCATGCCCGGGCTGGACGCGCGGAGCCCCAGCGCCCTCTCGGGAGGCCAGCAGCAGCGGGTGGCGGTGGCCCGCGCGCTGGTGATGCAGCCCAAGGTCCTGCTGTTCGACGAGCCGCTGTCGAACCTGGACGCCAAGCTCCGCAAGCGAATGCGGGAGGAGATCCGCCTGCTGCAGCAACGCCTGGGTATCACGGCGATCTACGTCACGCACGACCAGGCGGAGGCGCTGGCGATCTCGGACCGGATCGTCGTCATGGACCGGGGACGCGTGTCACAAATCGGAACGCCGCTGGAGCTCTACAAAGCGCCCGCCAACCGGTTTGTCGCCGAATTCATCGGCGAGGCAAACTTCCTGCCGGCGATCCTTGAGACGGCCGAGGATGGATGGGCAGGCCTCCGGATCGGCCCGCATCGATTGCGGGTGCAGAGCCGTCCCCTGCCACTGGGACCCGTGACGGTTCTGGCCCGGCCCGAGGCCATCCGGATCCGAACCCAGGGTGAGGGGCTCCCTGGGACCATCCAGAAGGTGTCCTACCTCGGCTCCTCGACGGATTACACGGTGGACACGACGCTCGGTTCCATCCTGGTCACGGACTCCGAGATGCAGGAGGGCGTTCTGAGCGCCGGCACCGCGGTTCGCCTCGAGTTCCTCCCTCACGGCATCTATCCACTCCCCGGCCCCTGACAACAATTTCGAAATTCGAATTTCGAAATTGAAAAGCGGTGGGGGGGTTTTTCCTTGACGGGTCCGGACCGTTCACGCAGAATACGCTGCATCCTCAAGAAAAGGCATTCGGTTGTTCGGCAGTTCGGGAGTTCGAACGTTCCGGGGAGACATGAACGCCCGAACCATCGAACCACCGAACGATCGAACGCTTTCGAGGTTTCGTTTCGATGAGTGAGATCCGTTTCGGGACGGATGGGTGGCGAGGGGTCATCGCGGATGATTTCACGTTCGCCACCGTGCGCCTGGTGGCGCGGGCCATTGCCCGCCGGGTGCTGGCCGGGGCGGGGGGCCAGGCGACACCCCACCTGCTGGTGGGTCATGATACCCGGTTTCTCTCCCAAGAGTTTGCCCACGCCGCGGCCGAGGGCATGGCGGGGGAGGGGGTGCAAGTAAGCCTTGCCTCTGATTTCGCGCCGACACCCGCCATCTCCTATGCCGTTGTCCGGATGCGGGCAGCCGGGGCGGTGGTCATCACGGCCAGCCACAACCCACCGCAGTACAGCGGGATGAAGTTCAAAACGAGCTTCGGGGGATCGGCGCCCATTGCCTTCACCCGGGGTGTGGAGGAGGAGATCCGCCGATTGAGAGCCGAGAGCCGGGTACCCCCAGGGTGGCCGAGGGCCGAGGGCTCCAAATTCGAAATTCGAAATTCGAAATTCGAAATTGGCTCGTTTGAGCCGAGAGAGCCGTGGCTCGATCGGCTCGAAGAGCTGGTGGATCTCCGGCGAATCGGCCGGAGCGGCGTCCGGGTGGCGCTGGACGTCATGTATGGGGCGGGGCAGGGTCTGCTGGCGGGGCGACTGCGCAAGGCCGGGTTGGAGGTCCGGGAGCTCCACGGCGAGGTCAATCCCTGCTTCGGCGGCCTGCATCCGGAGCCGATCCCCGCCTACATTGGGGCCCTGATTGACTGCGTGAAGGGGTGGGATGGATCAGGACCGCGGGTCGGCTTTGCCTTCGACGGGGACAGCGACCGCCTGGGGCCTGTAGACGAGGAGGGCAACGTTTTCACCCCGCACCAGACCCTGGCATTGCTGCTGCGGCACCTGGTCCAGAACCGGGGTATGCGCGGGGCCGTGGTGAAGTCGCTGAACATCGGTCACATGGTGGACGCAGAGGCCGCGGCCCATAGCCTGCCGGTGGTCGTGACGCCAGTGGGGTTCAAGTACATCGCCGAGGCCATGCAGCGGCACGATGCGGTGGTTGGAGGGGAAGAGAGCGGGGGCTTCGCCGTCCGGGGCCACATCCCGGAACGAGATCCCGGCCTGGCGAGCCTCCTCCTCCTGGAGTGCATGGCGATGACCGGGAAGTCCCTGGGGATCCTCGTCCGGGAGATGGAGGCACAGCACGGCCCCCATCGGTACGGGCGCCTGGATCTTCGGCTGGCCTCGCTGGAGGACCGGGACCAGGTGGTGGCCGCTCTGGCGTCCTCGCCCCGCGAGGAGTTGCTTTCCCTGCCGGTCCGCCACGTGGAGACAATGGATGGGGTAAAGCTCACCCGGGCGGATCACAGTTGGGTGATGCTGCGAGCCTCCGGCACGGAACCGCTCCTGCGGATCTATGCCGAGGCTTCGACCGAGAGCGAGGTCCAGGCCCTGCTGGCGTGGGGGCGCGAACTAGCCCTCGGGAAGGGGTAGGGCCCGCAGACCGCGCAACATTGTTCCAGTGCGAGGTGTCATGGCAGGCGCCAGAACGCGAGGCCGGCCGCGGATCAAATTCCAAGCGCTTGACTCCGACGTGGCGCGAAGCCACCCCCTCGAATTCGTGACCAAGCCCTGGGGGAGCTTCAGCACGCTGGAGAAGGGCCCCGGGTACAAGATCAAGCGGCTGGTGGTACAGCCGGGACAGCGGCTGAGCCTGCAGAAGCACCGCCACCGGGCCGAGCACTGGGTGGTGGTGGCCGGGACGGCGACGGTGGTCCGGGGCGATCGGCGCCTGATCCTGCGCCAGCGGGAGTGCACCGTGATCCCGCGGCAGGCCTGGCACCGGATCGAGAATCACGGACGGACGCCGGTGGTGATCATCGAGGTCCAGCACGGGAGCTACCTCGGCGAGGACGACATCGTCCGCAAGCAGGACGATTACGGCCGGATCGGACCGCGGAGCGAGCCGAGAGCCGAGAGCCGAGAGCCGCGCAAGCGGAGAATCGGCAAATGAAAAACCGACAACTGACAGTTCAAAACCGGTCAGTGAGTTGGTCCGGGGTCCGTGGTCCGTGGTCGGTGGTCGGTTGTCGGTTGTCGGTTGTCCGTTTTGCAATGCAGCGAGGTTCGCTGTGAACCGACTCTGGGTAGTGGTCATGGCCGGGGGCAGCGGGGAGCGGTTCTGGCCGCTGTCCACGCCGGCGCACCCCAAGCAGTTCCCACCGCTCCTGGACGGACGCAGCTTCTTCCAGCACACCGTGGAGCGTGCCACGCGGCTGGTGGGCGAGTCCCGCGTGCTGGTGGCCACGCGGCGTGACCTCCTGCCCATCGTCCGGGAGCAACTCCCCGGCTTTCCCCTGGACAACTGCGTCCTCGAACCCGTGGGCCGGGACACGGCGGCGTGCATCGGCCTGGCGGCCCTGGTACTCGAGCGCCGGGCGCCCGCCGCCCGGATGCTGGTCACGCCCTCGGATCATTACATTCATCCCTTCCATGCCTTTGAGGAGACGATTCGCCACGGCCTGGCCCTCCTGGACCGTGTGGACGGCCTGGTGACGCTGGGGATCCCGCCCACCCGGCCAGAAACGGGATACGGATACATCCTCGCCGGCGAGGCCGTGCCCGAACATCCCGCGGCACGGCGGTGCGAGCGCTTCACCGAGAAGCCGGATCGGAGGACGGCCGAGCGTTTTGTGGCGGATGGCCGGTATTACTGGAACAGCGGCATCTTCCTGTGGAGTGCGGCCACCATCCTCAAGGCGATGGCCCGGCATCTGCCCGAGCACTGGGCCTGCCTCGAGGCGATCCGCGACGCCCTGGGGACGCCGGAGGAGGTGCGGGCCCTCGACGAATCGTTTCCCCGCATGCCACGCATCTCGGTCGACGTGGGGGTCATGGAGCGTGCCGACAGGGTCTGCATGATCCCCGCCACGTTCCGGTGGGACGACGTGGGTGCCTGGAATGCCTTGGGCCGGATCCTCCCGCCGGACGAGTACGGCAACGCCGTGGTGGGTCGCCACGTCGGGCACGACAGCCGCGGGTGCGTCATCTATGGGACGAGCCGGCCGATCGGCACCATCGGCTTGCGGGACCTCGTGGTGGTGGAGACCCCCGAGGGCATCCTGGTCTGCCCCAAGGAGCGGGCCCAGGAGGTGAAGGACCTGGTGCGGTGGCTCCGGGAGGCAGGGGCGTGAGTCCCCAGACGGCGTTGATCACCGGGATCACGGGACAGGACGGCTCCTACCTGGCCGACTTCCTCCTCGGGAAGGGCTACCGGGTGGTGGGGATGGTGCGCCGCTCGAGCACCGAGAACTTCGAGCGGATCGAGCACCT
>CAZNWB010000098.1:0-12237 GCA_964576535.1 uncultured bacterium | reverse complement strand
TTCGGCGCACACCGCCAGGTCCCCCTCGAAGCCTAAGGCCAGCATCCGGCGGCCCCAGTCGGTCTCCCGGAATAACCGAACGAGGTCCGATCCGAATCGTTGCCAGAGGGCCTGGCAGGCCCGGGCACCGTCGCCCAGGATGAGCCTCGTCGCGACCTGCGCCGCGCGATCCACGATCGCCCCTGCGCACACCGCGTCCTCAAGGGAGAACCCCCCCTCATAGCCGGAACAGACGATCAGACTGTTTGCCCCCCGAGCCACCAGCCAATTCCCCACCGCCGCCCGGTTGCGGAAGGCCCCGATGGCCACGGTCCGTCCCGCGGCCACGGCGCGGAGCGCCTTGGTTCCGTTGGACGTCGTGAGAATCACGTCCCGCTCTTTCACCGCCTCCCCGGTGAACTCGCGCGGCGAGTTCCCCAGGTCAAAGCCTGGGACGCGCAGGCCCCCCTGCTCCCCCGCGAGGACGGCATCGGGTGATGCGGCGCGGGCAGCCAGCGCTTCCTCGGCGTTTGCGACTGGGAGGATGGAACGGCAGCCGTGCTGGAATGCCACGACGATGCTGGTCGTGGCCCGCAGGACATCGATGACAACGGCGTAGAGTTCGGGGTGGGGACGGACGGGAATCTCTCGCGGGAGGAGCAGGACGTTCAGACGCATTGAGGATGTGGGATGGTTGATTGGTGATTTTGGGGACTGGCCCCAGACGCCCGCCGCTCAGCGTTCGAGGCGGTACAGCAGCTTCTGCTTCGCGATCTCGATCTCGTCCCCATGCCTCAGGACGCGCTCGGTGATCTTCTCCCCGTTCACCCGGGTGCCCGCCAGGCCGGCAAGGTGGACAATCTTGTAGTGCCCCTCCTTGTCGGGGACAATCTTGGCGTGGGCCTTGGCCACGAGCATGCCGGAGAGCTTGACCTGGCATTCCGGCCCGCTGCCCAGCGTGATCTCCGCGGCCTCCAGGGCCATCTTCTTCCGATCCGGGAGGATGAGGCAGGGCCGAAGTTTGGGCCCGGCCGCCTCCGGTTTGCCCGCCGGCTTTCCCGCCACTGCCTGGGCGACCACTGACGGCTCGACGTACATGGTCTTCTGGCCAACGTCTCCCGCCATCTCGAGCTTGGGAGCCGCCGCTTCCTTGGGAAGGCGGTAGAGCAGGCGGTGTTTCAACACCAGGATCTCGTCACCGTCCTGCAAGGGGCGGCTGGTGATCTTCTGCCCGTTGACGAAGGTCCCGTTGGCGCTGCCCATGTCCTCGACGACGGCGTGGTCGCCGGTCCACTTGATGACCGCATGGCGCCGCGACACCCCCACGTTGTCGATCAGGATGTCGTTCCCCGGGTTCCGCCCGATTGTCAGCTCTCCCTTGCTCAGGGAGAAGGTCCCCATAGATTTCTCACCGAGGAACAGGTGCACCTCGGGGATCGGTCCCTTGAAGATGGGCGCCGCGGGCGGGGGCCCTTCGACAGGCTCAGGACGAGGCGGCGCGGCGGGGGCCGCCTCGGCCTCAGGGGCCGCACCCGGGGGCGCCGAGGCGACGAAGGACTCGTCACGGTCCTCGGCGGCAACCCCCACCAGCGTCCGCTCCATTTCCAGGCGCGGCACCTCCTCGGCCTCGACCCGCTTCGCGACGGCGAGAAACACCTCGGAGAGACGCCCTCGCGTCTCGGCCGTCACCAGGGTAATGTCGCCGGCGGGGTTCACCCGCGTTTCCTCATACACGTCCACCGTCACCCCGCCGGGCGGGCGGCTGAACACGTAGACCAAGAGTTGCTCGGCTGTCGTCGGTTCCTTCAGGGCATCGGCCCCCGAGGCTGGGAAGTAGTTCGCCGCCGGCTTGCCCTTGGTACAGATCGTGATGGCCCACTCGTCGCCGGCCCGGATGCCCACGATGGCATCCCCTCCCCGCGCTTCCAGCTTTCTCAGGACCTCCTCCATGTCCACCAAGTCCGTGGTGAACTGCAGGGCCGGGCGGTGGCGGAACAGGACCATGAGGCCCAGGAGCAGCCGCTTGTCTGCGACGAGGAAGGACAGAGGGGAGTGCGGGTGCCGGGCATAGGCCGCGAAGAACTCGTGGATCTCGAGGAAGCTGAAGGCATCCCCGGCGAGCTGCCCGGCCCCGTAGGGGGAGCCGCTCACCACGAAAAGGAAGCTGGCCCCCTCCGGGTGGTCGTGGAGGAAGTAGCCATCGGGGATCTGGCGTTCCTGGGTGATCTTGGCGAAGAGCGCGTCGAACTTCTCCAGGGGACAGATCTTCGCGTCCAGCAGCGTTGCCGTCGCCGGGAATCTGCGAGTGGGCATCGAGCCTCCTTGCGTCCGGGCGGGGGAAACCTCCCTCCGCGCCTGCGGCCTGGCCGAGCCTCGTCAGTGGGCGGCCCGCGCCTGGATCAGCAGCGCAGTGATGTTATCATCCCCGCCCTTGTAATTCGCCCGGTCCACCAGGGCCTGACATGCTTTCTCCAGGTCATCGGCGTGCTCCTTGACGATGGCCAGGATCTCCTCGTCCTCCAGGAGGTCAGACAGGCCATCGCTGCAGAGGAGCAGGATGTCCCCCGGCAGGGCGGGCTCCTCGGTGAGATCCACCTCCACCGACTCCTTGAGCCCCAGGGCCCGCGTGATCAGATGGCGGTACTGGGACTCGTGCGCCTCTTCGGCCGAGAGGATGCCGCGGTCCACCTGTTGCTGGACCACCGAGTGGTCACGGGAGAGCTGGACGATCCGATCGTCCCGGATCCGGTAAATCCGGCTGTCCCCAACGTGAGCCAGGGCCACGTTATCGTTCACGGCCAGGACCGACACCAGGGTGGTTCCCATGCCCCGGTATTCCCGCCGCCCCTGGGCCGCGTCGAAGATCATGCGGTTGGCGACCTGGATACTGCTCAGGAGGAAGGCGGCCTCGCGAGAGCCGGTGGCAATGGGCTGGCCCAGGATGGCCAGGTCCGCCCCGCCCAGGTATTTCTCCATCCACTCCCGGATCGTGTCCACGGCCAGCCGGCTGGCCACTTCGCCCGCCGCGTGACCGCCCATCCCGTCGGCGACCACGTACAGGCCGAGGTCCGGGGCGACGCACAGGCTGTCCTCGTTGCCCTGCCGCTTGCGTCCGACGTCCGTCCTGGCGGCCGCGAGGTACTCCATTTTCACAAGACTGCTTCCTAGGGGAACACCATGCGGGCGCGGCGTCGGTAGCTCCGGAACAGACCGGCGGCCGCAGAGGTCTTTACCACATCCCCGACGAGGAACGGCAGCATGCCCTTCGCCAGGGCAACCGGCAGGGAGAGCTTCAGACTCCACGCCAGCCATGAGACCCCGCAGGCGTAGATCACCAGGCTCCCGGCCCCCATGCTGGTGAGGATCCACAGGATCCCGGGATCCGCGCGTCGGCGGGTGAGCCACCCCACCAGGGCTCCGGCCACGACGAATCCGATGAGGTAACCGGTCGTGGCGCCTTTGACCAGGTAGGCCAGACCGCTGGCGCCGCCGGCGAAGACCGGCATCCCAGCGGTGCCTGCCAGGATGTAGAGCGCCTGGCTCAGGGGACCGAGGGCCGGTCCCAGCGTGGCGCCGGCCAAATGCACGAAGAACGTCTGCAACGTGATTGGAACCGGCGTCCAGGGCAGCGGGATCCTCACGTGCGCCCCCAGGGCCGTCATGACCACGAAGGCCACGACCCCGATGGCCGCCGAGACGGCCCGCTCCTCCAGCCACGTTGTCGTCGTGGCGATGCCCGATCGCCGCATCAGCTCCCGCTCTGCCATGCCCCCACCTCCCTGTGCATCCGCCACCGCATCACTCGGCTGTCGTGAGAGACTGGGCCTGGCGCCCGGCCTCGAGCAGCCCGCGCAACTCGGCCAGAGAATCCACGCTGTAATCCGCGTGGTCTGATGCCGCCTGCGCGGGATTGCGCAGGAGGACCGTGCGCACCCCGGCCCGCCGTCCGGCCAGCATGTCGAACTCGAAATCCCCGACGAAGAGGACCGCCGACGGTGGCAGGTCCATCCGGCGGCAGGCCAGCCACACCGGGTCCGGCGCCGGCTTGGGCGGGGCGTCCTCCCGCGTGACCACGGCGTCGAACCGGAAGCCGAGCCGCGTGAGCACCCTGTCCACGCTCTTGCGGCTATTCCGGGTCACCAGTCCCCGCCGGAGCCCCCGGGCTTCCATCCAGGCAAGGAACGGGACGATCCCGTTCGTGGGCGCCGCGGTCGCGGCGGCCGCCGCCTCGTGCCGCTCCAGGATCGTCTCGGCCCGGGTCCGCTCCCGTGGGCTCAGCTCTGCCATCCGCTCCAGAATGAAACCGTGGGTGGTCCCGAAGATCTCCTGCTTGATCGCCAGGAAGTCCAGCCGCTGCTCCACCACGACGCCGTCCATGTCAAACAGGATGCCGCCGACGGGCGCACGGGTCCTGGTGTCCTGCATGCTGCTCACCGGATCAGGCCAGGAGATGGCGGACGCCCGCATACCCGAAGTACAGGCCGAACCCCAACAGCAGGACGGCACAGGCGGTGATCAGCCCGCGATACGTCCGGTCCGTGAGGAGGCGACCCCCCAGGGCCAAGGTCACGCTCACCGAGCCGTACCATGCGAGGTCCGAAAGAATGTGCCCGGCATAAAACGACACGAGACCGATGAGGCCGAGCTGCAGCGACAGGGCAATGTAGCTCAGACCGATGGTGGCCCACCAGAGGATCCAGTACGGATTGCAAAGGGTCGTGAGGATGCCGGCCAGGACCGGGTGCCGGTCTCCCTCGGCTATTGTCGTCGTCCGGAGGGAGAGGCACTTCACGCTCCGGAACATCCCCCAGGCCATCCAGAGCAGGACTGCGCCGCCCACCAGGGAGATCGTCCCGATGACGGGGCCCAGCACCAGGAGTCGCCCGAGGCCCAGGATCACGCCGGCAACCAGGAGGATCTCCAGGATGCCGTGGCCCAGGACGATCAATGGGCCCGCCAGAGCGCCGCGGGCCTGTACCCGGCGCGGGATCCTTCCGGTCTCGATCGGAAGGAGAGGGCGGGGGCTCGCGTCCCGGCCCGCACCCGGAAGCCCGGTCCGGAGACGCGCGGCCGTTTCGCCGATGGTCGCCGTCAAGACCGGTCCGGGCATCATGGCCCCGGACAAGCCGACGATGAATGAGGTCACCGCAATCCCGGCCAGGCTGTCCACGTCTGCGCCTGCTTCGATGACCACCCGCTGCGTCTTGCAACCTACCGAAAGCACGCCAAATAAAGTGCTTATGTATAGCTTCAATCCCCAGGGGGCGCAAGCAAATTTGCGGAACCTGAATCCGAATGGGGCGCCAGGACGGCAATCCCTTCAAACGAGAACACCCCGGGCGCCGATGAAGGCACCTGGGGTGTCTTGCGATTCCTGTCCGTCGTTTCTGTCGTCGCGGCTCGGGTGACCCTCCTCTTACCTCCAGTATCCCTCAACCCAGAGTCGCGTCCAGTACCCGCCGTTGCGGACGCGTTCTTCCCAGTGCCCGGGGATCCACCAGCCGTTCCCGGAGTGACCCTCCACCCAGACGCGCTGCCGTTCGGTTACAGGGGCCCAGCGTTCCTCGTAGTGGCCCGGGACCCAGGTCCGGTATTCCACGACGGGTGGCGGGGCGTACACCACCGGCGGGGGTGTGGAGACCTGCGGCGCGGCAACGGCTGGGGACGGCCCGCGAAGGACGTTCAGGAGAAGGCCACCCAGCAGGACTGACCCCGCACCGATAGCCACTCCCGCCCAGCGGTTCCGGACGGCGTGAGTATCGCCGGCCAGTGCAGCGGACGGGAGCAGGGTGAGGATCAGGCTCCCTAACAGGGCAACCGCCAGCACCTTTCGCATGTTGATCACCTCCCTCTCAACCCCTTAGACAACCACGCGGCCCGCGTGGTTGAATCCAGTGCCAAGAATCATCGGCCGTCGGGGGTTTCGCCAGATTCGACGGGAAGGCTGGGATTTTCTTCAGTTCAGCTTACGGATCGGCCAGAGGGAAAACGGGGGGGAGGATTGGAAGGGGGAATTCACCAACAACCGATACCAGTCAGTCGTAATCGCCCACCATCCCGCACTATGGCGGGACGGTTATAGCCCAGCGGCTGGCGTCAGCCAGCCGTAATCGCAATGATCAGCACCCCCTTCTGGTGGGAAGGGCCGCCCACCAGGACCGTTGCCCCACTGCGCAGGCGGACCTGGGTGTTGACCACAGCCTGCCCGCTGGAGGAGAGAACGCGCACCGTCAGACTGTACTGCCCGCCCTGCATCGCCGTGGGGGTAATCTCCAGCCGGCGGTCACCCGGCAGGGTCGCCTGCCAGCTTTGATTCAGCGCCGGTGACCCCTGGGGCGAATCCAGAAGCTCGTATTTTGAATATCGAAACGTCTTCTGGAGTTCCGCCGCCAGGCCCCCCAGCCGACTGTCCACACCGCCCGGCTCGTTGGCCGCGTAGATGACCTGCACCCGGAGTGCAGCCGTCGCCTGGGCGTACAGGCTGGAAGGCGGTGCGAGGAGAGCCACGAGAGAACACACGAGGGTGACGCCAGAGAACGCGCGGTGCCTGGGTCGTCGCCGGTGCCGCACCCGGTCGCCTCCTCTCCGAAGTTACGAGGTCGGTTTCTCGAACACCCAAATAACCTTCAACGAGCTGCCCGGCGCCTGGAACACCATCACGGGCGCATCCTCGCCGGCCTCGATGGATACCACTTCGACCCCATTCGGGACGCTTGGAGACCAGGGTCCCCACACCTCCATCTGGCCCAGCGTGAGTCCCAGAACCAGGATCACCGCGGCCGCCGCCGAGGCCAGGCTCAACCGGGGATGATCCCAGAAAAGCTCGCGAAGGGCCGGGCGCGCCGGCCGCGCCAGTGCCGTGGGACCGGGCTGGATCCGCCGCTCCACGCCCGTCAAGAACGCTGCCGCCTGCTCCGGGGCCAAGCGCGCGTGCGGCTGCGTGCGGAGCGTGCGGGACACCAGCCGATACGCCTCGACCTCGCGCCGGCAGGCGGGGCAGGAGCGCAGCTCGGCTTCCACGCGGGCACGTTCTGCCTGTGGCAGCTCGTCGGCGGCGTAGGCTGCCAGGCGCCGGCCTCGACCCGTGGCCAGGTGAAACCAATGCACCATCGTCACCTCATCGGAGGTCTGGCAGGTGGTTCTTCAATACCTGCTGTAACCGCCGCCGGGCATAGAACAGGCGGGACATGACCGTTCCCAGGCTGCATCCGACTGCCTGCGAAATTTCCTCGTAGGTCATCCCCTCGATCTCGCGGAGCACCAGGACCGCCTGCTGCGCCGGCGGGAGCTGGGCGATTCCGCGGGCGAGGAGCGCCCGGACCTGCTTGCTCTCCAACGCGGCTGCGGGATCATCACGAGTGGAAGGCTCGGCCTCTGGTTCCTCCGGGACGGCCCGGGTGTCATCATAGGATGCCGTGCCGGCCACCCGCTTCCGTCGAAGGCTGTCTATGGCCAGGTTGACCACGATGCGGTGAAGCCAGGTGCTGAAGCTCGCCTCGCCCTTGAAGGTCGGGAGCGAGGTGTAGGCTCGGGCGAAGGCCTCCTGGGAGATGTCGAGGGCATCCTCGCGATTCCGAACCATCTGGTACGCAAGGTTGAATGCCCGGCCCTGGTGGCGCCGGACCAGAGTGGCGAAGGCCTCGCGGTCCCCCTGCTTCGCCCGGCCTACCAGGTTCCGATCGTCTTCCGGCTCCCGGTGCGGCCCCTCAGGACCGGCCATCCACCGAAACCTTGGACGCGCTAAACCGCAATCTATTCAACACTTGCGGATGCTACCACCGTCGCCCGACGCGACGCAAGGAAGAATTCCGGTGCCGGGCGACCCCCCCGGCCCGCCATCAATTCGTCGTCCGGACAACTGGCGCCTCCGTCTGCCTTTGGCCTTGAATCTGCCAGAGGGCTGTGGTAGCTATACCCTGCACGTCAACCGCCCGGGTCACTGTCGGCCGACCTCTCAGTGTCTCACCCGGTAGTGTTTGCAGGGAGTCATACAGCGAAAGCCACAGAGAGAGGAGGATGCCCCATGCGGATCGTACGGACGTTGTTAGCCGTTGCATTGAATCTCGGAGTCGCGCTGGCGTCATCGGCCCAGGCTGCCCAGTTCGACTGGCAGCAGCTCAAGGGGACGCAACTTCGCGTCCTGCTCAACAAGCACCCCTGGCAAGCGGGCATTGAGCCCCACCTGAAAGACTTCGAGGTCCTCACCGGGATCAAGCTCATCACCGAGGTCTATCCGGAGGACCAGTTCCGGGCCAAGACGCTTGTCGAACTGACCTCAGGCGCCAGCAGCATTGACGTGTTCATGAGCATGCCCGCCCAGGAGGGGCTGAAGTACGTGCGGGCAGGGTGGCTGCAGCCCGTGGACGAGTTCCTCAAGGATCCCTCCCTCACGGCCGTCGACTACAACTGGAATGACTTCCTGGACAAGACCCGGGACGCCATGATGGTGGAGGGGAAACTGGTGGGGCCGCCCATCCAGGTGGAGAACGCCGCCCTCATGTACCGGAAGGACATCTTCCAGAAGTACAACGTGAAGGTCCCCACCACGCTGGACGAGCTGGAGGCGGCCGTCAAGGTCCTGAACGGCAAGCCCATGACCGATGACGGCCAGCCCGGCTTCGGCTTTGTGGCCCGGGGAAAGCGGGCCGCCGCGACCTCGATGTTCGCCGGCATGCTCCACGCCATGGGCGGGACCTGGATCACCCCAGCACGCGACCCGGCTATCAACAGCGAAGAGGCCGTCAAGGCCTTTGATATGTGGGGCCGCCTCCTTCGATTGTACGGGCCGCCCGGCTCGGAGAACAATCACTGGTACGAGGCCTCGTCCATCTTCTCCCAGGGCAAGGCGGCGACGTACCTGGACGCGAACTCCCTGTGGCCGGTGATCGAGGACGCACAGAAGTCCAAGGTGATTGGCAAGGTGGGCTACGCGATCTACCCGCGAGGCCCGAAGGGCCAAGCCGGCGCCACGGTCGCCGTGTGGGGCCTGGCGATGCCCAAGACCAGCAAGAACCAGAAGGCCGCCTGGCTGTTCATGCAGTGGGCGACGAACAAGGACCAGGTGATGAAGGTCCAGAGCGAGAAGGGGGTTCTGGGCAGCCGCGAGTCCGTGTGGAACGACCCCAAGGGCCGGGCCAAGGTGCCGGCCGATCTGGCGGAATCCCTGAAGCAGGGCTCCAAGGTCGGCACCCCGCTCTGGAACCCGCCCGTGGTGGCCGTGGCCGAGGTCCGGGATGCCGTCGGAGCGGCCATCGTGACCTCCATCCAGGGCGGCGACGTGCGGGCCGCTGCCAACAAGGCCGCCGGGGATATGAAGCGCATCATGGCCGAGACCGAGAAGAAGTAGACGCAGCCAGCTTCCTGGAGTAGAAGAGAGGAGGCCCTCGCGGGCCTCCTCTCTTTTCGTGTCGCCACCATGGCCAACGAGATTCGCGCCGGGCAGATACCGGCCCCGACGACGCCGGGAAGGCCGGGGTCTGCGCTGTCGCTGTTTGTCGAGCGCCATCCGGTCCTCGTCTTCACCTTGCCAGCCGCCGCGGTCGTCTTCGTCCTCATGGTCTTCCCGGTCTTCTACACGGTGTACATGAGCCTGCACTCTTGGTTCGCCAGCAGCCTGACGGTGCCGGAGTTCATCGGCCTCCAGAACTTCAAGCGGGCCTTCACCCAGGATGAACGCTTCCGCAACGCCATCTGGCTGACCCTGTACTTCACGGCCCTGGCCACCGCCCTTCAGGTCGTCCTGGGGGTAGCCCTGGCGCTACTGCTGAACCGACCCTTCCGGGGAAAGGGGTTCTTCCGGTCCATCTTCCTCCTGCCCATGGTCGCCACCCCCGTGGCCATCGCCCTGGTCTGGATGATGATGTACAACCCCACGCTGGGCGTGATGAACTACCTCGTGGGGCTCGTGGGACTGGGCCCGTTCAAATGGGTGAGCGATGCTTGGCTGGTCATCCCGGCCCTGGCCGTGGTGGATACCTGGGAATGGACGCCGCTCATCACCCTGATCAGCCTGGCCGGCCTGGCCTCCCTCCCGCTGGAGCCCTACGAATCCGCCCTGATTGACGGCGCAACGCCGGCACAGATGTTCTGGCGAATCACGCTGCCGCTCCTGCGCCCGACCATCATGGTTGCCCTGCTCTTCCGGTCCATCGACTGCCTGAAGACCTTCGACATCATCTACGTCATGACGGCCGGCGGCCCGGGGTTTGCCTCCGAGACGCTCAACGTCTACACCTTCCAGGTGGGCCTGTTCTATTTTCACATCGGGTACGCCAGCTCGCTGCTGGTGATCCTGTTCGCCCTGGTGATGGGGGTCAGCCTGGTCTTGATCAAGGTCCGACGCGGAGCCTGGTAACCCCGCTGACGCGGGAATGAAAAATGTCAAACCGACAACCGAGAACCGGTCAACGGGATCTTCGGTTGGCCGGTTGTCAGTTGTCGGCCTGCGTCGAGCTCAGGCGAGACGTTGTCGGTTTTTCATTGACGAGATAGCGCATGCATTCACCGCGACGGACGGGCGAGAGCCCCTGGACATATCTCCTGTTGGCGGTGATCCTCATCCCGTTCCTGTTCCCGCTGTTCTGGATGTTCCTGTCGTCGTTGAAGACCCAGGTCCAGAACACGGCCTTCCCGCCCGTCTGGATCTTCACCCCCACGCTCAACAACTACCGCGAGGTGTTCATCAAGAACCCCTTTTTCACCTTTACCTGGAACAGCCTGGTGGTGGCCGCCGGTTCCACGGGCCTGGCCCTGCTCCTGGGGCTCCCCGGCGCCTACGCCGTGGCCCGCTTCAAGCAGACCGGGATTGCCCTGGCGATCCTCACCGCCCGCATGGCGCCGGGCATCGGCTACCTGATCCCCTGGTTCATCCTCTTCAGCAAGCTGAAGATGATCGACACCTACACGGCGCTGATCCTCACCCACCTGATCGTGGCGCTGCCGCTCGTCCTGTGGGTGATGATCGGCTTCTTCGAGGACGTGCCGGGAGAGCTGATCGATGCGGCCCGTATCGACGGGTGCTCCAACTTCTCGGCCTTCCTGCGGGTGGCCTTGCCCCTGGTCAAGCCGGGCATCGTGGCCACCGCCATCCTCGGGTTCATCTTCTCCTGGAACAACTTCCTGTTCTCGCTGATCATCGCCGGCTTCAAGACGCGCACCCTGCCCATCGCCGTGTACAACTTCCTGTCCTATGAGGAGATCAACTGGGGCGGCCTCACGGCGGCGGCCACCATCATCACGCTGCCGGTCCTGGTCCTGTCCCTGTTCATTCAGAAGCACATCGTCCGGGGCCTGACCTTCGGGGCCCTCAAGGGATGACGGCGGCCATTAGCCGTCAGCACCCCCTCCCAACCCTCCCCCCAAAGTGGGAGGGAAGGGTGGGGGGATGGCTGACCGCTGATGGCTGAAGGCTGATGGCCGATTTTCTCGGGAGGCATCCATGCGACTCGTCGGGAAGAGTGCCATCGTTACCGGCGCGGGCCGCGGTATCGGCAAGGTGACCGCCCTCCGGTTCGCCCGGGAGGGGGCGGACGTCCTGGTGCCCGACCTGGATCCCGCCACCAGCGAGCAGACGGCGGGAGAGATCCGGTCTCTCGGCCGCACGGGCATCCCCATGCAGATGGACGTCACCCGCATGGGCGACATCCAGCGGATGGTGGACACCGCCCTGCGGGCATTCGGGAAGATCGACATCCTGGTCAACAATGCCGGGATCGTGATCGTCCGGGATCTCCTGGGGCTCACCGAAGCCGAGTGGGACCGGACGATGGACGTCAACGCCAAGGCGGCCTTCTTCTGCCTCCAGGCCGTGGCGCACGAGATGATCAAGCGGCGAAGCGGCGTCATCCTGAACGCCAGCTCCATCTCGGGGAGGGTCGGCCGGCCCATGCTGGTGGATTACTGCGCGTCGAAGTTCGCCGTGATCGCCATCACGCAGAGCGCGGCACTGTATCTGGCCAGGTACGGCGTCCGGGTCAACGCCGTGGCGCCGGGTATTGTGGACACCGTCATGTGGGAGCAGATCGATCGCGAGTGGGGGGCCCTGGAGGGAAAGCCGCCCGGCGAGATGAAACGCACCCGCGTCTCCGCCATTCCGCTGGGGCGGATCGAGACGCCCGAGGACGTGGCCAACCTCTACACCTTCCTGGCCTCCGACGAGGCCAGCTACATCACCGGGCAGACGGTTAACGTGTGTGGCGGACTGCAGATGAACTGAAAGCGTTCGGTGGTTCGGTAGTTCGGGAGTTCGGTTGTTCGGGA
>CAZNWB010000097.1:0-12270 GCA_964576535.1 uncultured bacterium | reverse complement strand
AGGAGAACGGGGCTGCAGGCAATCGCCGCCTCGCTTGCCACCGGCACGGGAGGCACGGGGGCCAGTTCAGCCTCCGGGGTCGGGGGTGCCGGCGGGGCCTTCGCCTCCTCCTTCGGGACCTCCTTGGGCGCCTCGGGCTTCGGCGCCTCTGCCACCGGCGCCGGCACAATCTCCCGTCCCGGCAGGCCCAATGTATCCCCAGGGAAGATCAGGTTGGGGTTTTTGATGAAGGGGTTCTGATCCCAGATCCGCGGCCAGAGGAGAGGATCGTTGAGGAGACCCCTGGAAATCCCCCAGAGGGTATCCCCCTTCCTCACGACGTAGGCGCCCTCGGGACCCTGCGCCGCCGGCGCCGAAGCCGAGGGCGGCGCCGGTGCCGGGACCGGTCCCGGTGCCTGTGCCTCGGCCGTCGCCAGTGCCAGCGGCAGGCAGAGGACGATCAACCCGAGGCTACCGACGCGGCCACCGCATGTGCGTTTCATTGGCACTCCCTCCGTCACGGCCGCCGGCGTTAGCCGAGGCCGCCCGCAAGCTCTACTCCATGCCACGGGTCGCCGGGCGGGGACCCAGCCGACCCCGGGCCACCGGCCCGTCGGATGGGTGCCGCCTGGGGCGCAGCCCCGACCTGCCCGAATCCAAACTCGAGGAGCGTGGCGGCATCCGCCCACCGTTGCGGGTCATTCAGCAGGACCGCGATCATCCGCTGGCCACCCCGGCTCGCGGAGGCTACGAGACACCGTCCTGCCGCATCCGTGTAGCCCGTCTTCACCCCGTCTGCGCCCTCCAGGCGCCCCAACAGCCTGTTGTGGTTCAGGATGACGCGCGCCCGCTGGATCGGACTCCGGCGTCCGGTCTGCCAGACCCGGACCGTGGCCTCCCGGGTTCGGACCAGGCGGGCGAACTCCGGGTGCTCGAGGGCCTCGCGGGTGAGCAGGGCCAGATCCCGGGCCGTGGTGAAATGCTCCGGCTCGTCCAGACCGTGCGGGTTCACGAAATGGCTCTGGCGCATGCCCAGGGCTTCCGCTTTCGCATTCATCAGCGTGGTGAAACCGAGGAGGCCCTGCCCCACATGCTCGGCCGCCGCCGTCGCGGCGTCGTTGGCCGAGCGGATCAGGATCGCCGCCAGCAGGTCTTCCAGCAAGACCCGCTGCCCGCTCCGCAGGCCCAGCCGGTACCCCCCGACACGGGCCGCCGCCGGGCTGACGACGACCGTGTCGGTCAGATGGCCCCGTTCCAGGATGACAAGCGCGGTCAGAATCTTGGTGATGCTGGCAGGTGGGCGGCGTTCATCCGGGTTCCGTTCAAACAGGACCTCACCCGTCTCGGCATCCATCAGGATGGCGGCGGCCGCGCTCACGTCCAGGGGATCAGGCGCGGGGACGTATCGCGGAATCTGCAGGTATTCCAGAATCGCGGGTGAGATCCGGGAACGCTGGCGAAAATTCAGGCTCACCCGGGCGCTCCGGTGTCCTGGCGTGCTCGACAGGCCGGCCTGGGTCGGCGCCGCCGGTGTGGACGCGGCCACGCCGATCATCAGGATCGCCAGGAGTCCAAACCAGAGGGCTCGTCGCGCCACGTATCCCCTCCTTCCCTAAGGTCAATTGCCGCTGCCTACTGCGAGCTGCCTCCTGCCCGCTGTCTGCTGCCGGTCTCGGCCAGCAGGTCCTCCACCAGGGCACACAGGGCGTGGCCGAGCGTCGTGTGGGTCTCCTGGATCCGAGGTGTTTCCGTACTGGGCACCACGAACGCCTCGTCCACCACCTTCGCCAGCCTCCCCCCGGTGCCGCCAGTAAGCCCAACGGTGACGCAACCCAGGCGCCGCGCCGCCTCGACGGCTCGAAGGACGTTGGGGGAATTCCCGCTGGTGCTGATCGCCACCACCAGATCCCCCGGCCGCCCGAGCGCCTCGACCTGGCGCGAGAAGACCTGGTCGAAGCCCAGGTCATTCCCGATGCTGGTCAGCGCGGACGTGTCGGTCGTGAGGGCGATGGCGGCCAGCGCCTCGCGATCCCGCAAGAACCGGTTCACAAACTCGGCCGCAAGGTGCTGGGCGTCCGCCGCGCTCCCCCCGTTGCCGAAAAACAAGAGCTTCCCCCCGCGGCGGAGCACCTCGGCCATCCGGCGGGCGACGGCCTCGATCCTGGGGCCGGACTGGTCGGCGAAGCGCAGCTTCACCTCCGCACTGTCCCGGAACATCTTCTGGATGGCGCTCTGCATCCCGCGGCCCCAGCCCCTGTGTGGGGGATCTTCCGATTCCCACGGGGTTCCTCCCTCGGAAAGGACATGCAAGACAATCGCAAAACCCCGCGTCCTGATTGGGGAATCTCCGCGTACCTACACTGACAGATTTGAATTTGTCAAGAAAAAAGCATCCCGCCATCTGTTCGGCAGTCTCGGACAGCACGGTTTGGGATGCCCGCCACGCAGGCAATTCCCCTCCATTTCATGTGGGTGGGGCCGCGAGAGCGGGCGCATTTCCGGGAGGTGGATACGCTCTTCACTCCCCTGCCGTTTCCCTTCGGCCTTCGTCGCGAAGCGTGACATCCTTCACACGTAGCTGGAGCATTTCGCGGCCATTCCACACATTTCGCTCAGGAAGAAACGCAAGGTCTATGCGCGGCACGGACGGTTGACTCAACGTCTCGACCAGGGAACCGAGATTGAACCCGATGGCGTCAATGATGTTGTCGCTCCGGACCGATTGCCGAACCTTCATCTTCAAGTGATTCCGCCCAACCCGGCGAGCCGTCCGCATGACCTGGACCTCACGAGCGACCAGCACCGGCTCGGGATTCCCGACCCCGTGAGGACCCAGGCGCGCCAGCGCGTTGGCCACGGCGAGATCCAAGCCGTCCAGGGAAACCTCGGCGTCCACTGTCAGCGTCGGCGTCAGATCCTCCTCCGTCAAATCCTGGGCGGCCAGGGCGAGAAACCGGGCCCGGAAGGCATTGATGTGATCCGCGCGGATGGAGAATCCGGCTGCCGCCCTGTGCCCCCCGTACTGGAGCAGCAGGTCCCCGCAGCGTCCCAGGGCATCGGCAAGGTGCCATCCCGCCGCGCTTCGCGCCGAGCCCCGCGCTTCCGCACCCTGGATCCCGATCAGGGCGGTCGGGCGCCCGAAGCGTTCCACCAGCCGGGCTGCCACGATCCCGATGACCCCCGGGTGCCAGGCGGGCGAGGCCAAGACGATGGCGCGATCCCGCCGGAGATCATGCTCGGCCTCGGCCCGGGCCAAGGCCTCCACCAAGATGGTCTCCTCGATGCCCTGCCGCTCGCGGTTCTGCCGATCCAGCTTGGTCGCGAGTTCCCGCGCCTCGGACGGGTCGCGGGTGAGCAACAGGCGGACCGCGCTGGCCGCATCATCCAGGCGGCCTGCGGCGTTGATCCGTGGGGCCAGGCCAAAGGCCACCTGCCCGACCCCCACGCGCTTCGAGTCGGAAATGGAGATCCCAGCCATCTCCGCCAGGGCCCAAAGGCCGGGACGCCCGCCTGCAACGGATCGCTCCAGCTCAGCCAGCCCGTGCTTCACCAGGATCCGATTCTCCCCCAGCAGGGGGACGAGGTCGGCGATCGTGCCGAGGGCCACAAGATCCAGAAAGGGCCAGACTTCCTCCTCAGCCTCCGGCCCGAAGAGGGCCTGGAGCAGCTTGAATGCGATCCCCACCCCGCACAGATCCTTGAACGGGTAGGCGCAGCCCGCCTGGCGCGGATTGAGGATGGCGGTGGCGGAAGGGAGGGCCGGCGGGGGCAGGTGGTGGTCGCAGACGATTACGTCCATGCCTCGCGTTCTGGCCAAGGCCACCGCCTCGTGGGCGGCAATCCCGTGATCCACGGTCACCAGGACCCGAACACCACCGGCCGCCGCCGCCTCCACGATGCTCGGGTGCAGGCCGTACCCGTGTTCCAGGCGTCGGGGGACCTGGTAGTCCACCTCCCCGCCCGCCCGTTGGAGGCCCTGCACCAGGAGGGCCGCGCCGGTGACCCCATCCACGTCGTAATCGCCGCAGACGCGGATCGGTTCATGCCGCGCCACGGCCGCCCGCAGGCGGTCCACAGCCACTTCCATACCGGCCATCCGTCGCGGATCGTGAAGCGCAGTGAGGGGGGCGTCCAGGAAGGTCCGGGCGGCTTCCGGGGTGTCGCAACCGCGCCGGAGCAGGAGGCTCGCCATCAGGACGGGCACACCCAGCGCCTGGGCCAGCGCCGCCGCGGAGGCCGGATCGGCCTGCACGAGCCGCCAGCGCCTCGATTTGGCCGTGCTGCCTGGCACCGGTCCCACGATTTCCGGCAAGGGAGCCCCGGCCTCAGCGCCGGGCGCGCCGGGCCGCCTCGGCCCGGACGCGCCATTCATAGATGATGGGGGAGGCCACGAACCAGGAGGAGTAGGTGCCAATGAGGATCCCGAAGACGAGGGTGAAGGCGAAGTCGTGAAGGACCTCCCCCCCGAGCAGAAAGAGGGCCAGGGCCCCCAGCAGCGTGGTGAGGGACGTCATGGCCGTGCGGCCCAAGACCTGGTTGATGCTGGCGTTCATGATGTCGCCCAGTTGCTCCTTGCGGCGGGTGCGCAGGTTCTCCCGGATCCGGTCGTAGACCACCACCGTGTCCGTCAGGGAGTAGCCGGCGATGGTCAGGAGGGCGGTGACGATGAGCAGCGTGATCTCCTTGTTCAGGATGAACACGATGCCCAGGATGCCCAGCACATCGTGAAAGGTGGCGATGGTGGCCGCCACGCCGAAGCGAAATTCGAAGCGCCAGGCGATGTACACGACGATGCCGGCCAGCGACATGACAATGGCGATCAGAGCCTTCTGCTGAAGCTCCTTGCCGATAGCCGGCCCCACCTCGGTGGAAACCTCCACCGTGAAAGGATTGTCGCCGAACTCCTTTCGCAGGGCGTTCTGTACCATTTCGGCGGTCCCGGCCACTTCTCCTGTTCCTCGCTTCAGCCGCACCATGATGGTGCGACCGTCCGCGAACTGCTGCGGCTCGCTGTCCTTGATCTCGTTCTTGCTCAACGCCTCCCGCACAACCCCCAGGTCCACGGGGCGTTCGAACTTCACCTGGGTGGAGGTCCCGCCCGCGAAGTCGATCCCCATGTTGGCCGCCCCGCGGGAGATCTGGATCAGGGCCACGATCCCCAGGAGGACCAGGACGCTCGAGACGGCGTAGGCGATGTGCCGCTTGCCGATGAAGTCGAAGCTGGTCTTGCCCAGGATCTCCACGTTTCTCTCTTTGGCAATCCGGCAATCGGGCAATCAGGCACTCCGGGGTTCCGAGTCGCCCAGTTGCCAGATTGCCTAATTGCCTAGATGCTCAGGTGCTTCATGTCGCGCCAAGACGTCATCCAGTCGTACACCACCCGGGTGCCGACCAGGGAGGAGAACAGGTTGATGGTGACCCCCAGGCTCAACGTCACGGCGAATCCCTTGACCGGCCCCGTCCCGAACAGGAACAGGGCGGCGGCCGTGATCAGGGTTGTCACGTGAGAGTCCACGATGGTCACGAAGGCCTTGTCGTAGCCGGCGTCAATGGCCGACCGGATGGTCTTGCCCAGCTTCAGCTCCTCCCGGATGCGTTCCAGGATCAGGACGTTGCTGTCCACCGCCATCCCGATTCCCAGGGCGATCCCCGCGATCCCAGGCAAGGTGAGGGTGGCCCGGATGGCCACCAGCACGCCCACCAGCATGATGCAGTTGAGCAGCAGGGCGAAGTCCGCGATGACGCCCGAGAGCTTGTAGTAGACCCCCATCAGCAGGACCACCAGGATGCCCGCCACGGCCGCGGCTCGCACCCCTTTCTGGATCGAGTCCTGCCCCAGGGACGGTCCGACGGTGAGATTGGCGACGATCTTCACCGGCGCCGGCAGCGCCCCGGCCCGCAGCACGATGGCCAGGTCCCGCGCCGACTCGGCGGTGAAGTTGCCTTCGATCTGGCCGCGATCCTCGATGCGGCTCCGGATGACCGGCGCGCTGTACACCACGTCGTCCAGAACGATGGCCAGCAGCCGGCCGACGTTGGCGCCGGTGAATTCGCCGAAGGCCCGTGCCCCCTCCCGGTCCAGGGTGAAGCCCACGGCCCAGCCCCCCTGGTCGTCCGGCTGCACCCGGGCATCGGTGAGCGAGGCCCCCGTGACGATGGGCCGCCGCTGGACGATGATGGGTCGCTTTCCCACCACTTGCCGCTTCTCCTCGTCCACCTCGCGCAGGGACAGGAGCTGGAGGTCCGGCGGCAGGCTGACCCGTCCCTGCTCCACCTCCACCGGATTCAGCGTGGCGTCCACGGCCTTCAGCTCCAAGAGCGCCGTCTTGCCGATGATGTTGATGGCCCGTTGCGGGTCCCGGATCCCCGGGAGCTGCACCACGATCCGGCGATCCCCCTCGGGGACGATGTGGGGTTCCGTGACCCCGAACTGGTCCACGCGGTTGCGGATGGTCTCCAGGCTCTGGCGCACGGCCAGCTCCTCGATCCGCTTGACCTCGCGGCCCTGCAGCGTGAGCCGGAGCTCGTCCGGCGTCGCCCCCGGCAGCTTGTCCAGGACGGCCAGCTCGCCGAGGACCCGCTGGGCCTTGTCCCGCTCCTCCGCCTTGGCCACCTTCAGCACCAGCGTGGAGGTCCCCTCCCGCACCAGACGCGCCACGCCGATCTTCTCCTTGTCCAGGAGGCGCCGCGCCTCTTCCAGAAGCCGCTCGGCGGTGCTCTCCACCGCCTTTTCATCCTGGACCTCGAGCACGAGGTGCATCCCGCCCTGGAGGTCCAGGCCGAGGTTCACCCGCTCCGAGCGCGGGAGGACACCGGGGAACAGGGAGGGCAGGCTCCCCACGGGGGCAACGCTGGGCACGACGTAGTACCCCGTGACGAGCGTGGTGATCGTCAGCAGGATGACCCGACCCCGGATTCGTTTTCGCACTGGCGCATCTCCCAGAAGGACACACGGGCCAAGGAGCCGGAGTCACCTCGACCCCAACCCTTAGCCCGTTGGGAAGCACTCTTCTCTTGGAACTGCCGGCGCAATATACCAGGGACCGCGGAAATTGCAACGGATTTCCGCAGATGGACTAACCGCCAAGACGCCAAGGTCGCCAATATTCACATCCGGCAATTAGGCAATCCGGCGACTTGGCAATTAGAGGTTCCAGGTTGCCCGATTGCCAGATTGCCCAATTGCCAGGCATTCTTGGCGCCTCGGCGGTGGCGGGCGCTGGATCAGGGCTTAGTCGGTCAGGACCCGGATCCCGGGCTCCGGCAGCTCGATGACCCCGTCGATGCGGGCCCCATGCCGCCCCAGGAACTGGAGGTATTCCACGGCCGCAGGCGAGATCTCTTCCCCGGGAACCAGGATGGGGATTCCCGGCGGGTAGATGGTCACGATGTCGCAGGTGACCCGCCCGGCGGCGCGGGCCAAGGGGAGATAGGCGTAGTCGCCGAAGTAGGCCTCGCGGGGGGAGCAGGCGAGCCGGCTCTCTTGAATCGGCGGGACCGGCAGGATCTCGGGGATAAAGGCGGGCCCGTGGGCGCGATGCGCCAGGGCCTCCAGTGCCTGGACCAGGCGATCCAGGTCGTCCCGCCGGTCGCCGATGCTCACGATGACAAGCAGGTTGAACAGGTCCGCCATCTCCACCTGGATGTCGAACTCGGTGTTGAGGAGCTGCGAGGCGGCATACCCCGTGAGGCCCAGCTCCTTCACGGAGATGGTCAGCTTGGTCGCGTCCAGGGTGAGATCGCCCCACTCCTTCACCTGCTGGCTGTCCAGGCAGCGCAGGCCGGGGATGCGGTTGATCCGCGCACGGGCCTCCTCGGCCAGCTCGATGGCCCTTCCCAGGAGCTTCCGCCCCTCCGTCGCCATCTGCATCCGCGCCAGGTCCAGCGAGGCCATCAGGATGTAGGAGGGGCTGGTGCTCTGGAGCATCTGGAGGAACCCCGCCACCCGGCCCGCGTCCACGGCCGTCCCCTTGATGTGCAGCATGGAGGCCTGGGTCATGCCGCCCACGATCTTGTGGGTGCTCTGGACGGTGAGGTCGGCCCCGGCGTCCACCGCCGAGGGGGGGAGCGCCGGGTGGAAGTGCAGGTGGGGCCCGTGGGCCTCGTCCACGATCAGGACCTTCCCGTGGCGCCGGCCCGCCGCGACGATTGTGGGCAGGTCGGCCGCGATCCCGTAGTAGTTGGGGCTGGTCAGGGCCACCACCCGGGCCCGGGCGTGCGCCAGCATGGCGGCTTCCGCGACGGCCGCGCCGACGTTGATGGCGATGCCCCAGTTGACATCGAAGCTGGGCAGGAAGAACCGGGGGGTGGCCCCGCTCAGAATGATCCCGGCCAGGATTGATTTGTGGGCGTTGCGGGCGACCAGCACCTCCTCGCCGGGGCGCACCGTGGACAGGATCATGGCGTGATTGCCCACGGTCGTCCCGTTCACGAGGAAGAAGGACCGGTCGGCCCCGTGCGCCTCGGCCGCCAGTTCCTGCGCCTCCCGGATGACGCCCACGGGCTTCTGCAGGCAGTCCACCTCGTCCAGGGTGGTGAGATCGATGGTGAAGATCTTGCTTCCGACGAACTTCCGGAAGCGGGTGGAAATGCCCTTGCCGCTCTTGTGGCCGGGCGTGTGGAAGGAGACCTTGCGGGCCTCGGCCAGGGCCACCAGCGCGTCAAAGAGCGGCGTGCGGAATTGCCGTTCGGAAATCATGGGAGACGAGGACAGGCGAGGCCGTGGATGGGTGAGGCAGGTGGCGGGGGGCCCGGGGGCCCCGATGGCAAATCCCCCATATCGCTGTCGCTGTCCCGGTCGCTGTCGGCTCTCACGTCAGCTCCAGGTGTACAAGGGGTGGTTGTCCTCGATGATGCGCGTCTGGCCGGCCAGGCGCGTCCGGATATGCTTGGGCAGCAGGAAGCTCATCTGGTGAGTGAGGCCGTCGTAGTACCGGAGGGCTCCGGTGACGCGGTCCGCCACCAGCTTGTCCACCTCCCCCGGAGTCATCCGACGGGGATCCTGCTGCTTGGATGCCACGGAGAATCCCCAGGGGAGCGCGAAGGACGGGACCGAGGCCCAGCACGGCGCCACCACGGGGAAGACTCCCTCCAGCGTCTTGTGGATGGCCGCGTAGCACTCCAGGTCGTTCAGGCTCACCGTCCCGGCCTGGAGGGCGATCACCCCCGCGGGCGACAGGCGCTCACGCACCACCTCGTAAAACTCCCGAGTGAACAGGAGGTAGGCCGGCCCCTCCTCGATCGGCTCGGAGATGTCGATGATGACCACGTCGAAGGTCTCCGAGGTCTCCTCCAGGTACTTCCGGGCGTCCAGGTAGCGGAGCTCGGTGCGGGGATCGTCGAAGGCCCCCTGGTGCCACTCCGGCAAAAACTCCCGGCAGCGGGCGACGACCTCCTCGTCGATGTCCACCATGAGGACCCGCTGCACGCTCCGGTGCCGAAGCACCTCGCGCAGCGTTGCCCCCTCGCCGCCCCCCACGATGAAGACCCGTCGCGGCTCGGGGTGGCAGAGCATGGCCGGGTGGACCAAGATCTCGTGATAGATAAACTCGTCGCGGCTGCTGGACTGGACCCGGCCGTCCAGCACCAGCGCCTTGCCGTAGCTGCCCAGGTCCAGGATGTCCAGCGACTGGATGGGGGTCTGCTTGGAGAACAGGACCTGGCGAATGCCGTGGAGATGGCCCTCTTCGGTGCTGAAGTACTCAATAAACCAACGATAGTTCTTGAGGGGCATCAGGGATTCCCTGGGCATCCTTGCCGGAAGCTTCGGTAATCTTGTGGGCCAGCTTCCCGGTGGCACCGGGAATCACGCCGCGTTTTATCTCCACAATGGAGGGGTTTTTACAGCGGAAGCGCGAGGCGATATAGGCGGCGGCGTTCTCCGGCTTGATGACATCGCCGCAGGTGAAGATGTCCACCGCTGCGTACCGGTGCTCGGGCCAGGTGTGAATCGAGATGTGGGATTCCGCGATGACCACCACGCCGCTTACCCCGAAGGGATTGAACTCGTGAAAGGCAACGTCCACGATGGTGGCCCCGCAGGCTCGGGCGGCGCCAACGAGGATATCTTTGACCACGTCCACTTTCTTCAGCGACTCTGGGTGACAACCGTGGAGTTCGACCAACAGGTGTCTGCCCAATGCGTGCAATTAACTACCCCCTTTCGCCCCCCGCGGTGCGGGGAAATTTTTATCTGCGTTATAGAAGATTTTTCAGCGAATGCAAGAAAAAAATGGGCTTGGCGCAGATTTGTTTCTTGAACGGCCCCGCGGCCGGCGTCTCCGCCGCGCGCCGCCGCCGGGAAAAATCGCGTGTCGCACGCCGTCAGGTGACGACAGTCCCCTCGGGGTGGCGGGCCGAGGCGGGCGGGCGGCGCAGGTGCCGAGGGCCAGCGGGGCCATTTTGCCTTGCGGGCTCTCACCCTATTTGTTAGATTCCAGTCGAGTCGTGCTTCTCCCAAAGAACAAGGACAGAGGTGAGCGCGTGCCCGATCCTGGCGGGGGAGTCAGAGCGTGGAGTCCCAGCACCAAAGCTGCTGTCGCGACCTCGCTCGTGATGGAAGTCTTGGCTCGCGATGGAGAGGCCTGGGTGCGGGAGGCCACTCTCAGCATGAGCCCGCTCATCCGGCCGGGCGATGAGGTCCGCCTGATCCGCCCCGACCCGCGGCGGATCACCCGTGGGACGTTGATCGCGTACCGGCGGGACGGGCGTCTCTTCCTCCACCGGGTTCTGGCCCAGAACGGGGGTGGGGTGGTTGCCAAAGGGGATGGGCTTGCCTCGCCTGATCCACCGGTCGGTTGGGAGCAGGTGGTGGCGCGCGTGGCGGCCCTTCGCCGAGAAGGAAGACCCGAGGTGGATCTGGACGCGTTTCCGTGGCCGCTGATCAACCGCGTCCTTGGCGTTATCGCCGCCATCGCCTGCCGCCTCCCGGTCCAGGATGGGACGGGCGGGGCGCAAACCTTCCTGACGCGGCTGGCCTGGAAGTCCCTCCGGCTGCCGTTTTACCTGGCCCGGTGCCTGGTCCCATGATCCTCGCCAAGAGCCCCAAGACCGCCTGGCGGATTATCGAGGGGGAGGCCGTCATCCTCTCCATGGACACCAAGGTCCTGCGAGGCCTCAACCCCGTCGGAAGCCGCATCTGGGACCTGATTGATGGCCAGCGCAGCCTGGAGGAGATCACTGGGACCATTGTCCAAGAATTCGACGTGACCCCGGCCGATGCGACCCAGGACGTCCGGGCCTTCATCCAAGAGCTGCTGGATCGGGGCCTGGTGACCCAGCTTCCATGAGCCGCCTCATCGTCCTCGAACGCGCCGAGGAGCTGAACGACCTCACGTGGCGGGAAATTGCTTCCCAGGGACGGCCGGTCAGGCTGAAGCTCTTGGAGCCGACCCCTCCCTTCCGGGATGGGGACATTGTCCGGGTCGCACCCAGTGACGTGGGCCAGCCCGGCCCGCGGGACCTTTTCCTGTTCCGTTCCGGCGGGGGCTTCCGCCTCGGACCCGGCCGCGATGGATCGCCCCCGGAGGACGAGGTCCCCCTCGGCCGGATCGTCGCCATCGAGCGGCGCGCCGCCACCTTCTCGCTCCAGACAGGTGTTCTTTCCCTCACCCCGTGCCGCTGGCTCTCTAAGGCGGTGGACGTTCTCGAGGTTGTCGAGAGGCTCCGTCATCCCTTCACCCCGCCGCTCTTCCTGGGCAGCGTCGAGGCCTGCCTGGCCGGCGTACGGGGGAAGTACAACCGCCCGGCTGAGGCCCACGAATACTCGCGCCTCATCGAGACGGGCCTGCAGCCCGTTGAAAGGGAGATGGTGGCGCGGCACATCCGGCCTGGCGGCCGGGTGCTAGACATCGGCTGCGGCGCCGGGAGAGAGGCCATCGGCTTTGCCCGCGAAGGATTCCAGGTTGTCGGCATCGACATCGCCGCCCGGATGGTGGAGGCGGCCCGGGCCAACGCCCAGCGGGAAGGCCTGGCCATCACCTTCCGCGTCCAGAGCGCCACGGATCTCGACGAGCCGCCGGGCTCGTTCGATGGCGCCTATTGGACCGGTTCTTACCAGCACATCCCCGGCCACGCCCTCCGGATCGAGACCCTGCGCCGGATCATGCAGGGACTCACTCCCGAAGGAGCCCTGATCCTGCTAGTCGCGTACGGAGAGGAGCGGGGGCTTCTTTCTCGTAGCCGGCTCGTGGATCTCCTCCGCAAGGCCCTGCGTGTCCTTCCAGGCCCCTGGCGCCAGTCGGAGCCGGGCGATGTGTACATGCGCGAAACCTCAGAGGCCAGCGACCCACA
>CAZNWB010000096.1:0-12436 GCA_964576535.1 uncultured bacterium | reverse complement strand
CTGCATCGACACCCCTCAGAAATCCCTAGACACCCCCAGGTGCATTGGATATAGTCTTTACTCTCCGGCGGTAGTCCTGCTTCCCTGGGCATCTGCAGTCCGGCCACGAGCCGCCTTGCGGGACGGTTGACCACCGAAAGACCTGAGGTTCTCGAGGCCGAGGAAAGCCCGGCGACGGGAGAAGACTCGTGACACCGCCCGTATGTGGAGGCGGAGCGGGGGGTTAGCTCAGTTGGGAGAGCGCCGCGTTCGCAACGCGGAGGTCGAGGGTTCGAATCCCTTACCCTCCACCAAGCAGGGGGCCACGCGGGCCGCGTGGCTGCGCATCCACTCCGGGAACCGTGTGTCGCGGAGAAGCTAGCGACGACCTTCTACTCGGTGGAACGGTCCAGGGGAGACCGGACCCCGACGGCGCATCTCGCTGACCTTCGAGTCTGCGGACCCTCGCTTCCATCACCTATGGACGGTGCCGCCCGGCTCCACCTGCAGCAGTCACTGCAACGCTTCCTGCAGGCGGTCCGGCGCCTCCGAACGTGGCAGGCGACAGATCGACTGGTGGGACTCTTGGGCGGGATCACCGACCCGGAGTTGCGCCTGCACCGCTTTGGTGAGCACCTGCGTGGCCAAGCGCCGGAGGAGGCGGCCTGGACGATCGCCCTTCTCTGGGACCGGGTGGCTGCCGGAGATCGGCGGGTCCAGGCGATCTGTCTTGGGCTGCTGGACGTTAGCCGGCTGGCTCGGGTCCTGGATGCCGATCGGCTGACGGCGGTCCAGGCAACGCTGGAGCGGGAGGAGGACTCCAGCGCGGGGCTTCTGGCGCCGGAGGGACGCCGCCCAGACCATCCGGAGGATGAGGCGGCGCCGCGACCCAAAGAGCCCGTGGGCTTCCGCATCTCCTTGGCGCGACGCCCCGTTCGGAGGCTGCTGGACCGGCTGCTCTTCGACCCCGATGCCCGGGTGGTCCGGACGGTCCTGGGGAATCCCCAGTTGACCGAGGTGGACGTGATCAAGCTGGCGGCCTCGCGGCGGGCCAGCCCCGAGGTGCTGCAGGTCATCGCCCAGGACGATCGCTGGATCGCCCGGTATCCGGTGAAGGTGGCGCTGGCAAACAATCCCACGACGCCCCCTCGGGTGGTTGTGGGGTTGCTTCCTTACCTGCTGCGCCAAGATCTGCAAGCGCTGGCCGCAGGCTCTCCTCGCCAGGCGGTGCGGGACCAGGCGAAGATCCTTCTGTCCCGGCGCCTGGAGGCGTGAGCGATCCGGCCATCGCGAGCCACCGGCGCAGGGTTCTGGAGATGCACGAGGAGTTCGGTTTCTGGACTGGGGTAAGGTTCCATGGAAGTCTATCTGAGCGAAAACGCCTTCATCGGCCTCGTGGTCTCCTCAGTCGAGGTCTATCGGCGTGAGTGCTTTGGGATCCTTCTGGGACACCGCGAGTCCGACCGGATCATGGTGGACTTCGTCGTCCCCTACCAGTCGGCCCAACGGAAGTTCCAAGAGGTGCACATGGACTGGCACCGGAGCCAGCGGGTGGAAGAGGTCGTGCGGACCACCTCCCGGTGGGAACTCGTGGGGGACTACCATTCCCACCCGATGTACGGCGACAAGAAGGCCACCGTCAAGCTCTCCGGCGTGGATCTGAAGGACTTCCGCGAGGATGGGACGTCCATCATCGTGGCCATCAACGACGGGCACCGGACACAGCCCTGGGGGTACGTGAAGGGTGGGCTGATCTCCGGCAGCATTAACGGCTACGCCCTCCGGGTGGCCGCCTACCACAAGGAGGGTGAGGCGGTCGTCCGGGTTCCCCTGGTCTGCCCGTACGCGGCCGGCTTCATGGCCAAGACCAAGGGACCCACGCCGGTGGAGGTCCGGCAGAACTAAGGCCGCTCGCGCGATTTGAAATTTCTAACCGATCCGCCTCAGGCGGAGATAACTGACAATGCAGGGGCAGGAGACGCGGGCACTCCGCCGGGTTCGAGGAGTCCCCGCGTTTTTCGTTGTCAGGTGTCGGTTGTCAATTTTTCATTGGAGTCTGCCATGAAGCGCCCGGTTGTCATTAGCGTCATCGGCGAGAATGATCCTCCGGCCGAGGTGGCGGCCCTGGCGGAGGCGGTCGGGGCCGAGATTGCCGCGGCCGGCGCCGTCTTGGTCTGTGGCGGCTTGGGCGGCGTGATGGCGGCGGCCTGTCGGGGCGCGCACAGCCGCGGGGGCATCACGATCGGCATCCTGCCCGGAGCGCGCCGCGAGGATGCAAACCCCCACGTGACGTACGCGATCCCCACCGGGCTGGGCCACGCGCGGAACATCCTGGTGGCCCGCGCCGCCCAGGCGATCATCGCCATCGGCGGCAAATTCGGGACTCTCTCGGAGATTGCCTTCGCGAAGATCGAGGGGATCCCCATCATCGGACTCCAGACGTGGGAACTCAAGCGGGAGGGGATGCGGGAGGATCCCATTCAGCGGGCCAGCAACCCGAAGGAGGCCGTGACCATGGCCCTGGAGGCGGTCCGCTCCCGCACCCGATGATTCGAGAAAATCCCCAGAGCAGGGACCGACCCCCAAATGGATCCGCAGATTTCGCAGATTACGCAGATTCTTCCGGAATGGGCTCTTTAGGAAATCTGCGGAATCTGCGTAATCTGTGGATAGATTGATCCTGGTTGTGAGTTAATGAGGCGGGGGGTGGAGCCGGAGAATGCGGCGGCGTTTTGGGACGGGCGCTACGCCCAGGGGCTGGTGTATGGGACCGAGCCGACGTCGGTGGCGCGCCGCCTGGCGGAGGTCTTTCGAACCCACGGGGTGCGAACGATCCTGGAGGCCGGATGCGGCTCCGGCCGCGACGCGCTCTTCTACGCCCGGGAGGGCTTCGAAGTCACAGGGACCGAGATCAGCGAGAACGCCCTCCGGTGGGCGCGCGAGCGGGCACAGGCGGAAGGTCTCCGCATCACCTCCCTCCACGATGATCTGACCGAGACCAAGCTGCCACGGGATTCGTTCGAGGCCGCGGTGGCGATCCATCTGATCCACCTTCACTTGGCCCCCGTCCGCCAGACCCTGGTGAATCAACTGTGGCGGCTCACCCGGGATGGCGGGCTCATCGCAATGGCGAATTACTCTATCAACGAGGCCGGCTATATCACCTGGGAGCCCGCCCTGGAACCAAATACGCGGCGAAACCCCCGGGGGAAGCTGATTCACTTCTTTGAGGAGGCCGAGCTGCGTGCGCTCCTCCCCCCAGACCGCTTCGACCTCCTGACATTCGAAGAGGTGGAGTTGGCCGAGGTCCCGGACAGTGGTCCCGTCACCCACCGGGAGTGGCTGGTCATCGCGCGTAAGATCCGCGCCTGCTGACCCCCCAGAAACCGAACCGCCAAGACGCCAAGATCGCCAAGCAGCGTCACTCCATCCCAATTCACATGAGAGTAGGACTCGGACGGAACCGGCCCGACCGACATCCAGAGCATTTCGTCATCGGGATCTGGATATGAGGACTTTGTGGTGGCTTGGCGCCTTGGCGGTTAAGGATGTCCCTCCTGACTTTTCCGTTGTGGGGTCCGCCCGACCCCCGGTATGATCGGGGCCGTTTTCCCGCCATCTCCCCCCGGAGGCATGTGGTGCACACGCGTGATGACCGCGGCGAAGAGTTCTGGACCCCGCGGCGCGCCCGCTGGTTCAATCAGGCGGTGCAGATCAGCAACTTCCCGGTCCAGACCCTCAAGGCCCTGGAATCCATCCTGGTCGGATGCCGATCCGTGCTGGACGTGGGGGCCGGCGTGGGGGCCCTCACGATCCCCCTGGCCAAGGCGGTGGAGGCGGTGACGGCGCTGGAGCCCGCCCCCGCCATGATGGAGGAGCTGCGGGCCAACCTGGCGCGCAATCGCCTGCGCAACGTCACGTGCATCCAGGCCGCCTGGGGGAAGGCCGAGGTGCCCCCGCACGACCTCATCCTGGTGGCCAACGTGTCGCCCGTCTTCAACGACCTGCTCGGGTTTCTGACCACGGCCGAGCCCCTGGCGCGCCGGGCCGTCGCCCTGGTGCAGAACGTCGGACCGGGCACGGAGAAATTCTATTTCGGCGAGTTGTACCCGCTGCTCCTCGGACACCCGTATCCGCCGCGGGAGGATTACCTGCGGACGGTGACGCTGCTCCACAGCCTCGGGATCTATGCCAACCTGCAGATCATCAGCTACCACTTCGATCAGCCGTTCGCCGACCTGCAGGAGGCCGTGGCCTTCTGGAAGGAGCAGATGCGCCTGGAGGACCCGGAGCAGGAGCGTCGACTCATCGGCTTCCTGCAGACCAGACTGCAGCGCGTGGGTTCCCGCCTGGTCGCCCCCCTGCGCCGCCAGAGCGCCGTCATCTGGTGGCGTGTCTCTCCGAAGGATCGGCCCTGAACCAGTCTCCCCTCAACCTCACCTTCTCCCCAGGCGGGAGAAGGTACGGATGAGGGGGAAGGACGCAGGGTCGAGACTACTAGAAGGGCGTACAAGCTGCTCTTACCGGTAGGCTTGAGTCAATTTCCAGAGCAGGCGGAGGGCGAAGCCGAGGAAGACCAGGCCCGCGATCACGTTGAGCGCCTTGAGCGTCCTGGATCCCATCCAGCGCCGGCCGTAGCCTGCCAGGCCCGCCACGACGGTATCCCAGCAGAGCACCCCGGTCACGAAGCTGACACCGAAGGCCACGGCCAGCCGTCCCGTCCCGCCGCCGCTGTGGGCGGTGATCAGGGCCCCGCCGACCGTGAGAAACCACAGGAGCGTGATGGGGTTGGCGATGCCGATGCCGAACCCGACCGCGAAAGGATGACCCGCCGGCCCCGGACCGGTGCCCACCGGCGGCTGTGTGCTGGCCCGGAAGGCGTCCACCCCCAGATACGCGAGGACCAGGACCCCAGCGCCGCCCAGGACGGCATGCCAGATCGGCCGATCCAAGAGCGCCACCACGCCCAGGAGCGTGAGGGCGACGAGGATCGCATGGGACGCGGCGGCCCCCAAACCCACCTGCCACGCGGCGAGGAACCCGGCGCGGAGACCCCGGCGGATGATCTCCGTAATGACCGGCCCCACCGGCAGAGCGATGGCCACACCGATCATCCAGCCACTCACCACCACCTCGATCATTCGGCTGTCCTCACATCCCATCGCCCAACAGGATTCAGCCCGGATGTTGCCGTTCATTGCTCGGAAAGGCCCGGTGGTGTCTTGGTGCCTTGGTGGTGAAATGTTTGGGTTCAACTCGCGGTCTTGGCCGATTGCTGGAGGAAGGACAGGAAGGCATTCCCCAGCGGAGAGCGAGACCGGCTCCGATGGGTCACCAGGAAGAAGTCGCGAGGAGTTTCACCCCGTGGATGCGAAGGGCCGTCAGCGTCTTGCACCGGATATCGTCCTGGATGGCGCGGCGGGAGATCACCGCGACCCCTGCGCCTGCCCGGAGGGCCTGGCGGACCGCCTCGTTCCCGGTAACCTCCAGGACCACCCGCAGGCCGCCGGGATCCACGTCGTGCTCGGTCAGTGCCCGCTCCATGACCTTCCGCGTGCCCGAGCCGCCCTCCCGCATGACAAAGGATTGCCCCGGAAGCTCCGAGAGGCGGACCGAGGTACGGCCGGCCGGGGCCGCCAGGACCAGCTCGTCCTGGGTGAAGGGTTCGTAGTGGATACGCCCCTCCTCGAATCGGGCCCCCACCATGCCACCTCGTACGTCCCCTCGATCATGCCCCGGACGATTTCGCGGGAATCAATCACATGCAGCGTCACCGACACCTCCGGGTGCGCGCGCTTGAAGGCCACCACCAGCGCGGGGAGAATGTACGCCCCGGGAATGCTGCTCCCCCCGACGGTGAGGTGGCCCTTCAGGCCGCCCTTGTGCTCGTTGATCGCCTGGTGGGCCTCGTCCCGCAGGGCCAGGATGCGTCGGGGGTAGCTGTGCAGCAGCTCTCCGGCGCGGGTGGGCGTGACCGTCCGGCCTGCCCGATCGAAGAGGCGAAGCCCCAGCTCCGTTTCCAGGGCCTTGATGTGGCCGCTGATCGTCGGCTAAGTGAGGAGGACCGCCTCGGCCGCCCGGGAAAAGCTCCGGAGCTCCACGATCTTGCAGAAGACCTCGACCGCGCGGAGGTCCATCAGGCGGGTACCCCCTTCTTGCCCGGGGAGAAGACCTGGACCGTGACGCCGTGGTCGCGCAGGCCCGATTCGATCCGCTGCACGGTGATGGAGCTCCCACGGACCGACGGGAAGTCATGGGGAGTGACGAGGGTGAGGATCATGGGATCGCCGTCAAGCTAGAAGTGCCGAGAGTCGTGAGCGGAGAGCCGAGCGTAATCTCAGCAACGATCATAGGGGGGATCTTCGGGGCCGGCGGGCCGCAGCTACCGGCCGAACAACCCCTTGAGGATGTCCTTGAGGCCCTTGCCCTGTTGGTCCGGCAGCGCCTTGTCCAGTTCGGTCTCGATCCGGCGCTGGAGTCGTCCCAGCTTCGGCACGACGATGGGTTGACCGGTGGTGCCAGTCACCTTGGCCTCCACCGTGGTGCGTCCGAGTTTCACAACCACGTCGAAATTCAGGCTCGAATCCAGGAGGCCCAGCGACCCTATGGCCGTCATGGTCCCCTCCGCCTTGGTGAGGGTCAGATCCTTCGTTCGCAGGACCCCCTTGTCCAGGGAGTAGTGACCGCTCACCTGGTCGAACTCGTTCAGGCGGACCCGGACGCCCTGGGTCGCCAGGATCGGCGCGATCACCTCCGAGAGCCGATCCAGCGGCTGGTACCCGACGAGGCGCCCGTCCTTCAGCAACAAGGACCCCCCGCCGGCCGCCGAACCCAGAATCTCGGGAGAAGAAAAGCCCACGAAGCTCACCGTGCCGTCGAGATTCAACCCGCTTCGCAATGTCCAGGTGCCCAGGGCGAGGGCCTGGACCAGCGGCTCTGTGGCGACGTTGTCCAGTCGAGAGGTCAGGGCGACTCGCGGCACTTTGGGACGGAGGTCCAACTCGCCCTTCGCCGTCAGTTTCCCGTTCATGAAGTTGGCACGCAGGTCAGGCAATTGCACGGTGCCGTCCTGGTACCGAACGTCGGCCTGGACCGCCGTCAGGGTAAGTCCCCGGTACCGGAGGTCGCCGATGGTGATCCGTCCCTGGGCCGCGAACCCGGTGCTCCGCGGCGCGGCAGGTGAGACCGCGGCATAGGCGACCGCAGGCGCTAGCCACGTCTTCTTCGACGCTGGCGGCGCCAGAAGCCGATCCAGGTCGAGTGTTCCGGCTGTCGCCGTGAAGGTGACCCGAGGTGTGGCGATGTCCGGGAGCCGGACGCTCCCCTCCACCGTCATGCCTTTGAGAGTGAGGATCAGCTTTCGGAGATGGACGTCCTGGTCCTGGCGCTGTCCCTCAAACCGAAGGCTTGCCTCTTCCCCGGCTGCCTTACGGAAGGCCTCGCCGACCTGGATCGCCACCGCCTTCAGGTTGAGGTTTCCCGCGAAGGCCGCCTGGGTCACCGGACCGGTCACCTTGATCTCTGCCGACAGCGGGCCGGAGAGCTTGGTCCCACCCGCACTCAGGAGCAGTGCCTGCCATGGGCCGACCTCCACGTCGCGGAGCATGACCATCGCATCCAGGACGGGCGTGTCGGAGTCGCCGGCCGAGATCCGCGCGGTCGATTCGATCTGACCTGCGCCGGTGCCGCCGATCTTGGCCCGGGACCGGACCTCCAGTTGGTCGGTGACCCCCGACTGCCGGAGGCTGAGGTCGAGGTCGGTGAGAGTGAGGGTGATCCCCGGAGACCGGGCCTGTTCCACGAAAGTGACCTCGCCCTTTCGCACCGCCACCTCGGAGAGCAGAAGGCCTCCGAGCAAGGGCGCCTTGCCGGGGCGTGGCGCCTCCCCGGATGGTTTGGGTGGCAAGGGTGCCGCGTGGGTCCTCAGCAGGTCCTCCACGCTCCACCGGCCGTCCCGGGCATGCAGCAGGCGGATCCGCGGCCGCTCCAGGACGGCCGAGCTCACCTTCACCTGCCCGCGGAACAAGGGGAACAGTTGCACCCGGACCCGCAGTGCCTCTGCGGAAAGAAAGGGCTCCGCGCCGAGCCCGGGCACCTCCGCGATCTGGATGCCCTTGGCCTCCGCGCCGATGCCTCCCCACAGACTGACCCGCAGGTCGCCCAGCGTGACCTCGCGCCCCAGGGCCTTGCCCGCGCGGCTGGCCAGGGCGGCACGGTACCGCTCCAGATTCACGAGGGATGGCAGGACCAGGGCCGCCAGCACGGCCAGGACCAGGATGCCGCCGATCCCCAGGCCTACCCACCGCAGTATACGCATCACCGATCAGCTCCCGTGTAGCCGCCGTGCAAATTGCAGGAGCGTTCGACCGTTCGACGGTTCGGCTGTTCCCGTTTTCGGGGATCTGCCGAACAGCCGAACCGTCGAACGCTGTCTGGTATTCTAATCTGCGCCAGCAGAAAACACGAGGGATTTTCCGACGGCCCGTGGCAGGTGTGTGGCGCATCGGGCGGAAAGTGAAGGGCCTTCGAGGTCGCGTTCCGACCAGCCTTGGGCATGACCGACGGACAATCGCACCTCCAGTCTCGACATTCGAGTTCCGTTCATCCATAGTATTAAGCCGACCCTGCGCTCACAATGGGAGGCTGCGTCGTTCCGTGCACGCCGCGTTGAAGTCCGGGGAAAGCGAACGTTCTGGCTGGATTGTCGTCGGCGCGACCTTCGTCACCCTGGGGATGGTCTATGGGGTCTGGTATTCCTACTCGGTCTTCTTCGTGGCCTTCCTCCGGGAGTTCCGGTGGAGTCGCTCCGTCATTGCCGGTGGCTACTCGGCATTGGTGCTCATTCACGGTATCTTCAGTCCGATCTCCGGATGGCTAGCGGGACGCGTCGGCCCCCGGCGGGTCATCCTGGCAGGCGGGTGGATCTTTGGGCTTGGCCTGTTGCTGACTGCACAGATCACGAAGTGGTGGCACCTCTACGCGGCGTTCGGCTGGGTTGCCGGGATCGGGCTCAGCATGGTCGGGTGGGTTCCGGCGGTGGTGCTTGTCCGGGGCTGGTTTCCCGGTCGCGTCGGTACCGCGGTGGGCGTCGCCTCGGCCGGGATCGGGGTGGGGATGGCCGGTCTGGTCCCGCTGGCGCAGTTCATGATTGACTGGATCGGCTGGCGCTGGGCCTTTCGAATTCTGGCGGTGCTGATCCTCGGGTGGGTGTTGCCGGCGACGCTGTTCCTGGTCCGGGATCCGATTGTTCCCGAGGGAACCGATCCACGACTGGGGACGGGAGGTCCCCGGGCGCGCCTCGACAGAGAGGCGTACTGGACGCTCGCAACTGCGGTCAGAGATCTGCACTACTGGGGGCTTGCCGGGGTGTTCTTTACCGGGAACATCGTCACCCAGATGCTCCTGGTGCATCAGGTGGCCTACCTGGTGGATCACGGCGTCTCCCCGCTGGCCGCGGCCGTGGTGGGCGGCGTGGTGGGCCTGGCGAGCATCGCCGGCAAGATGGGATGGGGGACGCTCTCGGATCGGGTCGGTCGCGAGCCGACCTACACCCTGGCCTCCCTGTGCACCGTCGCCAGCGTCGGCGTCCTTGTCCTGGCAGGAAGGCACCCGACGTCTTGGCTGCCGTTTCTGTACGCGGTGCTGATCGGGGTGGGGTACGCGGTCACCGCGCCGGTTACCCCTGCCGCAGCCAGCGACCTGTTCGGCGGTCCCGGCTTTTCGACGATCTTCGGCACCCTGCACACGGTGCTCACGGCGGGTGGGGCGTTCGGTGCGTGGCTCGCGGGTCAAATGTTCGATCAAACGGGCACCTACACGGCGGCACTCTGGGTAGCCCTGGGGAGTGCCGTACTGGCGCCCATCCTGATGTGGATCGTGGCGCCGCGCCATCCGCATCCCCCACCCGGGAGCCGTTAACCGCCAAGGCGCCAAGAGCGCCAAGGTCAGAAGGGCCTGCCGACCCTCCACAGTCCGAAGAAAGATTGCCAAGGAGAAGATTCGTCCCCCACCTCGGACCCTTTTTCTGTTTGACTTCGACTAGAGTCAGCTTCTTGGCGTCCCGGGTACCCAGCGCCAGAGCTGGGTGCACCAACGGCGATGCCGTTGGTACCGGCGGTTCACTTGAATGTCTGAGTCAGTTTGGCGGAACGGTCCAGGAGTGGCAAGATCTCGTCGCGGCCCGCGGAGGGCAGGGGAAAGATGGCGCGCTCGACTCCGGCCTTCTGATACTCCCGTAGCGCGTCCTCGGTTGGCGTGGCCGCGAAGACCGACACTGTGAGCGAGTTGGGGTCGCGGCCGGCACGCTTCGCACGCTCGCGCAGATCGGCAACGCCTGCAACGAGATCCCCCGCCCGCCCTGCGATCGGCAGCCAGCCATCGCAATACTCGACCACCCGCTGGCGCGCATTGGGCAAGTTGACCCCGAGGATGATCGGCGGGTGGGGTTTCTGCACCGGCTTGGGGTGGGCCCAGATGGGATCGAAGTTGACGAAGTCGCCGTGAAACTCCGCCGCCTCCTTGGTCCAGATCTCCTTCATGGCCAGGACACGCTCCCGGAGGACCCGCCAGCGCTTCTTGAAATCCGTGCCGTGATTCTCCATCTCTTCGGCGTTCCAGCCGCCGCCGATGCCAAAAAGGAACCGCCCGTTGGACAGGAGATCCAGGCTGGCGACCTCCTTGGCCGTCGTGATGGGATCCCGCTCGATGACGAGACAGATGCCGGTTGCCAGCTTCAAACGCGTAGTCGCCGCCGCGGCTGTGGCCAGCGACACGAAGGGATCGAGCGTGTGCCAGTACTCCTTGGGGAGGTTGGGTCCGCCGGGCCACGGGCTCTTCCGGCTCTTGGGAATGTGGGTATGCTCCGGCAACCAGAGGGACTCGAACCCTCGCGCCTCCAGCGCCCGCGCCAGCTCGTCAATCCGAATCGAGTAGTCCGTGTTGAAAATAGACACGCCGAATTTCATGGGACCTCCGTAGACAGCAGTCAGAGGTCAGCCCTCAGCCAGTCTGCCCCCTCGGCCTGCTATCACCCAGCCTTCAGTTGATTTCTGAGCAAATCGTTGACCAGTTGCGGGTTGGCTTTGCCGCGGGTGGCCTTCATGACCTGGCCGATCAGGAAGTTGAAGGCGCCTTCTTTGCCGCCCCGGTACTCAGATACCGCGGCGGGGTTGGCCGCGAGGACCTCGCGGATGATCTTCTCCACCTCGGCGGGGTCGCTGATCTGACCACCCTTCTTCTTCAGGATGTCAGTTGGATCGGCCCCGGTGGCGTACATCTCGTCAAAGAAATCCTTGGCCATCTTGCCGCTGATCGTGCCCTTGGCCAGAAGGCCAAGCATGGTGGCGAGCCGCTCTGGCGGGATCGGGCTTTGGGTAATGTCCTTGCCGTCCTTGTTCAGGCGGCCCAGCAACTCCACCATGACCCAGTTGCTGGCCATCTTGGGGTCGTTGTGGACCTTGACGGCGGCCTCGTAGTAGTCGGCCAGCTCCTTGCTCGTCGTGAGGACGCCGGCATCGTATTCCGGGATGCCGTAGTCGCGGACGAACCGCTGGCGCTTCACCTCGGGAAGTTCGGGCAGGCTGCGACGGATCTCCTCGATCTGGACCGGCTCGATGACCAGAGGCACGAGGTCCGGCTCCGGGAAGTAGCGGTAGTCGTGGGCGTATTCCTTGCTCCGCATGGAGAGGCTGATCTCCTGGTCGGCATTCCACAGGCGCGTCTCCTGCACCAGGGTCTCGCCCGCCTGCACGGCCTTGACCTGCCGCCGGATCTCGTAGTCCAGGGCCTTCTGCACGTTCTTGAAGGAGTTCATGTTCTTGACTTCGACCTTGGTCCCGAACTCCCGGGAACCCTTGGGGCGGACGGAGACGTTGGCGTCGCAGCGAAAGCTCCCTTCCTCCATGTTCCCGTCGCACACGCCCAGGTACACCAGGATCGCGCGGAGCTGGCGGAGGTACTCGGCCGCCTCCTCGGGGGTACGGATGTCCGGCTCGCTCACGATCTCCATCAGGGGGACGCCGCAGCGGTTGAAATCCACCAGGCTGGACTCCGCCTCTTCCATGATCCCGGCGTGAACGAGCTTCCCCGTATCCTCTTCCAGGTGAACGCGTCGAATCCCGACCCGTTTCTTCTGACCCTCAAGGGGAAACTCGACGGAGCCGTGCTCCGACAGGGGCAACTCATACTGGGAGATCTGGTAGTTCTTGGGCAGGTCCGGGTAGAAGTAGTTCTTCCGTGCGAACCGGGACATCGGCGCGAACGTGCAGTTGAGGGCCAGGGCGGTGCGGATGGCGAACTCGACCCCACGCCGGTTGATGACGGGCAGGACCCCCGGCATTCCCAGGCAGACCGGGCAGGTCTGGGTGTTCGGCGGCGCCCCGAACTTCGTGCTGCACCCGCAAAACATCTTGGAGTTGGTCAGCAACTCCGCGTGCACTTCCAGGCCGATGACGGCTTC
>CAZNWB010000095.1:2660-12442 GCA_964576535.1 uncultured bacterium | reverse complement strand
AGCTGCAGCCGCCGGATGGCCACGTCCGGCAGGAAGAGCAGGAGTGCCAGCCCCAGGAGGTATGGCCACGCCTCGACCCACACCCGCATCTTCCGGCGGTTCTGGGTGAAGGCCTGACCGGCCTGGGTCGGTGCCGCCCCGCCCGAGAGGGTCGTGAGGTCGCGGAGCAGCGCCTCGTTGAGCGAGAGCACCCGGTGCTCGGGCGAATACGGGACCACCAGGGACGCCACCTCGGAGCCGACCATCTTCTGATCCTTCCGATTCGCCACGCCCACCAGGTACGCCCCCTGCTCCCGGGCCGGGAACGCCCCGCGGTACCGGCCGGGCCCCACCTGCGTGAGGGGCAGGACCCCCTGGGTCTTGTCCGGATAGACCACGCCGGCGGTGGCCTCCAGGAAGTTGACGAACTCGCCCTTGGCGTCCACGGCCTCGAGTAGGATGTCGCCCTGGTTGTCGCGGTGAACGACGGCGGTCACCACCTCGCTCCGCTGGGCCGTGCGCAGCGTCCAGCGCACCATCTGGCCGAAGAGCTTGCCGAACTCATCCCACCGCACCCACAGGATCCCCCACTTGGCCTTGGCATCCGAGGTGAAGGCCGCCGTCCGGCCCAGCCCGTAGCGCCACGCCGCCAGGATGGGGTCCCGCTGGTGGGAGATCAGGAGCATGTCCGCCGTCGGCTTGGGCGTGGTGGACACGTAGCCGCCCAGGGGCGGGACCTGGTCCCACCGGATGTCCTGGATCATCTCGTGTCCCGGGTGGGTCAGCACCGGGCGGAACGGCTGCTCGATGATGGAGGCCTTGCTGGCCAGCTGCGTCTCCAGCGTGAGGATGCGGGGAATGCTGTAGATGTCCTCGGTGTAGTAGAAGCGCCCCCGACCCCAGCGGGACAGATCCGTCATGAAGCGGACGTCCGAGTCCTTCCCGATGGCCACGGACGAGACGGTGATCTTGTCCTGCTGCATCCGCCGCACGAGGCCCGCGAAGTCCGCCACCGTCACCTCGCCGTCGGAGAGCACCAGGACGTGGCGCAGGAGGGCCTTGCGGTCGTAGATGGTCTGGTACGCCTCCTTGAGGGGCGGGAACAGGTCGGTGCCCCCGCCCGCCTTGATGGTGGCGATCTCCCGCAGGATCCGGTCCTTGTCCTTGGCCGGTCCCATGGGCACCACCCAGGTCCAGGCGGTGTCGAAGGCGATGACGCCGACCTCGTTGCGCTCGTCCAGGAGCTCCACGACGAGCTGGGCCGCCTCCTTGGCCAGGTCCAGCTTGGAAAAGCGGGAGTCCACGCTGGTCTCCATGCTGCCGGACCGGTCGATGACCAGGACCACCGCCAGCGAGGGGATCTCGACCTTCTGGCGGGCCTCCATGGTCACCGGGAGCGCCTCTTCCACGGGCGTGTGGTAGTAGCCCCCCACGCCGAAGCTCTCCTCGCCGCCCAGCATGACCAGGCCGCCCCCCTGGTCCCGGACGTAACTTCGGAGCAACTCCATCTGGGCCTTGGTCACGCGCAGGGCCGAGATGTTGCTCAGGATGATGGAATCGTACCGGGTCAGGCCCTCCATGCTGGCGGGCAGGGCCTCGGGGCCGACCATCTCCACCTGGAGGTTCTGCGTCCGGAGGGCGTTCAGCAGGTGCGCCCCCTGGTCCCGATCCTTCTCCACGTAGAGCACGCGGGGTCGCCCCCGGACCGCGACCAGCCCCACCCCCCGGTTGTTCTCCTCCACCACGTCGTCCGGCCCCTCCAGGCGCGCCTGGAAGATATGGAATCCGCCCTGGTCGATGGACTGCTGGTAGGCGAAGACGTTCTTCCCCGGCGTGAGCTTCACCGGCTGGGCGCCCACGAACTCGCCGTCGCGATAGAGGGAGATGCGGCCCGTGGTCTCCCGGGCGCTCCAGGCCACGACCCGGACCAGGAAGGACTCGCCGAACTTCACCTCCTGGGGCAGCACCAGACGCTCCACCAGGACCTCGCCGGCGTAGTCGTTCTTGAGCGGCACCACGTAGATGTCCGCCCCCTCGGCCCGGGCCCGCCGGGCGGCCTCCCGGCCGTTGCCCTGGTTCTCGTTGCCGTCGGAGAAGAGGACGATCCGCCGGGCCCCGTCCTTGGGGAAGGCGGCCAGGGCCAGCTTGATGGCCGCCCCGATGTCCGTGGCGCGGGAATCCGCCACCGCCGGCGGCTTCGCCGGCAGCGGTTCCGTGCCCACGGGGAGATCCAGCACCGGGTTTCCGCCGAAGGTCACGACGCCGTACCGGTCGCGCTTCCCCGCGGCCTTCACCGCCTCCTGCAGATACTGCCAGGCCTTCGCCCGGTTCTCCAGGGACAGGCTGTCCGAGGCGTCCACCAGGAAGAGCACGTTGAGCTGGTCCGTCGTGTGGTGGAGGCCGGCTCCACCCAGCCCCAGGATCACGAGGAGGAGCACGACCGCCCGGATGGCGGCGGCCGCCACCGGCCACCGGCCCTGCGCCTGCCGGTGGTACACCAGACCTTCGACGACGAGGAGGAGCAGGCCCAGGACGGCGAAGATCCGCCAGAGTTCCTTGCGCGACGGGAAGGCAGCGGACTCCTCGGTCGTCTCCTGGGTCCGCTCGTCACGGACCAGGGTCTGCGCCCGGGGCGCCACGTTGGATTCCGCGTCCGCCAAGAGGTTGACCGCGAAGCGCTGCTCCCACGGCCCCGCCTTCAGCGTGTAGATCCCGGCGCGGGTGGTCTCGACGAAGCCCACCTTCCCGTCCGCATCCGCCTCGAGGACGTGCGTCTTGCCCCCCGCATCGGTGAGTGTGGCCTGCCGCACCCCTACCGGGAGGCTCGCCGTGAGGGGCTGGCCCGTCCGCAGTTGCAGGCCGGCGTCCTCCAGGGTCCGCGGCTGGAGCCACCGGAGGATGTTGCTGACGAAGAGGGGAAACGCCACGCGCAACGGAAAATCCGTCCGGTACAGATCGAAGCCGACGAAGACGGCCTTCAGCCCCCGCTCGTCGAGGGCATAGACCAGGGGCGTCAGATTGGATTCCACCAGGGCGCGCCCGCTTCCCTGGGGACGGACCCGCATGGCCTCCTGGATCGCCACCTTGGACAGATCGAGGTAGCGCATGGCCGGATGCCCGCGGTCCCAGTCGATGATGGGCGGCTCCTGCAGGCGACCGAGGAGTTCCAGCGGGATCCCTTCCGGCAGGGTGTTGATGAGCAGGTAGCGCCCCGGCGGCACCCACTTCACCGGGACATTGTCCAGGATCACCACGTCATACTCGGCGGCCTTCCCCAGGGACTCGACCGTCCCCGTTTCGACCTGGACCTGCGCGTCGGCCGCCAGCGCCTTCTCCAGGAAGGCGTTCCCCGAGCTGACCAGCAGCGTCCGGAGGGGGCGTGGAGGCGGGATCACCGCGAGCGCGCGATTGTCCGCCGCCAGGTCGTCCTCGGCCTGAATCTCCGCCCGCAACACCCCGCCGCGATCGTGCGTGAAGGGAATGACGAAGGACCGCTTGACCTCGGGGCTCAGGCTGACCCGCTCCGCCTTCAGGGGCTGGCCGTCCAACGTCAGCGTGAGGTCAAAGATCTGCGTCTCGGCGCTGTAGTTGGCCACCGACAGGAAGGCCTGGTAGTCGAACGCCCCGAAGTAGGCCTTGCGGGTCTCGAAGGCCGTGATGCCGATGTTCCGGGAGCGCTGGGCGAAGCGGTGCCAGCGGAGGGCCGCCCCCTGCAGGTCGGGGACCTCCGGCGTGTCGAAGGCGCCGTCGGTGAACACGTGCACCACCGCGGGCCGGCCCCCCTGCAGGAGATTGGCCTGCGCCAGCCGCAGGGCGTCGGCCAGCCGCCCCTCCACGTCCAGCGCCTCGAGGGCCTGGGTGGCCTGCCGGAGCGCCCGCTTCTCCTCGGTGAAGGGGACCAGCACCCGGGCCTCGTGCCCCGACGCGATGAGCATGGCCTGCTGGCCCGGCTGGAGCGCCTCGATCTCGGCCAGGGCGGCGTGCTTGGCCGCGGTGAACCGGGCCCCGGGCAGATCCCGGACCTGCATGCTGGCCGAGACATCCAGGATCAGGATGTTCCGCTCGTACCCCCTGGCCAGGACCGTCCGGACCGGCTTGGCCAGGGCCAGGGCCAAGAGGAGGATCGCCAGGATCTGGAGCAGGAGGAGCAGGTTCGGCTTGAGGCGCCGGAAGGGCGCGCTGGCCTCCAGGTCCCGCAGGCTGTCCGCCCACAAGAGGGTGCTGCTCACCACGGCCTGCTGCCGGCGGATCTTCAGCAGATGGAACAGGATGACCACGGGGATCGTGAGGAGCAGCAGGAATGCGGCCGGGTTGAGAAAGGTCATCGCAGGAATCCGCCTCGCCGCAGGTGTCGAAGGATGAGGTCCTCGAAGGGCACGGCCGTGCTGCTGCGCAGGTAGTCGATCCGGTGGTGGGCGCAGAAGCGTTCCGCCTCGGTGAAGTGGTCCTGGAGCCGGTGCTGATACCGCTCCAGCGCGTGGCGATCCATGCTCACCTCGCGGCTGGCCCCGCCCTCAGCGTCCAGGAGGGTCAGATCGCCTCGCAGGGACGGGTGGAGTTCCTCCTCGCTCATCAAGTGCACCAGGAACACCTCGTACCGCCGGCGCAGGAGGGCCTTCAGTCCGTCGGCATAGCCGCCCGGATCCAGGAGGTCGGTCAGCACCACCACCACGCCCGGCACCTGGACGCGCAAGGCGTAGTCCGCCAGGCAGCCGTTCAGGTTGGTGCCCCCCCCGGCCTGGACGGTGGACAGGAAGTCCAGCAGGGGGAGAATCTGGCCGCGGCCGCGCCGGGGGCGGAGCGTCCGGGCGAGCCCGCCCGCGAAGTGGGCCAGGGCCACCCGCTCCAAATTGTTGAGGCCGATGTATCCCAGCGCCGCCGCAACCTTCAGGGCGTAGTCCAGCTTCGGGGGCTGCCCGAAGCCCATGGAGGCGCTGCCGTCCACCAGGAGGTGGAGGCACAGGTCCTCCTCCTCCACGAACAGCTTGAGCAGCAGCTTGTCCAGCCGGCTGTAGATGTTCCAGTCCACGTAGCGGAAGTCGTCCCCCGTGGCATAGGGCCGGTAGTCCTGGAACTCGACCCCGGCGCCCTTGCGGATGCTGCGCCGCTCGCCCTTGGCCCGACCCGTCAGCACCTTGCGGGAGACGATGGACAGGGCATCCAGCCGCTTCAGGAAGTCGGCGTCAAATATCCGTCGGGCCATGGGCCACTCTGTGCGTGGAACGTGAGGTGTGTAACGTGTAACGTCAACGCTCGGCCGTTACCGGTTCTCCAGGGAACGGAAATACTCCTTCACCTGCTCCCGGTAGTTGAATGGGATCGGCTCCTTGGTCAGGGCCTCCTCCATCATCTTCCGGTACTGCGAGAACACGTCCATGTAGGGCAGCCGCGAGGGGTTCTCGGCCCCCTGCCCTGACAGGTTGGTGTCGTAGGCCTCCATCTGTCCCTCGCGCAGGTCACCCTCCAGGAAGGCGTCCTGCTTGTCGCCGCCGATCCGGGTGGTCGCGTCGCCCCGGTTCTGGAGCGACTTCCCCGTGCCAGGCAGCGAGCCGCCCGGGGCACCGTCCTCGCCCCGGTCCGAGTCGCCTTCCCCCCGGTCCTGGCCCGATCCACCCTGCCGCGAGGGCGACTGCCGGAGGTTGCGCCCCCTGCCCCGGCCCGCCTCGTCGCGATCCCGCAGCCGGTTGAGGGCCCGGGCCAGGGCATCCATCATCTTGTCCGGGGAGCCGCCCTGCCCCTCCATCTCGCTCATGAGGTCCTCGCCCAGTCCCCCGCCCCCGAAGCGCTGCCCGCTCTGTCCCAGCTCGGAGAGGAGGCGCTCGATCTGTTCCCAGGTGAGGCCCTGCATGCGGCCCGCCCGGAGCTGCTCCTGCATCCGGCGGATCATCACCTGGTACGGACTCTGGGTGACGTCCCGGTTGAGGTCGGGGATGCTCTCCGGGCGCGCCAGGAGCTTCAGGCGCTCGTCCCCCTGCTTGATGAAGCTGCCGAAGTCAGGACGCTGCTGGCTCATCTTGGTGTCGCGGAAGACCGCGGCCTGATCTCCCCGGTGATCGCGCGCCGTGAGCGGCCCCCGTTGCATCTCCTGCTCGCGCACCTTCGGGAACATCTCGTCGGGGATGGCCGGGGTCGCCAGCTTCTGCTCCAGCGGCTTGTCCCGCGCCTGCTCCTCCTCGGCCCCGGTCTCCGGGGGGCCGGACTCGCCCGGGGCGGCCGGCCACCTGAGGGGAAGGGGCGGCAGGAGCGCCAGGGCCAGGGCCAGGGCCGCCACCGCCGGGAGCAGGCGGGCCTCCGCCTGGAGGTGCAAGGGGAAGGCACGCTCGGGCCGGATCTCCCGGAGGCGAGCCGCCGTGTCCGCCAGTTGGGCGCGAACCATATCCGGCGCCTCCGCCGTCGGGATGACCAGGTGCTCCCGGGCGCTGCTCAGGCGCTCCTTCAATTGCAGGCGGCTGTCAGCCAACCGCGTCACGTGCGACAGCGGCAGCCGGGCCAGAAGCCCGTACAGGATTCCCAGGACGGCAAACCCGGCGGCAACTCCCGCGGCCACCCGGGGGCCGCCCACGGGAAAGAGCCCCTTCACCAGGAGGGGGAGGAGGGCCAGCGCCAGGCCCACCAGCAGGAAGCGGGCCGCCGCGGTCAGCGCCCGGGTGAGACGCAGCCTGCGCTTGAGGGACGCCAGCTCTTGCCGGATCAGTTCCCGATCATCCATCACAGTCCCTTCATTCCGCATTCCGTCATTCCGCATTCGGCAATCCGCATTCCGCATTTGGGCCGTGGAGGTCTGCGTTCCCGTTTCCGCCCCGCGGCCTTCGGCAAATCGTGCCTCCGCCCACCACTAGATCGGGATCGTTCGCGTCGTAACACACGGCCGCCTGGCCCGGGGCCACGGCCCGCTGGGGCTCCTCGAAGCACAGCCGCACCGCATCCGTCGCCAGCGGGATCATCGTCGCCGGCGCCGGTGCCTGGGCATACCGGATCTTCGCCAGGACGCGGCGGGGGGCGGTGAGGGCCTGGATGGCGATGAGGTTCACCCGCCCCAGGTCCACCTCCCGCGTCCAGAGGTCCCGATCCTGGCCGACGATCACTTCGTTGGTCGCGGGGTCGAGGTCGATCACGTACAGCGGCTCGTGGCCCCCGATCCCGAGGCCCCGCCGCTGCCCCACCGTGTAGAACGCCACCCCCGGATGCTGGCCGCGAACGGCCCCGCCGGTATCCCGGATGGTGCCGGGGACGAGGGCGGCCCCCACTCGCTCGCGCAGGTAGGTCCGGTAGTCCCCGGGGGCGAAGCAGATCTCCTGGCTGTCCGGCTTCCCCGCCACCCCCAGTCCCAACTCGGCGGCGATGCGGCGGGTTTCCTCCTTGGTGAGGTGCCCGACCGGAAAGCGCGCCGCCGCCAGCTGCTCCTGGGTCAAGATATAGAGGAAGTAACTCTGGTCCTTCCGGGAATCCACCGCGCGCCGCAACTGGTACCGTCCCGTCCCCGGATCCCGCTGGATGCGGGCGTAGTGGCCGGTGGCCACCCGCTCGGCACCCCACCCTCGGGCGCGGGTGAGCAGCGATCCGAACTTCAGCCGCGAGTTGCAGGGCACGCAGGGATTCGGCGTTTCCCCGGCGAGGTACGCGTCCGTGAAATACTGGATCACCTCGCGGTCGAACTCCGCCTCGTAGTTCAACACGTAGTGCGGGATCCCGAGCTGGGCCGCCACGCCCCGCGCATCCTCCACGGCAGCCGGCGAACAGCAGCTGTCGAAGCGCGCATCGGCCTGGACCGGGCGCAGGCTGGGCCAGACGCGGAGGGTGATCCCCACGACCGGCAGGCCCTCCCGGACGAGGAGGGCGGCCGCCACGGCCGAGTCCACGCCGCCGCTCATGGCCGCGACCACCTTGCCGTCCGTCCCGGGGATCACGCCGAGGCTCCGGCCGCCGCGCTGCGGCCCGCGTTCACCCGACGCATCCGCTCCACGATGGGCGGGAGCGCCGCCAGGACGTACTCGATCTCGTCGGGCGTCGTGTCTCGGCCCAGGGAGAACCGCACCGAGCCGGCGACCCGCTCCTGCGGAAGCCCCATGGCGGTGAGGACATGCGACAGCTCCACGGAACCCGAGGCGCAGGCGGCGCCCGAGGAGGCCGCGATGCCCTCCAGGTCCAGGGCCAGGACCAGCGAGTCCGCCTCGACCCCGGCGAAGGCCAAACTCGTCGCATGGGGCAGTCGCTGCCCCGGATGGCCGTTGCGCAGGACGCCGGCCAGCGCGGTCATGAGGCCGCCTTCCAGCCGGTCCCGGAGATCGCGGAGACGCCTGGTCGCCCCCGACTGGTCCTGCAGCATGAGCTCCGTCGCCCGGGCGAATCCCACGGCGCCCGCCACGTTCTCCGTGCCGGCGCGTCGCGACCGCTCCTGCGCCCCGCCGTGCAGGAGCGGCTGCATCGCCGTCCCGCGGCGGATGAAGAGCGCACCGACCCCCTTCGGCCCGCCGAGCTTGTGCGCCGACAGCGACAGCAGGCTCACCCCCAAGGCCTCCACGTCCACGGGCAGCTTCCCGAAGGTCTGCACCGCATCCGTGTGGAGGGGAACTCCCCGCTCGCGACAGATCCGGCCCGCCTCCGCGACGGGGAACAGGACGCCGGTCTCGTTGTTGCCGTGCATGAGGCTGACCAGGATGGTGTCCGGCCGGATGGCCCGCCGCAGCTCGTCCGGATCCAGGAGGCCCTGGCCATCCACGAGCAGGTGGGTCACCTCGAAGCCCCGGCGGGCCAGATGGGCCGCCGCGTGCAGCACGGCGTGGTGCTCCACGGCGGAGAGGATGAGGTGTCGCCCCCGGGCCTGGTCCGCGGCGGCCACCCCCTGGAGGGCCAGGTTGTCCGCCTCGGTTCCGCCGGCGGTGAAGACCACCGTGTCCTTGTCGCCGGATCCGAGGGCCCGGGCGACGGTCGCCCTTGCCCGCTCCAGGGCGGAGCGTGCCTCTTGCCCCCAGGCATGCAGGGAGCTGGCATTGCCGAACCGGTGGGTGAGGTACGGGAGCATGGCCGCCAGCACCTCGGGGTGCAGCGGCGTGGTGGCGTTGTGATCGAGATAGACTCTCATCCTGGGATGCGGGCCGACCGCGGGCGGACGTGAGGCGCGATCGCGGGGAGGACCGGATGGCGGGCGAAACACACCGGGGGGATCGGGATACGACAACCGAGACAACCGCAGGGCGCCGCACGCCCCGCGGGCCTGGCAATCGGGGGGCCGGGGTTACGCCCGCTCGGCCGCCTTCAGGCCCTCCTCTTTCGGCTGGAGGCGGACGACCTTGCTCTCATCCGGACCGGTCATCTCACAGTTGCCGTTGAAGAGCGCGCCCTCAGCCACAATCAAACAGGGGGTGCGGATCGTCCCGGACACCCGGCTCGGCCGCAGGAGCTCCACCCGTTCCCTCGCGGTGATGTTCCCCTGGACCTGACCGCTGACCACCAGGGTGCCGACCTCGATCTCGGCGTTGACCTGTCCCGGCTCGCCGATGATGAGCACCTCGTCGCCGACGATCTCCCCTTCCAGTTGACCGTCCACGCGAACGGCGCCAGCGAAGCTCAGCACCCCCTTGAACTGGGTTCCTTCCCCGAGGAAGGCGCGGATCTCCCCGAAATCGGTTCCGATCCGCTCCTTATCCCGCTTCGACACCGCGACCTCCGGGGCATGGACGCAATGTGAGGGAAGGTATCTGTCCCGACGAAAACCAGTGCGAGAAGAGAATGAGAGTGCCAGCGATGACGACGAATGGCGCAAACCTAACAGAGGAATTTCGGGCTGTCAACCCCGATCCGAA
>CAZNWB010000095.1:0-2560 GCA_964576535.1 uncultured bacterium | reverse complement strand
AGGATGACCGGCGGAATCGCGTAGACCGTGGAGACTGCCATCAGCAGGTTCCAGGGGGCGTTGTCGGTGGTCAGGAAGTTCCCCATGGCCACGGGAATCGGGATGTTGTGTTCGCCGGTCAGCAGGAGCAGGGCGTACAGGTACTCGTTCCAGGCGTAGAGGAAGGCATACGTGCCGATGGCGACCAGCGGGGGCAGGATCAGGGGGAGGTAGAGATAGAAGAAGGTGGTGATCACCCCGGCCCCGTCAATCGCCCCTGCCTCCTCAATCTCCGGGGGGAGCGTGCGCGCGTAGTCGGACAGCACCCAGAGCGCGTACGGCGAGGCGAATGTGACCATGGCCAGGACCAAGGCGAGCTTGGTGTCAAGCAGGTCGTAATCCGCCATCATTCCTTCTTCTTTTTCTTCTTTTCTTTGGGTCTCTTCATTGGGGTGACGAAACGGGCGCAGGGCCCGCGGATTCCTGCGGAAAACGCACCGGTTGGACCTGCGAGGTGTGCGCCGACGCACACGATAGCTAATACCAGGGGCCGATGCCTTGTCAAGGGCAAAAGGGGGGATGGGCGGGGTTGCTAACCGCTTGACTTCCACCGACCGCTCTTGATAAGGTGCCGTCCCACGCAGTCATCCGCGAGCCCATCTTGTCCGCCGGTTCGTCTTCCACTCGCATCGTCCGTGAGGCGTTGCCGATTCTCGAAGGGAGGGGGCGCCGATGGAGGTTCCGGCAACTGTCCGTAACCAGAAGCTGCGGAATTGGGTCCAGGAGATGGCGGCGCTCTGCGCGCCGGCCGCGATTCGCTGGTGCGACGGGTCGCAGCGGGAATACGACGACCTCTGCGACCTGCTGGTGAGGTCCGGGACCTTCATCCGCCTGAATCCGGAGAAGCGGCCCAACAGCTACCTGGCCCGCTCGAATCCCGGGGACGTGGCCCGCATGGAGGACCGCACCTTCGTCTGCAGCGTCCGCAAGGTGGACGCCGGGCCGACCAACAACTGGGTGGACCCCAAGGAGATGCGGGCGACCCTGCGGCGCCTCTTCGGCGGCGCGATGCGCGGCCGAACCCTGTACGTGATTCCCTTCAGCATGGGGCCCATCGGCTCGCCCATCGCGCACATCGGGGTGCAGCTCACCGACTCGCCCTACGTCGTCGTGAACATGCGGATCATGACCCGCATGGGCACCGCCGTCCTGGAGGCCCTGGGGGAGGGCTCCTTCGTCCCCTGCATGCACTCGGTCGGCGTACCGCTGCAGCCCGGCCAGCAGGATGTGCCGTGGCCCTGCAACACGGACCACCGGTACGTCGTCCACTTCCCCGAAGAGCGGTCCATCTGGTCCTTCGGCAGCGGGTACGGGGGCAACGCGCTTCTCGGCAAGAAGTGCTTTGCCCTCCGGATCGCCTCCAACCTGGCCCACGACCAGGGCTGGCTGGCGGAGCACATGCTCATCCTGGGGGTGGAGTCGCCGCAAGGCGAGAAGACCTACGTCGCCGCGGCCTTTCCCAGTGCCTGTGGCAAGACGAACTTTGCCATGCTGATCCCGCCGGCCGCCTTCGCGGGGTGGAAGGTCACCACCGTGGGGGATGATATCGCCTGGCTGAAGCAGGGGGCGGACGGCCAACTGTACGCCATCAACCCGGAGACCGGCTTCTTCGGCGTGGCGCCCGGCACCTCGGAGAAGACGAATCCGAACGCCATGGCGACGCTCGGGCGCAACTGCATTTTCACCAACGTCGCCCTGACACCCGACGGGGACGTGTGGTGGGAGGGCATGAGCCAGACGCCTCCCCCCGAGTTGATCGACTGGCAGGGGCAACGCTGGACGCCGGGGTCCGGCCGGAATGCCGCCCACCCGAATGCCCGCTTCACCGCGCCGGCCCGGCAATGTCCCTGCATCGACCCCGACTGGGAGAATCCCAACGGCGTCCCCATCAAGGCCTTCATCTTCGGCGGGCGGCGAAGCGGCGTCGTGCCCCTGGTGTTTCAGGCCTTCAACTGGAACTACGGGGTGTACCTGGCGGCCACCCTGGGGTCGGAGACGACGGCCGCAGCGTCGGGGAAGGTCGGCCAGGTCCGGCGCGATCCCTTTGCCATGCTGCCGTTCTGCGGCTACCACATGGCCTCTTACTTCAACCATTGGCTCCGAATGGGCAGAGCGCTCCCCAATCCTCCGCCCATCTTCGGCGTCAACTGGTTCCGCACCGACAAGAACGGGAGCTTCCTCTGGCCCGGGTACAGCGAGAACATGCGGGTGCTCAAATGGATCATCGATCGGGCCAACGGCCGGGCGGCCGCCGTCGAAAGTCCGCTCGGCTGGAAGCCTCGCTACGAGGATCTCGATTGGCGCGGTCTGGAGCGCTTCCCGCCCGAGGGATTTCAGGAACTGATGGCGGTCGACCGCGATGGCTGGGTGAACGAGCTGATCTCGCACGAGGAGCTCTTGATCAGGCTGTATGATCGCCTGCCCAAGGAGCTCATCTTCATCCGCGAGCTGATCCTGTCCGGTCTCTGGCGTTCTCCCGAACGCTGGGAGCCCGGGGCCTGGGAGCGCCCGTACGAATGAT
>CAZNWB010000094.1:0-12529 GCA_964576535.1 uncultured bacterium | reverse complement strand
ACACCTTCCGGGAGGACCTGTACTACCGCCTGAACGTGGTCCCCATCACGCTGCCCCCCTTGCGCCAGCGCCGCGATGACATCCCACTCCTGGTGGAGCACTTCATCGCCAAGTACAACCGGGAGTTCAACCGCAAGGTGAAGGGCTTCTCCGCCGGCGCCACGGCCGCGCTGTACCAATACGAGTGGCCCGGCAACGTCCGTGAGCTGGAGAACGTCATCGAGCGGGCGGTGGCCCTAGCGCAGAGCGAGACCATCTCGCTACGGGAGCTGCCCCTAGACGTCTCCATCCTGGGTCGCGACACGATTGAGGACATCCAGCGGGTTGGGCTCGGCCTCCGGGAGGCGCGGAGCCATTTCGAGAAGCAATACATCCTCAACATCCTGGAGAGGGTCCAGTGGAATCAGACCGAGGCGGCCCGGGTCCTCGGCCTTCACCGGAATACTTTGCTCTGGAAGCTCCAACGCCTCGGGATTGACTCTCGCCCACAAGCCCTCAGCGCCTAACACCACACTTCTTGCCCTGTTTTTCATGCAGAGTGCACAAGATATTGTGATGTGATGTATGTAACAGGCTTTATTGCCTTTGGGGGAATTTTCTTGGAGATTTTTCGAATTTTTGAGCCAGAGGCTGCACAAGAAATTGAGCAGATGGATACGGTACGGATTTGCCCCTCCGAGCGGAACCTCCCATTCGATCAGGGATTGGGGCTCTCCGTTTTCCCGGGGATCTCCTGGCATAGGCCCTGCTATACTAAAGGCAATAGTTGCTATCGTCCTCGCGAGGGGCAGATCGAAAGAGCGAAGAGAGAACGGGAGATAACTTCAAAAAAGAGGGATGGAGGAAACGCCATGAAGAAGCTCATCGTCCTCGTGCTGGTGGTGCTTGGCCTGCTCGCGATCATGCCCGCGATGGAAATCGACTCCTCGACGCAGGTGCTCAGCCGCTCCGGCTTCGCCGAGGGTGGTATGTAAGACGCTGCCCTCTCGTAGAGAGTGGGCAAGCAGAGGGATGGGGTAGCCCCCCATCCCTCTTTTTTTTTCCAGCATTCGGGATTTATCAAGACGCTTTAAATTAGCCTTGACAACCCTTGCCATGGTTGTTATTTATCGATTCCCACTCCGCTCCAGTTCACGTGTCTCACCCCAGCCTTTTGCACACATGCGTGGAGGATAGGGCCCTGAAAAAATCCAGCAAATCATCGGTCTCCGCCCCGAGATACAAGGTCGCGCTTGTAGTGGCGATCCTCGGGACCCTGGGAGCGCTGACCGCCTCCGTTCTTGGGCAGGAAGGGCCCACGCGCGCCGGCGCGGAACGCCAAGGTGGAGTGTACCGGCGTCCCTTGGCGACCGATCCGGTGACCCTGGACCCCGCCCGGCCCAACGACATCTACGGGCGCACGATCGCCAACCAGCTCTTCGATGGGCTGGTCCAGTTCGACGGCGCCCTTGCCATCAAGCCCGCCATCGCCGAAACGTGGACCGCCTCGCGCGACGGTCTCGTGTGGACCTTCACCCTGAAGAAGGGCGTGAAGTTTCACCATGGCCGCGAGGTGACCGCCGATGACATCGTGTACTCCTTCACCCGGATCGTTGACCCAAAGACGAAATCGGCCGGAGCGCCCCTGTTCATGAAGATCAAGGGGGCTCGCCAGTTCGCCGAGGGGCGGGCCGCCAGCGTGGAGGGCCTGGCAGTACTGGATCGGTACACGCTCCAGATCACACTGGCCGAGTCCCAGGCGCCGTTCGTCTCATCCCTCGCCGTGGGCTTCGCAAAAGTTGTCCCGCGGGAGATCGTGGAGAAGCTCGGCGAGGATTTCGGCCGCCAGCCCATCGGCACCGGTCCCTTCAAGTTCGTGGAATGGGTTCGGGGCAAGGAGATCACCCTGGCTGCCAACCCGGACTACTTCGAGGGACGCCCGAGACTTGACCGGCTTGAGTACCGGATCTTCACCGGCGAGGCCTTGGACCAGATGTTCGAGGAACTGGAGCGGGGGAACCTGGAGGACTCCGGGATTCCGGCGCGACAGCGCCCGCAGCTTCTGAACGGCCGCAAATACCAGTTCATCCGACGCCCCATCCTGGGGATGGCGTTCCTGGGGATCAACACGGCCGAGAAGCCCCTCGACGACCCGCGCGTCCGGCAGGCGCTCAACTATGGCATCGACCGCCGCACGATCCTTCGCGAGATCTACCAGGACCAGTACCTCCCGGGGGTTGGCATCCTTCCGCCGGGCACGTATGGCTACGACCCGAGGCTCACTGGCTATCCCTACGACCCCAAGAAGGCGGCCGACCTGCTTGCCGCCGCAGGCTATCCGGGGGGTAAGGGTCTGCCGGTCATCCAGATCTGGTCGGCCCGAAAGAACGAAGAGGCCATGGCCGAGCACGATGCGATCGTCAAGGCCTGGACGGCCCTGGGGGTGAAGGCCGAGGTCCAGTACAACACCAACTGGCCCGAATACAAGGCGCAGGTGTACGCGGGAAAGCTCCCAATCTTCCGGTACAGTTGGTACGCCGACACGCCGGACCCCGAGACGTTCCTGGGACAACTCTTCGACTCCAAGAGCACCGATAACATCACCCGCTACCGCAGTCCGGCCGCGGATTCGCTCCTCCAGCGGGCTCGGCTGGAGCCCGACGCTCACAGGAAGCTCCAGCTCTACCAGGAACTGGAACGGCGGATCGTCGGCGACGCACCCCTCATAGTCCTCAGTTACTATACGTACGAGCGGGTCTTCCAGCCCTACGTCAAGGGAATCCAGGTGAGCGCCCTGGGGGACCCCTACATCCCGATGAAGAAGATCTGGATCGAACGCGGCAAGGGGCAGTAGGCGCGCCCCGGCGGGTGCGCCGGCGCCATGGCGATGCGCCTCACGCTTCGCACGAAGTTCATTCTGGTCGGCAACCTCCTGGTGGTGCTGCTCGTGGTCGGCGCGGCGGTCCTGCTGGAGGTGCGGCAGCGCAACGCCATCATCGAGGAAGTGAAGAAACGGGCCCTGGTCCTGGCCCGCGGCCTGGCCGAGGCCAGCGCTAACTCGCTGGTCACCTACAATTACGTGGGCGTGGAACAGAGCCTGTCCGTGGCCACCGGAAGCCCCGACGTGATCTACGCGGTGGTGCTGGACAAAGAGGGCAACGTCGCGGCGAGCAGCGTCCGGTCCGCCCCGATCCAGCGGCTCCTGGCGGGAACGGAAGTGGCCCATCCCCCGGCGGGGACCGATCCGATCATCCAGCAGCGCCGCATCCCCGGCTCCTCGGACGAGACCGTGTACGACGTGTGGGTGCCGGTCACCATCGAGGGCTCCACCCAGCGCTGGGGGACGGCTCGCCTGGGCGTTTCCCTCGACAGCATGCACGAAGAGATCGCCCGCACCCGGTGGCAGATTGCGGCCTTCGGTCTCATCGCCCTCGTTATGGGCAGCCTGACCTCGGTGATCCTGGCCCAGCGGATCACCAAACCCCTCCAGGCCTTGACCAAGGGCGTGGCGGCCGTCGGCCACGGCGACCTGACCCAGCGGATTGACATCCAGACCAAGGACGAGCTGGGCGAGCTGGCGCGCGCCTTCAACGAGATGACCACGCAGCTCGCCCGCGTCCGGGAACTGGAGGAGCGCCTGCGCCGCGCCGACCGGCTGGCGGCCCTGGGCACCATGGCCGCGGGGATCGCCCACGACATCCGGAACCCCCTTACCTCGATCCTGATCTTCTCCCAGCTCATGTCCCTGCACTACGACGATCCCGAGGTCCGGCAGAAGTTCGACCGGGTCGTCCCCCGGGAACTGGAGCGGGTCCAGGCCGTCATCGAAGACATGATGGAACTGGCCCGGCCGACCACCCTGCACCTCGAGGCGACCAACCTGAACGAGGCGCTGGCTCAGGTGCTGGAACTCTTCGAGAACCAGGCCGCCACCCAGGACGTGAAGATCTGCCGGGAGTTCGGCCCGGACCTCCCGCCCTGCATGGCCGACCGGAAGCGCCTGCACCGCGCCTTCAGTAACCTGATCTCCAACGGCATCCAGGCCATGACCAGCGGGGGAGATCTGAGCGTGCAGACCACCCTGGTGCACGCGGCCAAGTTCCCCGAGTTGCAGGCAGGCGTGTCCGGGGTGCAGGGTCTGACCGAGTCGGCGCTCCGGGTGATCATCACGGACACCGGGCAGGGCATCGCGCCCGAACGCCTCTCCCGGATCTTCGACCCCTTCTACACGACCAAGGAGAAGGGCCTCGGCCTCGGTATGGCCATCACCCACCGCATCGTCGAGGATCACAAGGGCAGCGTCGACGTGCAGAGCCAGGTGGGATTCGGCACCACCTTCACGATCCACCTTCCGGTCAGCCTGTAGACCCCGATCCGCCCCCACTCCACCCATCCAATCACAGGCACCTGACTATCTCTGCAGTTTCGGATCGGGGGTGACCACCCCGTCATCCGATGCCCCACGACCGACGCGGTCCGCTGGACACGCGTTTCGTCAAGAGAGCGCTGGACCGGAAATAGCAGCAGAGGAGCCTCGATTCTCTCCTCAGAGAACTCTCAATCCGTCGCGGTCGATGGGCAGCGGCAGCGGCCGAGCCGTGACGTTCGCCTGGGCCTTCCAGCAGGCGGCCATCCGCTCGCCCACAGCCCGGCCATCCCCGGTAACCAGCGCCAAGAGAGTCGGTCCGGCCCCGCTCAGGAAGCACGCCAGGGCGCCGGCCCGCTCACCTTCCGCCAGGACCTCGGCCATCCCCGGCACCAGTGGCGCGCGATACGGCTGGTGGAGCCGGTCCTGCGTCGCCTCGCGCAAGAGGTCCAGCCGCCCGGTTTGCAAGGCACCCAGGAAGAGCGCCACCCGTCCCACGTTGAAGACGGCATCCGCCCGGGGAACGCTGGGGGGCAGCGCCTTGCGCGCCTTCGCCGTGGACAGGTGGAACTCGGGAATCACGGCCACTGCGCGGAGCTCGGCGGGCACCGGAAGCTTCACGCACCGGACCCTACCATCGACGAGCGTCGAAACGGTCAGCCCCCCCAGGAGCGCCGGCGTAATGTTGTCCGGATGGCCCTCGAAGGGGAGCGCGAGGTCCAGGATCTCCTCGGGCGGGAGGGTTACCCCCGCCAGCGCCGCGGCCGCCGCGACCCCCCCCAGGGCCGCTGCCGAGCTGCTGCCCAGACCCCGGCTCAACGGGATGCCGTTCTCCATCCGAATCCGGATGCCGGCGGCGGGGACCCCCAGACGCTCCAGCGTCCCCGTGACGCTGCGGGCGACCAGGTTGCGCTCACCCAGGACCTGGAGCCGCTCCGCACCTTCTCCCTGGACCTCCAGGGTCAGGCCGTCCCCCGTGAGTTCAACCTCGATCTCGTTGTACAAGCCCAGGGCCATCCCCAGGGCATCGAACCCCGGGCCCAGGTTGGCCGTGGACGCCGGCACCCGCACCCGCACCATTCGCCGCTCGCTCACAACACTCTCCCTCTCCCCTGCTCCCCTGCTCCCCTGCCAGCATCTTTTATGCGGGGCCCCATCCATCCGGTATTGTGGATTTCGGATTGGTCACATTCGAAATTCGAAATTCGACATTCGAAATTCGACATTGGGGCGGGATCGCTCCCCCGCGGCCCCTGGCCCCTTGCTCCTCTGCCCGTTCCCTCGTCCCCCACTCTGTATACCCCATGCCCGCAGCCTCCTGCAAGTCCTGCCGCGCCTCAAAGACTTGACTTCCAGGGGTCCAGGGGGCTATAAAGCCCCGACAGGAGGAATCATGCTCGACGGCAAGCGTCTCGCATTCGTCGGTGGCGGCAACATGGCGGAGGCCATGATCCGCGGTCTCCTGACGGCAAAGCTCATGGCGCCGGATGACCTGCTGGTCTCCGACCTCCGGGAAGAACGACTCGCCTACCTGAAGGAAACCTACCGTGTTCACACCTCGTTGAGCAACCCCGAGGCGGCCAGCAAGGCCGAGGTCGTACTCCTGGCGGTCAAACCCCAGATCATGGGCGAGGTACTGGACGGTCTGATCGACGTCATCAATGGCGACAAGCTGATCGTCTCCATCGCTGCGGGCATCACCACCACCTTCATCTCCGACAGGTTTCCCAGCGCGGTCCGGGTGATCCGGGTCATGCCCAACACGCCGGCCCTGGTCCTCGAGGGCGCCAGCGCACTGACCCGCGGGAACCATGCGACCCTCGACGACCTGGAGATCGTCAAGCGCCTCTTCCGCGCCGTGGGCAAGGTGGTGATCATCGAGGAATCCCTCATGGACGCCATCACCGGCCTCTCGGGCAGCGGCCCGGCCTACATCTTCCTCATCATCGATGCCCTCTCCGATGCCGGGGTCAAGGTCGGCCTGCCCCGGGACGTGGCTCAGCTCCTGGCCGCCCAGACGGTCCTGGGAGCGGCCCGCATGGTCCTGGAAACCAAGAAGCACCCGGGCGAATTGAAGGACATGGTCACCTCCCCGGGTGGGACCGCCATCGCGGGTCTCCACACCCTGGAGCAGGGGGGGTTACGAACCACCCTCATCAACGCCGTGGAGGCTGCCACGCTTCGCTCGAAGGAGCTGGGCCAGCGATGACATGCGGACGCCGGCTTGGCCGGCGGGGCTGGAACGGCTGATGTTCGTCGCCGGCAACTTTCTGGACGCCCTGGCCCGGGTGCTGGACATCGCCCTCACGGCGTACTACTGGATAATCATCATCCGGGCGCTCATCTCCTGGGTGAACGCGGATCCCTGGAACCCGATCGTCCAGTTCCTGCATCGCGTCACCGAGCCGGTCCTGGTGCCCATCCGCCGGTGGCTGCCCACCCATCGGTGGGGGATTGACTTTTCGCCGCTGATTGCGATCCTGGCCGTGATCTTCGTGCAGCAGTTCCTGGTGGCCTCACTCAGAGAGTTGGCCTGGAGGATGCGCTGATGGAGTTTTCACCGCTGGAGATCACCCAACGGGAGTTCGACCGGAAGTTCCGCGGGTACGACCCCGAGGAGGTGCAGACCTTCCTGGAGCAGATCGCCGAGGAGATGACCCGGCTGCTGCAGGAGACCACCGACCGGGCGGGGCAGATCCAGCGCCTGGAGGCGCAGGTGCGGGCGAATCAGGAGCGCGAGGACTCCTTGCGCAACACGCTGGTCACCGCCCAGAAGATGACCGAAGACATGAAGGGGAACGCCAAGCGCGAGGCCGACCTCATCCTCAAGGAGGCCGAACTCAAGGCCGAGCGCCTGCTGGAGCAAGCCCATCGGAAGCTGGCCCAAGTCCAGGGCGAGATCGCCGAATTGGTGCGCCAGCGCGAGCTGTACATCTCCAAGATGCGCGGTCTCATGAAGAGCCACCTGGAGCTGCTGGACGCCCAGCCGGACAAGGCCGCCCCCGCGGCGCAGCCGGCAAAGCAGACCGTCCCTGGATGACCAAGGCTCGACCGGCCGTCGTCCAGGATGGCCCGGACGTCCTCATCGCGGTTCGCGTCCAGCCCCGCGCCGCACGGAATCAGCTTGGCGTGGCCAGCGCCGACTCCAGGCACTCGGGCCCCCAGGGCATCACTATCCGGCTGACCGCCCCGCCGGTGGCGGGCGCGGCCAACGCCGCCTGCTGCGCCTTCCTGGCCGAACTCCTCGGGGTGCCCAAGTCGCGCGTCACCATCGCCCGGGGCGAGACCGCCCGACACAAGCTCCTCCGCATCCGGAACGCCGACGCCGCGAGCATCATGGCCCGCCTCCAATCCGCAGAGTAAGAGCCGGATTCTCTCATCATCCACAGATTACCCCTCGGCATGCTCGGGGCCCTGAGCCCCGCCAGTGGCGGGGCCGAAGGGCGCAGATTCCGCAGATTTCATGGGGCCAACCCTTCCGGAATATCTGTGTAATCTGCGCAATCTGCGGATGAAGAATCCCCTCGGGATATTCTCCGGAATTTGTGGATCTCTATTCGGTCTGTTGGCGGAGGACCTGGAACTCGAAGAGGCTGGGGACGGCGCGTCCCCCGATGAAGAAAGAGGCGAACTCCAGGGACAGGTGCTTGGTCTCGGGGTCCAAGGTCGGAAAGACCAGCAAGCCCTCCCGCTGGCCGCCTGGTTGAAGGACGACGAACCGGCTGAGCAGCGTCGCCTCGAGACTCCGAAGGCGAGCGTTCGTCCCCTCCGCCTCGGACAGGCGCATGTACATTTCCTCGTACGACATGGGGCGTTCACGCCGGCCGCTCTGGGTCACCAGGGAGACCAGCGTGGGATCGAATTGCACGTCCTCCGGCGTCTGGTTTCGAACCCGGACGAGGAAAACCGTGGGGGGCGTCTCCTTCCAGTCCTCTTGCGGGAAGGGGTTCACCAACCCGGGCTTGCCGACGTAATACTGCTCCATCCCCGGGGCGGGGAGCCACTGAACCGTCACGGCCGCGCCGCCCACCGAGGCGATGATGGACTCCCCCACCACCTGCTGGGTGGGCTGGGTCGGTGGACTCGGCCGGACCACGACCTCGCCCTTGGGCGAACTCGCGCAGCCCGCGAGGAACAGGACCGTCCCAAACACGAAGGCGCGGGCAATCTGCCCGCGCCCTCTCTTCCGTCGAACCGGTGGCGTCACGTCAGGCGATCCGCATGGCCCGCAGGCGCGCCACCCGCTCCGCCACCGGTGGGTGGGTGGAGAAAAGACTCAAGACGCTCGAGCCGCGCAGCGGGTTCACGATGAACATATGGGCCGTCGCCGGGTTCGCCTGCATCGGCAACGCCGTGGCCGCGCGCTCCAGCTTCTCCAGGGCGTCGGCGAGCGCCCAGGGCTTCCGGCTGATCTTGGCACCCGCGGCATCCGCCAGATACTCCCGCGCCCGCGAGATGGCCATCTGGATGAGCATGGCCGCCAGCGGGGCAAAGACGGCCAGGACCACCAGGCCCAGGATCCCGGCGGCCCCCCCTTCATCATCCTCGCTGCTCCGCCCACCCCCGAAGAACGCCGCCCACTGGGCCATGCGCGCCAGCATCATGATGGCCCCGGCGAGGGTCGCCGCGATGCTTGAAATGAGGATATCGCGATGCAGCACGTGGCCCAGCTCGTGGCTCATCACCCCCTCCAGTTCATCCGGGGTGAGGATCCGCAGGATCCCCTCGGTGGCCGCCACGGCCGCATGCTGCGGGTTGCGTCCCGTGGCGAAGGCGTTGGGCGTGTCGGTGGGAATGATGAACACCCGGGGCATGGGCAGGCCGGCCCCCTGTGCCAGCCGCCGGATCAGGGCGTGGAACTGCGGCGCCTGGGCCTCGGTGACCTCCTGCGCCCCGTACATCCACAAAACGATCCGGTCCGACCACCAGTAGGAGGCAAAGTTCATCACCCCGGCGAACAGAAATGCCACCACCATCCCCTGCTCGCCCCCCACCATGCCGCCGATCAGGACGAACAGCACGGTCAGGGCCGCCAGCAGGGCCGTTGTCTTCAGCGTGTTGGACATGGGTCGTGCTCCTTCACTTCAGCGCGTACAAGCGAAACGCTTTCCCCGAGCAAGACTGCCTGGACAGGATAGGGGGTGCAGCCCGGCCTGTCAAGGCGACCGGTCGGCCTTCCCCCTGTCGTTCTCCTCGATCGGAACCCGGCGGATGATGCCCGTCCTCCCCACCGGGACCAGGCCCTCGAGGTTCTGCTGCGCCTGCTCGAGGTCTTTGAACTCCGTCTCCATCCGGCGGAGCATCTCCTGAAACATCTGGTTCACGTGCCGCTGCATCTCGCTCATGCGCTCGCGCATGTTGAGGATCACCTCCACCCCCGCCAGGTTGATCCCCAGATCCTTGGTCAGCCGCAAGATCAGCTCGATGCGTTCCAGATCCTCCTCGGAGTACAGGCGCGTGTTTCCGTCGGTCCGGGCCGGTCGGAGGAGCCCTTCGCGCTCGTAGGCGCGGAGCGTCTGGGGATGGATGGCGAACATCTCCGCCACAACACTGATCATGTATAAGCGCCGCTTCTGCTTCGGCATGGTGTCTCCGATGACCGGGGCTCGCCCTCCCGAGGCTCAGCCGCGTCCGCGCCCGGGGTCGCCCGGATTGAGGCGGGCGAATTCCCGCAGCAACTCCTGCGACCGGGTATCCAGGTTCTTCGGCGCCACAATCTTGACGGTCACGAACTGGTCCCCCTGTCCTCCCCCCTTGAGGTGGGGGACGCCCTTGCCCCGGAGGCGGAAGACCTGACCGCTGCTGGTCTCCGGCGGGATACGCATCGTGGTCGTCCCGTCGATCGTCGGCACCTCGATCCTGGCGCCCAGGGCGGCCTCGGTGATCGTGATCGGGGTCTCCACGTAGAGATTGTCCCCCTTGCGCTCGAGCACCGGGTGCAGTCGGACGCGGGTGATGATGTACAGGTCGCCGGGTGGCCCACCATTCGGTCCGGGATCCCCCATGCCCTGAAGCCGGATGCGCGACCCGTTATCCACCCCGGCGGGAATCTTGACGGCGATCCGTTCGGTCCCGAACGTCTTGCCACGACCGCCACAGGCGGTGCAAGGCTCCCGGCTGACCTTGCCGCTCCCCTGGCAGCGGGAACAGGCCTGCGTCGCCCGCATGAGACCCCGGCTCGCCCGCTGCCCGCTGCCGCCGCATTCGGGGCAGGCATCCAGTGGGCTACCCGGCCGCGCCCCGGATCCCCGGCAGGTGTCGCACCGCGAGTGCCTCTGGATCGTGACCTCGGCGGCACGGCCCCGGATGGCATCCTCGAAGTCGATCTCCAGGGTGTAGTGGAGGTCCGATCCCCGGCTCGGACCCCGGGCTTCGGGCCGGCCCCGCTGGCCGAAAATGTCCGAGAGGACGTCGCCCAGGTCGCCGAGCCCGCCGGCTCCGAATTCCACGCCGCTGAAGTCGAATCCACCGAATCCTGCCTCGGCGGGACCGCGCGCGCCAGCCCCCGGGGTAGAGGCCTCGTGGCCGAAGTGGTCGTAGCGGCGGCGCTTCTCCGGATCGCTCAGGACCTCGTAGGCCTCGCTGACCTCTTTGAACCTCGCCTCCGCCGCCTTGTCACCCGGGTTGACGTCCGGATGATGCTTCCGGGCCTGCTTCCGATAAGCCCGCTTGATCTCCTGCTCGGAGGCGCCCCGGCGCAGACCCAGCACCTCGTAGTAGTCCCGCTTCGCCATGTCCTACTCCCGGCGACAAGAGGCTGGCCGGTCGCTCACACCACCTCCACTGCCGGCCTATTTCTTGTTCTTGCCGAGGTCTTCGAATTCCGCGTCCACGACCTCGCCCTCGCCCGCCGGCTCGCCCTTGGCTTGGGGCTCCTTGCCCTCCCCCGGACCGCCGGGGGCCTGCTTCTCCCGCGCCTGCTTGTACATCACCTCGGCCAGCCGGTGCGAGGCCCGGGTCAGCGTGTCCATGGCCCGGCGGATCTTGTCCATGTCCTCGCTCTTGAGGGCCTCTTTCGCTTCCGTCAGGGCATCCTCGATGGGCTTGATGTCCGCCACCGGGATCTTCTCGCGGTTCTCGTTCAGCATCTTCTCGGTGTTGTACACCAGGTTGTCGGCCTGGTTCCGCGTTTCGATGTCGGCGCGGCGCTTCTTGTCCTCCTCCGCGTGCCGGTCGGCATCCTTCACCATCTTGTCGATGTCGTCCTTGGACAGCCCGGAGGAGGCGGTGATGGTGATGGCCTGCTCCTTGCCCGTGGCCAGGTCCTTGGCCGACGCGTTCACGATCCCGTTGGCGTCGATGTCGAAGGTCACTTCGATCTGCGGGACCCCCCGCGGCGCCGGCAAAATGCCCACCAGGTGGAACTTGCCCAGGGTGCGGTTGTCCCGGGCCATCTCCCGCTCGCCCTGCAGCACGTGGATCTCCACGCTCGTCTGGCTGTCCGCGGCGGTGGTGAAGATCTCGCCCTTGCGGGTGGGGATCGTGGTGTTCCGGTCGATCAACCGGGTCATGACCCCGCCCAGCGTCTCGATCCCCAGGCTCAGCGGCGTGACGTCCAGCAGGACCACGTCCTTGACATCGCCCACCAGCACCCCCGCCTGGATCGCCGCGCCGACGGCGACCACCTCGTCCGGGTTGACGCCCTTATGCGGCTCCTTCCCGAAGAGCTCCTTGACCACCTGCGGCACCTTGGGCATTCGGGTCTGCCCGCCCACCAGGATGACCTCGTCGATCTGGCGGGGCTCCAGCCCGGAATCCTTCAGGGCCTGGCGGCAGGGTCCGATGGTCCGCTGGATCAGGTCATCCACCAGCTGTTCCAGCTTGGCCCGCGTCAATTTCATATTGAGGTGCTTCGGGCCGGAGGCATCGGCGGTGACGAAGGGGAGATTGATCTCAGTCTCCAGGGTCGTGCTCAGCTCGCACTTGGCCTTCTCGGCGGCCTCTTTCAGGCGCTGGAGCGCCATGCGGTCCTTGCTGAGGTCGATCCCCTGGTCCTTCTTGAACTCCTCCACCAGCCATTGGATGACGCGCTCGTCAAAGTCGTCGCCCCCCAGGTGGGTATCTCCGTTGGTGGACTTGACCTCGAAGACCCCCTCGCCCAGCTCCAGGATGGAGATGTCGAAGGTGCCGCCGCCCAGGTCGTAGACCGCGATCCGCTCGTCCTTCTTCTTGTCCAGGCCATAG
>CAZNWB010000093.1:0-12596 GCA_964576535.1 uncultured bacterium | reverse complement strand
CGGTCCTGCGCCATCAAGGCAAGGGTCGTGGAGGCGGACGAGCAGGAAACGGGACTCCGGGCCATGCTGAACTTCGGACACACTGTGGGCCATGCGCTGGAGGCAGCCCTGGGCTATGGGAGCATCACCCACGGAGAAGCGGTCGCGTACGGGATGCTGGTGGCGGCAACGCTCTCGGTCCGGCGGGGTCTCTGTCCCGAGGGTGACGTCGGGAGATTGCGGGCACTGCTCGAGCGGTTCGGCCTTCTCGGTGCTCCCGTGCCGTCGCCGGAATCGCTGGAAACATATATGGTTAGCGACAAAAAGGCGCGCGATGGAGTGCTTCAATTCGTATTGACACGTGGGGTGGGAAGTGTTACCTTCGCGCCGGTTTTCGAGCGGGGAGAGCTGCGGAAAGCCCTCGAGACCCTCCGCTCCTAAAGGGAGCGGCAATTGAAAATTTCAAACTGACAACTGACAATCTAAAACCGATCATGTGTGGATTCCGGTTGTCGGTTGTCAGTTGTCGGTTTTTCATTTTGCATTGCGGGGGCAGGCACAGGGATGGATTCGCCATCCGAATCCTCCGAGTCGAAGCCGGAGGGTGGAAGGCCCGCCCCCGACCCGTTGGCCAGCCCGACCCTGGCCGGGCTGTACGCGTCCCAGGGCCACGCCGATTTGGCTGAGGCGATCTATACGACGCTGGGTCGGCGGCCGGAGAAGGGTGGTCCACCGGGGGCAGGCCAAGACCACCCCCAGCGCCCCGAGGCAAATCAGACATTCCTCCAGCGACTTCTCTCCCTGCGCGAGGCTGCCCGGCAGGTCCGTGAGGCGGGAGGCGCAGGGCGCGAGGGGAGCGGATGAGCCATGGCCGGTGATCTGGCAAAGGCGGTGACGGACTTGGTCCAGGCGGTGCGACAGGGGCGAGGGGCCCTCCTCATGGGCGCGGACGGCGTCCCCATCGTCCAGGCGGCGCCGGTCGCGGGCGTGGATGTGGAGGCTGTCGCCGGCGAGTACGCAGGCCTGCTGCGCCAGGCCCGGGGCCTGGTGGACGAATTGCACTGGGGAGCCCCCAAGAGCTTCAGCGTACGGGGTGCCAGCGGTCAGGTCGTCTTCGCCTTCGCGCCCGAGAACCTGTTCCTGGGGGTCGAGGCGGGACCTACCGGCTTGCGCGGACAGATGCGGTACGCCCTGGGCCGGACCCTGGCACAGCTCGGTGACCTGTGACGTGGTCGGCCCCGCGCGGGGCGGCGCGACAGAGGCATCGCTAGGCATGCACGGCGCGATGCCGTTTTTTTTCGTTTGAGTCCTCGGGTGATCCGTGGCACGCATCCTCTTTCTGAACGGCCCCAACCTCAATCTCCTGGGAACACGCGAGACCGCGGTGTATGGCACGACCACGCTGGCAGAGATTGAAGGTGTGGTGCGCAAGGAGGCCAAACGCCTGGGCTGCGACGTCCGGTTCGAGCAGCACAACGGGGAGGGTGAGCTGATCGAGGCCTTGCACAAGGCCGCGGGCTGGGCCGATGCCGTCGTCTTCAACCCTGCCGCCTATACCCACACGAGTCTCGCGTTGCGGGATGCCATTTCCGCGACGCGCCTGCCGGTCATCGAGGTGCACCTGTCCAACATCCATGCGCGGGAGCCGTTCCGCCGGAGTTCGGTGACGGCCGAGGTAGCCGTGGGGCTGATCGGCGGCTTCGGGACCAACAGCTACCTGCTGGGACTCCAGGCTGCCCTGGTCTACCTCACGGCGCACCCGTCCCACGCCCGCGCGGGACGACGCATCCCGAAACGGAGGAACAAGGGTTCGTGATCCTTGCAGGCGATTTGCGACCAGGAGTCAAGGTCGAGCTGGACGGCGTCCCCTTCATTGTGACGAACTTCCAGTGGGTGAAGCCGGGGAAGGGGGGCGCCTTCATGCGGACGAAGCTCAAGAACTTGCGGACGGGCGCCGTCATCGAGCGGACCTTCCGCACCGAGGAGAAACTGCCTCCGGCCGAGCTGGAGGAGCGGCGCGCGCAGTTCCTGTACCAGCGCGATGACGAATTCCATTTCATGGACACGGAGACATACGAACAGTTCTTCCTCTCGGTGGAACAACTGGGCGACGCCCGGATGTACCTCAAGGAGGAGATGGTTATCACGATCGTCTCGCACGGGGGGACTCCCCTGACGGTCGTTGTTCCCACCTTCGTGGAGCTCGCCGTGGCGGAGACGGATCCCGGTGTCCGCGGCGACACGGCCTCGGGCGGGTCCAAGCCTGCGACATTGGAGACGGGCGCGGTTATTCAGGTGCCGCTGTTCATCAACGTGGGCGACCGACTTCGGGTGGACACACGAACGGGTGCCTACATCGAGCGCGCATGAGGCGGCGCACGGGAGCCCGCGGTGCCCAGAGAAGGCCTGCGGGAGCGAAACCGGAAGCCGGGTTGGAGACTCGGGGACGCAGTCTGAGAGGGGAAGCCGGCATGGACCTCAAGGAACTCAAGGCCCTCCTGCGCTTGATGGAGGGAAACGAGGTCGAGGAACTGGAGCTTGAAGAGGGGGGGCGCCGGGTCCGGATCCGGCGGCGATCCGCACAGCCGGCCGTCGTTCCGACCATCTCCGTGCCGATGGCTCCGGTGGGTCATGCCGGCACGCAGATCCCCGCGGCCCCCGAGACCGCCGGTCTGATCCCCGTGGAGGCACCCATGGTCGGCACCTTCTACCGGGCGCCCGCCCCCGGTGCCGAGCCCTACGTCAAGGAAGGGGACGTGGTGCAGAAGGGCACGGCGGTGTGCATCATCGAAGCCATGAAGCTCATGAACGAGATCGAAGCCGAGGTGAAGGGGCGGGTCGCCCGGATCGTCGTTGAGAACGGTCAGCCCGTGGAATTCGGGCAAACTTTATTTCTCCTGGAGCCTATCTGATCCGGACTCCCTCGCCCCGCTGCCCTGCGGGGGTCGAGCGCGCCGGCATTTGGACAGTTCCCACCCGTGTTCTCCAAGGTCCTGATCGCCAACCGAGGCGAGATCGCCGTCCGGATCATCCGGGCCTGCCGGGAGCTCGGCATTCGGACCGTGGCGGTCTTTTCCCAGGCGGATGCCGACGCCCTGCACGTCCAATTGGCAGACGAGGCGGTCTGCATCGGCCCGCCTCAGGCCAGCCAGAGCTACCTCAAGGTCGCCCGGATCATCAGCGCCGCGGAGATCACCGGCGCCGAGGCGATCCACCCCGGGTATGGCTTCCTGGCGGAGAACCCGCAGTTCGCAGAGGTCTGCGAGGGTTGTGGGATTCGCTTCATCGGGCCGCCGGTCGCCAGCATCCAGATGATGGGGGACAAGGCCGCGGCCCGCCGCGCGGCGGCCGCCCACGGCGTCCCGGTGCTTCCCGGCAGCCAGCATTCCGTTCGCGACCTGGAAGACGCCAAGCGGGTGGCGCGTGACATCGGCTACCCGGTGATTATCAAGGCCAGCGCCGGCGGCGGCGGCAAGGGGATGCGGGTCGTCATGGCCCCGGAAGGGCTGGAGTCGGCCCTGGCCATGGCCGCGGCCGAGGCGGCCGCGGCCTTCGGGGATGCGGCGGTGTATCTGGAGCGCTTCCTCCCCGACCCCCGCCACGTGGAGATCCAGATCCTGGCGGACAACACCGGGCACGGGATCCACCTCGGCGAGCGCGACTGTTCCATCCAGCGCCGCCATCAGAAGCTATTGGAGGAGGCTCCCTCGCCGGCCCTCACCGATACCCTGCGCCAGGCCATGGGCCGCGCGGCGCTCAGCGTCGCGCAGGCCGCCGGCTACCGGAACGCGGGGACGGTGGAGTTCCTGCTGGACGAGCGGGGCGATTTCTTTTTCATGGAGATGAACACCCGCATCCAGGTGGAGCATCCGGTCACCGAGATGGTGACGGGACTGGACCTGGTGAAGGCCCAACTGCGGATCGCGGCCGGCGAGCCCCTCCCCATCACCCAGGCGGACGTGCGACTCTCGGGGCACAGCCTGGAGTGCCGCATCAACGCCGAGGACTCCGACCGCTTCCTCCCCTCGCCCGGTCGGGTCGCGAACTTCCGGTTCCCCGGGGGTCCCGGCGTCCGGGTGGACAGTCATGCCTACATCGGGTACGTGGTCCCACCCTACTACGATTCCCTGCTGGCCAAGGTGATCGTGCACGGCCACGATCGGGAAGAGGCCATCGCCCGCATGCAACGCGCCCTGGACGAGATGGTGGTCGAGGGGGTGCAAACCACAATTGCGTTCCACCAGAAGGTCTTGCGGCATCCGGACTTTCTGGCCGGCCGGACGTCAACACGATTTCTCGAGCGCTTGCTTCAGGAACAGTAGTGCTCGACCGCCTGCACCTCTGCGTGATTACCGATCCCAGCCTCGCAGGCCGGGATCACGTGGCCATCGCGGCCGCCGCCCTGGACGGCGGAGCAGATATGATCCAGCTCCGGGACAAGTCGGGGGACCTGCGCGCGCTCTTGCCCCAGGCCCGGGCCATCCAGGCCCTCTGCCGCGTCCATGGCGCAATCTTCATCGTGAACGACCGCCTGGACCTCGCGTTGGCCGCAGGGGCCGACGGGGCGCACGTCGGGCAGGACGATCTGCCCGCCGGGGCTGCCCGGCGTCTGCTCGGCCCGGGGAAGATCCTGGGGGTGTCCACGCACGACCGGGCCCAGGCCGAGGCCGCACGCGGGGCCGGGGCCGACTACATTGGCTTCGGCCCAATGTTCCCCACCGGTACCAAGGACACGGGATACACCCCCCGGGGCCTGACGGCCCTGCGGGAAGTCCGGGCCGCCGTCGCCTTGCCCATCCTGGCCATCGGCGGGGTAAGCCTGGAGGGGGTGGCCGACGTGATTGCGGCGGGGGCCACGGCCCCGGCCGTGATTTCAGCCATCGTCGCCGCGCCGGACATCGCGGCCGCGGCCTCGGCATTCCGGGCGCGGGTGGTGGCGGCCAAGGGCCTGGAGGGGTCCCGGAAGGGACCGCACACCGCTTGACAGGGGGGGGGCGTTCCGAATATCATCGGCGCCGTTTGAGGGGGTTCGGCGGCGAGCGCCGCCATCGGGAAGAATGCAGGGGATGCGGAAAGGGGGGAGAGACGCGAGGAGACAAAGGGTGTCGAGCGTGGCGTGGAGTTACGGGAAGAGTGCGTTCGAAACAGGGAGGGAGAAGATCATGAAACATCGTTCGTACTGGCGGCTGGCAGTCGTCGCATTGGCCTTCATGGCGCTGGCTTTCCCGTCCGTGGCGCTGGCGGGGCAGGCCAAGGGTACCATCAAGATCGCCAGCCAGAGCCCGCTCTCCGGGGGCCAGGCTGCCCTGGGCGAAGGGATCAAGCTGGGGACTCAATTGGCCGTCGAGCAGTTGAAGGGACCCGTCGAGAAGCTAGGCTTCAAGGTCGAGTTCGTCCCCTACGACGACCAGGCCAAGCCTGACGTCGGGGTGGCGAACGCAAAGAACATCCTCGCCGACAAGGACATCCTGGCGGTGATCGGCCACCTGAATTCCGGCGTCGCCATTCCGTCCTCCGAGGTGTACAAGGACGACAAGCTGGCGATGATTTCCCCGGCCAACACCAACCCCAAGATCACCGACCGGAACCTCCTGAGCGTCAGCCGGGTCTGCGGCCGGGATGACGTCCAGGGCGCGGTGGGGGCGGAGTTCGCCAAGGGCCTCAAGATGAAGAGCGCCTACGTGATCCACGACAAGACCCAGTATGGCCAGGGCGTGGCCGAGTTCTTCAGGGATGATTCGAAGAAGCTGGGTATCGAGGTGCTCGGCTTCGAGGGGACCGAAGAGAAGGCCAACTTCGACCCCATCATCACCCCTATCAAGGCCAAGAACCCGAGCCTGATCTACTTCGGCGGGATCTATGACCAGATGGCCCCGTTCTTTAGGCAGACGCGGGAGAAGGGTGTGAAGTCCACGTTTCTGGCTCCGGATGGAGCAGACTCCTCGGACCTGACCAAGATCGCCGGGAAAGCCGTGGTAGGGATGTACTACACCACGACGGCCGGGCCCGTCGCCTTGTACCCGAAGGCCAAGAAGTTTGCCGACGACTACAGGGAAAAGTTCGGGAAGAGCCCCGAGCCCTACGCCGCCGAGTCCTATGACTCCACCGCCATCGCGCTAAAGGCCATCGAGGCTGCCATCAAGGGTGCTGGCGGCAAAGCGCCCTCGCGGGAGGCGGTCGCCGTTGCTGTTCGGAAGACCAAGCACGAGGGGATCACCGGAAGCATCGAGTTTGACGAGAAGGGCGACCGCAAAAAGGCGGGCTATTTCGTCCTCCAGGTGTATTCCGAGAATCCAGCCCAATGGGGCGAGAACAAGCTGGTCAAGCGACTGGACATCGCCCCACCGCCCTTGAAGAAGTAGCCGGGCCGGTGCATGGGGGAAGGGGAGGGGCCTGGCCAGGCCCCTCCCCTTTCTTATTGAACCCATGGATATCCCGCTCCTGATCGCCATCTTTCCCCAGGTGCTTCTGGATGGCCTGATCCTGGGCTTCATGTACGCCCTCATCGCCCTGGGCTACACCATGGTCTATGGGGTGCTGGAGTTCATCAACTTCGCCCACAGCGAGATCTTCGTGCTGGGGGCCTTCGTGGGCGTGGAGATCCTCCTGGCCCTGAAGGGAGCGGGGGTTCTGGAATCCCTCCCGCCATTTCTGGTGCTCGTCCTCCTGCTCCTGGCCGGGATGGCCGCCAGCGGCCTCTTGGCCGTCACGGTCGAGCGGGTGGCCTACCGACCGCTTCGCGGCGCCCCCCGGCTCGTCCCCCTGATCTCTGCTATCGGGGTTTCCTTTTTCCTTCAGGATGCGATCCGCCTGTTCGAGAGCATCTGGAACAACGCTTTCAACCTTGTTTACCCCAGCATGGACCAGCTCAATTATCGATTTGAGCTCACCGAGACCATGGACGTGCCGGTGAAGTCGCTGGTGGTGATCGCGGCCGCCCTGTTGATGCTCTGGGCCCTCCACCTGATCGTGAACCGGACGAAGGTGGGGAAGGCCATCCGGGCCGTCGCCGAGGATCAACCCACCGCCAGCCTGATGGGGATCAACGTCAACCGGATCATTTCTCTCACCTTCCTCATTGGCGGGGCCATGGGCGGCGCGGCCGGCGTCCTCTTCGGGGTGCAGTACAGCGTGATCAACCCGTACACTGGGTTCATCCCGGGCATCAAGGCCTTCACTGCCGCGGTCCTCGGGGGGATCGGGAACATTCCGGGGGCCATGATGGGGGGGCTGGTGCTGGGGCTCCTTGAGGCGTTCGCCGCCTCCTACCTCTCCCTGCTCACCGGGGGCGCCTTCGGGGCGGAGTATAAGGATATCTTCGCATTCTCCATCCTGATCCTCATTCTAATCTTCCGGCCCAAGGGCCTGTTGGGCGAAGTGGTGAGGGAGCGCACCTGATGGGCTGGTTTGCCGCGGTGCTCAACCGACCCTGGTCGGCGATCTGCCTCGTCGTCGCCGTCACCGGCCTGTCGTCCTTCGCCGTGGTCCACTACCCGCGCTCGCTCATCGCCTTCCTCCTCTTCCAGGCCTCCATCCTCCTCCTGTACTTCGCCCGGATGGCCCCCTGGCTGAAATTCTCGCTGGGCGCATTGACCCTGGGGATCCTGATGCCGATCCTGGGGACGATCAACGGCTACTATCTGGAAGTCGCCACCCAGGTGGGGATTTTCGTCGCCCTGGCCCTGGGCCTCAACATCGTGGTGGGGCTCGCCGGGCTCTTGGATCTGGGGTACGTGGCCTTCTATGCTGTCGGCGCCTATACCTGGGCGATCTTCGGATCACCCCAGGCGGGGGAGTTCATCTCCGATTCGGTCGCGCGCTTCCCCCTGGGCGGGAGCTGGTTCTTCGTCTTCCTGCTCCTGGGCGTGACCGTGGGCGCCACCACGGGAGTCCTCTTGGGGCTGCCCGTCCTTCGCCTGCGAGGGGACTACCTGGCCATCGTCACGTTAGGTTTCGGCGAGGTGATCCGGGTCCTGGCCAACAACCTGGACAAGCCGATCAACCTCACCAACGGCCCCAAGGGGATCAGCCCGATCGGCCGGCCCCCGCTTTTCTTCCAGTCCCTGCTGGAAGCCCTTGGCATCTCTGCGCCACCCACGGTCCTCTACCCCCTTTACTTCTACTTCCTGGTGTTGGTGATCGTGGCCATCGTCATCCAGGTGAACCGGCGGTTGGAGGACTCCCACATCGGCCGGGCCTGGGAGGCGATCCGTGAGGACGAGGTCGCGGCGCAGGCCATGGGGGTTCCCCTGGTGCACATGAAGCTGCTGGCCTTCGCCTGCGGGGCGTCCTTCGCCGGGGCCATGGGGGTGCTCTTCAGCGCGAAGCAGGTCTTCATCAACCCCGAGTCCTTCACCTTCCTGGAGTCCATCGGGGTGCTTTCCATGGTCATCCTGGGCGGCATGGGATCCATCCCCGGAGCCATTCTAGGAGCGACAGCCGTGACGGTGCTCAACCTTCAGGTTCTGAAAGGGCTGTCGCTCTGGCTGAACGAACTTCGGAACGCCGGGGTCACTATCCTCGGCTACAACCTTGTCAACCTCCCCACCCAGCTCGAGCCGGCCAAGTACGAGCGGATGATCTTCGGCATCATCCTGATCCTCATGATGATCTACCGCCCGCAGGGAATCCTGCCCGCCCGCCGCCGGATACGCGAACTCGGGAGCAAGTAGATGGGGATGCTCCTGGAGACCCGAGAGATCACGAAGCGATTCGGCGGCCTCACGGCTCTCAACCACGTGGACTTCCAGGTAGAGGAAGGCCAGATCGCCTCCATCATCGGCCCGAACGGGGCGGGCAAGACGACGTTCTTCAACATTCTCACAGGAATCTACCCGCCCGAGGAGGGGCAGGTGGGCTTCAAGGGGCGCCCACTCTTGGGGCTTCGCCCAGACCAGATCACCTCCCTGGGGATCTGCCGAACTTTCCAGAACATCCGGCTCTTCGCCAACATGACCGCGGTGGAGAACATCCTGGTAGGGATGCACTGCCGGGTCACTCTCTCCATGGCGGCCGTCCTCACCCGGACCCCCAAGTTCCGGCAGGAGGAGGACCACCTGTTGGAACGCGCCTCGACGCTCCTGGAGGTTGTCGGGCTCGCAGCGAAGACGAACGAGCTAGCCCGGAATCTCCCCTACGGGGAACAGCGGCGCCTGGAATTGGCCCGGGCCCTGGCCTCTTCCCCGACGCTGCTCCTGCTGGATGAGCCCACGGCCGGGATGACGGGAGGGGAGTCGCAGTCCCTCATGGCCCTCTTGCGGCGGTTGATCCAGGAGTACGAGTTGACCATTGTCTTGATCGAGCACAACATGCGCGTGGTGATGGAGGTTTCCGACCGGGTGACGGTCCTGGATTACGGTGAGAAGATCGCCGAGGGCAAGCCAGCCGAGGTGCAGAAGGATCCCCGGGTCATCGAGGCGTATCTGGGTCGGAAACGCTGGGGCAAGGCGGCAGAGACGGCTGATGCTTGAGGTACAGGAGGTCCAGGTCTACTACGGCAAGATCCACGCCCTGAAGGGAATCTCCCTCCAGGTAGGCAAAGGGGAGATCGTCGCCCTCCTGGGAAACAACGGGGCCGGAAAGACCACTACCCTCAAGACCATCTCAGCCCTCCTCAGGCCGCGGAGCGGCCGGGTCCTGCTGGAGGGCGAGCCGATTCACGACCTGCCCCCCCACGAGATCGTCGCCCGGGGCGTGGCCCACGCGCCCGAGGGACGGAAGATCTTCAATCGCCTGACCGTGACCGAGAACCTGGAGATGGGCGCGTATCTCCGCTCCGACGCCGCCATCGCCGAGGACATGGAACGGGTCTTTAGTCTCTTCCCCCGATTGAAGGAGCGCCGGGCCCAGGTGGCGGGCACCCTGTCGGGTGGGGAGCAGCAGATGCTGGCGATCGGGCGCGCGCTCATGGCTCGACCCCGCATCCTGCTCCTGGACGAGCCGTCGATGGGCCTCGCTCCCATCCTGGTGGAACAGATCTTTGCAACGGTCGGGGATATCAACCACCAGGGGACGACGATCCTCCTAGTGGAGCAGAACGCCGCCATGGCCCTCTCCATCGCCCACCGGGGATATGTCCTGGAGACGGGGACTATCGCGCTTCACGGGTCAGCCGTGGAACTGCAGGAGCACCCCGACGTCCGACGCGCCTACCTGGGCGAAGGTGCCTGATCGGGTGAATCCCGATGCGGAATTATGAAATCAAGCACTGGCTCGCGAAGCTTGCGCTGGAGCTGGCTTCTCCTGGCCCTGGCCCTGGCATCGCCCGCATGGGCGAGCGAGCTGTCCCCGATCAGGATCGGCCTCGTGATCCCCATGGCCGGGGAAGCCGGGCGGGTGGGCCAGAGCATGCGCCAGGCCACGGAAATGGCGGTCGCGGACCGGGCCGGGAAGCTCGTCCGAAAGGTCGAGCTCGTCCTCAAGGATGACCAGTTCGATCCCAAGCAGGCGGTCCTCGTCGCCGAGAAACTCGTCCAGGAAGGGGTCTGGGGTGTCGTCGGCCACTTCTACTCCAGCTCGTCCATTCCAGCCTCGGCGGTGTACTACCAGGCGGGTATCCCCCAGGTCACAGCCACCTCGACGCACCCGCGGCTCACCGCGCAGGGATTCGACACCGTCTTCCGCGTGTCAGGGCGCGACGACCAGCACGCCGTCTCGGCGGCGGAGTTCATCCTGTCGCGCTTGAAGGCTCGCCGGATCGCCGTGATCCATGACCGCACCGAGTACGGCCGAACGTTGGCCGAGACCCTGATCCGCCTCGTGGAGCAGCGGTCGGCCAAGCGCATCGTGGCGATCGAGCATGTGGCCCAGGGTGACAGGGACTTCAGCGCGGTGATCGCCCGACTGAAGACGGTAGAGCCGGACGCGGTCTACTTCGGGGGGATCTTCCGCGAGGGGGGCTACCTGATCCGGCAGATGCGGCAGGCGGGGCTGCAGGCGGCCTTCGTCAGCGGTGACGGCGTCCTGGACCCGGAGTTCGTGAAGATCGCCGGCGAGGAGGCGGCCAGCGGGGCATATCTCACCTTTGCGCCGGACCCGCGTCTCCTGCCGTCGGCCCAGCCCTTCATCCGCCGGTTCGAGGAACGCTACGGCCCAATCGGCCCCTACGTGTTGTACACCTATGACGCCGTGGGGGTGCTGCTGCGGGCGATCCAAATGGCCAAGCCGCTGGCGAACACCAAGGAGGAGCTGCGGAAGGTGCTGAAGGTCATGCACACCAGTCCCTACGACGGCACCCTGGGGCGCCTGCGCTGGGACAAACGCGGGGACCTCGTGACCTCGCCGTACGTCGTGTATGTCACCCGGAGGGGCGGGAGCCTCCAGGGGTGGTTCGAGCAGTTTACGGGTCTCCCGACGCCCGGGAGCCGCGCCAAGCCAACCGGGCGCTAGCCCGGCCGGCTTGGCAATTTCAAACCGACAACGGACAACTGGAAATTGAAAATTGTCAGTTGTTCATTGAAGCGTCCACAGACGCCGATGTGGAGGAGTGAGTCACGGTGAAAACGCGAGTGATCCAGGTGGATCCCAAGGCGCCGCAACGGGACGTGATCACGGAGGCATGCGAAGCGCTCCGCCGCGGAGGATTGGTGGCCTTTCCCACCGACACGCTCTACGCCCTGGGGGCGAACGCGCTGGATGCCGCGGCGGTCGAGCGGGTGCACACGGTAAAGGGACGGCACCACGCGAAGCCCCTGAGCGTCCTGGTCCCGTCTGTGGATGCGGCGAGGAATCTGGCCGCGGCCTTGCCGAACGGGGTCCTGGAGCTCATGCGGGCGTTCTGGCCCGGGGCGCTCACCGTGGTGGTCAAGGCCTCTCCCAGCCTTCCCGGTGTCCTCACCGCGACCACGGGCACCGTGGGTCTCCGGTTGCCGGCCGGCACTGCGGCACAGGCCCTGCTCACGGCCTTCGCCGGACCCATCATCGGGACTAGCGCCAACAAGGCCGGGGGCGCCGATCCGGCCGACGCCAAGACCGTCCAGAAGGCCATCGGGGGCCAAATTGACCTGATCCTGGACGGCGGCCGCGTGGCCCTGGGTGTCCCGTCCACTGTCATTGACTGCACGATCGAGCCCGCCCGCATCCTGCGCGAAGGGGCCATCTCCCGGGCCCAGCTCCAGGCAAAGATTGCCCTGGTTTGAACTCGACGCAGCCTTTAGACCGCGACAGCGACAGGGAAGGGGGCAGGGAAGGGGCCCCGAAACATGCCCCCCAGTGCCGACGGGCAGATAATCCTTGAAAGGGCCAAAAATCATGTGTTACACTGCACTTGCCGCGATGCGGCAGGGTGGACGCCGGAGTGCGCATTGAAACCATCATAGACAGGATTCACGAGTACAACCCGCAGGCGGAGGTCGATCCCGTCATGCGGGCATACGTCTTCGCGGCCAAGGCCCACAAGGGCCAGGAACGCATCTCCGGCGAGCCCTACCTGTCCCATCCCCTTGAAGTCTCCGGAATCCTCACCGAACTCCGCATGGATGCCGCCGCCATCGCAGCCGGCCTGTTGCACGACTGCGTCGAGGATACCCACGCCAACCTGGGGCAGATCAAGGAGCACTTCGGGGACGAGATCGCCACCCTGGTGGACGGGGTCACCAAGCTGTCGCGGATCCCCTTCA
>CAZNWB010000092.1:8603-12598 GCA_964576535.1 uncultured bacterium | reverse complement strand
GTTCTTCTGTGCCGACTGCCGGATGATTCTGGATGTCCAGGTGGACCTGAGCCACCTGTCCGCGGACTTCCAGGAGAAGCTTCTCCGGCGGCAGGATTCCACCATCTGGAAATGGCACGAGTTCCTGCCGGTGGAAGATCTGTCCTGCATCGTAAGCCTGGGCGAGGGCTACACCCCGCTCGTGCACACCGACGCGCTGACGCGGGCGACCGGTCTCACGCGGCTGTACATCAAGAACGACACCCTGCTGCCGACGGGCTCGCTGAAGGATCGCAGCAACGCCGTTGGGATCTCCAAAGGGAAAGAGTTCGGTGTGACGACTCCAGCCGTCGTCTCCACCGGCAATGCCGCGGTCTCGGTCTCGGCCTATGCGGCCGTGGCCGGCATGCAGGCGGTGGTGATCATCTCGGCCGGCACGTCGCCGCAAAAGGTGGCCCAGATTGCCATCTACGGGCCCCGGATCATCCCGGTGGAAGGCACGTACGACCAGGTGGCCAGCATCTACCGGGCGGCCCTGGAGGAGTTCGGCTGGTACGACTGCCTCTCCACCAACCCGTATCGAATGGAGGGCAAGAAATCCTACGCCTTCGAGACCTGGGAGCAACTGGAGGGCGAGGTGCCCGACTGGATGTTCCATTGCATCGCGGGCGGCGCAGGCGTGGTCGCGGCGTACAAGGGCTTCCGCGAGCTGAAAGGCCTGGGCTGGGTGGAGAAGCTGCCGCGCATGGTGGTGGCCCAGGCGGATGCCTGCGCGCCGGTCGTTCGAGCTTTCGAGAAGGGTGCCGACGAGGTCACGCCGATCGAGGCCGGCGAGACCATCGCGGAGAGCATCAGGGTTGGGAAACCTTCCCCGATGGCCACACGGGCTCTATGGGATGTCAAGGCGTCGGGCGGGGCGGCCGTCGGGGTGACCGATGAGGAGATCCGCTCTGCGCAATCGCTCCTGGCCCGGACAGCCGGGATCTTTGGCGAGCCGGGCGGCGTGGTCTCCGTGGCTGCGGCGCTCAAGCTCAGGGCCCAGGGGAAGATCCAACCGGACGACCTCGTGGTGTGCACCGTGAGCGGCCACGGCCTGAAACAGGTCGGCGTGCTGGATCCCTCGCGCCTCGTCAGCCGGCCGATCCCGCCGAAGCTGGATGCATTGCGTGCCCGACTGAAGGAGCTGGCCGAAGGAGATGCAGCGTAGCAGCGAGACGCCCGCCATCCGGATCACGCCCCCGGGCCCCCGGGCCCGCACGTGGATCGCCTACCATCGCGCCGCGGCCGCCCGGGCCACCTACGTCGAGGGCTTCGTCTGGGACCGGGCGGCTCCCGCCATCGGCCCGTTCTGCACCGACCCGGACGGGAACGTCTTCCTCGACTTTGCCTCGCACGTCGGGACCAGCGTCCTGGGCTACAACCACCCGGAACTCCTGGCCGTCAGCCAGCGCCTGAAATCCATAGACCCGGATCGGTACGCGGGGACCGACTTCATCTCCGCCTACGGGGAGGACCCGGCGCGCCTGGAGATCCCGACGCCGTCCCACCTGCACCACAAGCTCCTCGAGATCACGGCCCGCTACGACTTCGGGACGGCGTTCTTCTCCAACTCGGGGGCCGAGGCGGTCGAGAACGCCATCAAGATCTGCTACGACGCCCGGCGAAACTGCGGCTACGGCTTCTGCTTCCTGGGGGCCTTCCACGGCCGGACGCTGGGCGCCCTGTCCCTCAACCGGAGCAAGCGCCTGCATCGCTCCTGGTACCCGCAGATCCCGAATATCGTCAATCTGCCCTACTGCACATGTACCGGGGAGTGTCACTGCGGGTTCTGGCTGGGGGCCATCGGCTCCATGAGCCGGCTCGCCCAGTTCCTGGATCCGGTGCGGGGCCTTCTGGATCCGGCCGAGGTCGCCTACATCATCATCGAGCCAGTCCAGGGCGAGGGAGGCTACCAAGTTCCATCGGCGGTGTTCATGGCGGAGGTCGGCCGGGTGGCCCGGCAGTACCACATCCCGCTGATCGCCGATGAGGTGCAGTCGGGCATGGGGCGGACCGGCCGCTGGTGGGCCAGCGAGCACTTCGACATCCAGCCGGACATCATCGTAACGGGCAAGGCCCTGCGCGTGGGGGCCACGGTCGGGCGGACCGAACTCTTCCCCAAGGAGGAGATGCGCCTGGGAAGCACCTGGGGCGAGGGAAACGCCCTCAGCTCGGCCATCGGGTACACCACCATCCAGGTCATCCAGCGGGACGGCCTGTTGGCCCACGCCACGCGGATGGGCGAGCACCTGCGCCAGGCGCTTCAGGGACTCCAAAGGCGGTTCGACTTCGTCGAGGATGTCCGGGGCCTGGGCCTGATGGACGCCATCGAGCTGGACACGGTGGAGCGGCGCGAGCGGATCCTGCGGGGGTGCCTGGAGCGCGGGCTGCTCCTCCTGGGGTGCGGATTCAAGGCCATCCGCTTCCTGCCGCCGCTGGATGTGACGACACGCGAGCTGGATCTGGCCCTGGAGATCCTCTCAGCAGTGTTTTCCCTGGGCTAATCGCTGATAGATCATCCTGGAATCCGGGTGGCAGTGCGGCGGAGTGATGATGTCGGCCAGGACCATCATCCACCTCGACATGGACGCCTTCTATGCGTCGGTGGAGCAGCTCGACCATCCGGCCTACCGCGGCAAACCGGTCGTGGTGGGCGCCAACCCGCGGGGTGGCAAGGGCCGCGGCGTGGTTGCTGCCTGCTCGTACGAGGCGCGACCCTTCGGCATCAAATCCGCCATGCCGATCTCACGGGCGTACCGGCTCTGCCCCCGCGCGATCTATGTCCGACCCCGGTTCGACCGCTACGCCGAGATGTCGGAACGGATTTTCGCCCTCCTGCGCGAATACACAAATCTGGTCGAGCCGCTCTCCATTGACGAGGCGTTCCTGGACGTGACGGGCAGCCAGCGCCTCTTCGGTCCGGCCAACGCAATCGGGCGTACCCTGAAGGCCCGCATCCGATCCGAGGTGGGCCTGGTGGCCTCCATCGGGATTGCCCCCAACAAGTTCCTGGCCAAGGTCGCCTCGGACCTCGGCAAGCCGGACGGCTTCGTCGTGGTGGTCCCGGGGGATGAGCGGGAGTTCCTCGATCCCCTGCCGATCTCGCGGCTGTGGGGTGTGGGGCCCAAGACCGAGATACACCTGAAACGCCTGGGCCTCGAGACCATCGGGCACGTGGCCCGGATGCCGGTCGAGGCGCTGGAGGCATCCCTGGGCAACGGCGGGCGCGACCTGTGGGAATTGGCCCACGGCCGGGACGATCGGCCGGTTGTTCCGGAGGAGGACGCCAAGTCCATTGGAGCCGAGACCACCTTCGAGGCGGACACGGACGATCTCGAGGAGATCCGGCGGACCCTCTTGGAACTCTCCGACCGGGTCGGCCGCCGGCTGCGACACGAGGGGTACCTCGCCGGCGGGGTCACGTTGAAGTTTCGAAACCACCTCTTCCGCACCACGACCCGGGCCACCCTGCTGGCGCGCCCGACCGATGTGGGTGATGACCTCTTCCGGGAGGCGTGGAGCCTGCTGAAACGCGTGAGTTGGACGGGAAAGCGCGTCCGCCTGTTGGGGGTGACCGCTACGCGCCTGATCCATGCCACGGATTCACCCATAGGCCAGATGGGGCTGTTCGAGCCCGGACCGGACTCCCGGCGCCAGTTGGCTCGAACAGTTGACGCCATCCGGGATCGGTTCGGCGCGGACGCCATCGCACGGGCATCCCTCCTCCCCAAAGGCCGCCAGAGACAGCGACAGGGATAGGGGCATAATACGCGACGGAAAGACTACCTTTATCCACAGATTACGCAGATCACGCAGATTTCAGGGGGAAATTCCGCCGGAAATAATTTGCGAAATCTGTGCCCCTCGATTGCACTCGGGGCCGTTCGGCTGAGCTCACGACGAGGCCCTGAGCCTGCCGAAGGGTAATCTGCGGATCAATAATAGGTTCTCAATCTGCGTTCCTGTCGAGGAGTTGA
>CAZNWB010000092.1:0-8503 GCA_964576535.1 uncultured bacterium | reverse complement strand
CTGCACCGGGCGCAGACCGTGGAGCGCGAGCGGGAGGTGCACCGGCACATCGGAAATTACACGCTGTTCATGACCGGAATCTTCCCCGAGTTTCTCCACCGGCTGAAGACCTCGAAGCTGGTCGCCTCGGCCGATGCCCTCCTAGACTTTGTCCGCGTGGGGAAACGCGCCTACCGGATTGTCTCCGAGTTCACCTACGGGTCGTACCGCCCGGAAGCCCCGCTCTTCCGGAAGCTTTCCGAGAACTTCGAGCTGTGCGTGTATGGGCTGGGGTATGTCCGGGCCGACTTGGATCGCCTGCGCGATCCCCGCTTCCATGCCCTGAAGGGCCGCCTGCTCGGCTGAGTCCAGACACTGCCCTTTAACCGCCAAGGACGCCAAGAAAATCTTCTTATTCAGGGTTGGGCCGAGAACTCGGGCGTTCCCTCTGTCCGACAGAGGTCGCCTGACCTGACCTTCCGGCCAAAGGGCTTGATTGGCCAGGGGAATCCTGGTATATCCTCGGCTCACTTTCGCGGGGCTCGCGTGACCGCCAGTTCATAAGTGGAGGGGTAGATGGAGGTCAAGGACATTGTCTTGGTGGACGGAGCCCGTACCCCGTTCGGGGCGTTTTGCGGCAGCCTGAAGGACCATTCGGCCATTGACCTGGGCGTCATCGCCAGCAAGGGGGCTCTCCAGCGATCGCGCGTGGCAGCCGAGGATGTGGACCAGGTGATCTTCGGAAATGTGGCCCAGTCCTGTCCCGACGCCATCTACCTGGCCCGCCACATCGGGCTAAAGTCGGGCTGCAAGATCGACACCCCCGCCCTGACCGTGAACCGCCTGTGCGGCTCCGGTTTCCAGGCTGTCATCTCGGCCGCCGAAGAGATCCTCCTTGGCGAGGCTCGGATCGTCCTAGCCGGCGGGACGGAGAACATGACCCAGTTGCCTCACGTGATCCGGGGAGCGCGATCCGGGCTTCCCATGCGGCACCACGTCCTGGAGGATTATCTCTGGACCATCCTCGAGGACCCGTACATCGGGCATGGGATGGCCATGACCGCGGAGAACCTGGCGGAACAGTACCGGCTGACCCGTAAGGAGGTGGACGACGTCGCCCTGGCGTCCCAGGTCCGAGCGCATGCTGGGTGGGAGTCTGGTCGCCTGGCGGAAGAGGTGGTCCCCGTTCCTTTGAAGGGAAAGAAAGGGGCGACGGTGGAATTCGGCCGCGACGAACACTTCCGCCCCCAAACGACACCGGAGAGCCTGGCGACCCTATCCCCGGTCTTCAAAAAGGACGGCGTCGTGACGGCCGGGAATGCGAGCGGCATCTGCGATGGGGCCGCGGCGCTGGTGGTGACCTCGCGCCAGGTGGCGAAGGATCGCGGCCTGAAGCCAATCGGCCGGCTTTTGGCCTGGGGGCTGGCCGGGGTCCCGCCGGAGATCATGGGGATCGGCCCCGTGCCGTCGTCCCAGCGGGCCCTCCAGAAGGCCGGACTTCGGCTGGACCAGATGGATCTCATCGAGATCAACGAGGCGTTCGCGGCGCAATACCTGGCCGTGGAACGAGAGATGGGACTCGACCGCGAGAAGACCAACGTCAACGGCGGGGCCGTCGCTCTCGGCCACCCGGTGGGGTGCAGCGGTGCCCGCCTGACCCTGACGATCCTCTACGAGCTCCGGCGGCGCGGTGGGAGATACGGCTTGGCCTCGGCCTGTATCGGCGGCGGGCAGGGGGTGACCGTCATCGTGGAGTCTCTGGGCTAACCCCCTGGGCTGAACCCAGGGGTTGCAGCCTCGCGAGCTGATGCTCCTCCGGGGGCATTTCTTTGGCCCCCGGCTTTACGCCGGGGGTGGCCGGCGGTCTCCTTCGTCATTCGAAATTCACCATTCGACATTCATCATTCGCTTCACCGGGGGGATAGGTATGGCCATCAAGAAGGTCGGGGTGGTCGGCTGCGGCCTCATGGGTTCTGGCATCGCCCAGGTGGCGGCCGAGGCGGGGTATGCCGTCGTCGTGCGGGAGGTCGAGCAGAAGTTTCTCGACAAGGGTCTCGGCATGATCGAGAAGAACTGGGCCCGCGCCATCGAGAAGGGGAAGCTTACCGCCGAGGGCAAGGGAAAGGCGGCGGCGAATCTCCGGGGGACGGTCTCGCTGGACGACCTCAGAGACTGCGATCTCGTCATTGACGCGATCATCGAGAACATCGAGGAGAAGAAAAAACTGTTCGCTGCCCTGGACAAGCTCTGCCCGCCCTCGACGATCCTCGCCAGCAACACCTCCTCCCTCACCGTGATCGAAATGGCCATGGCCACGGGACGGCCGGACCGGGTGTGCGGCCTGCACTTCTTCAATCCGGTGCCGGTGATGAAGCTGGTGGAGGTCGTCCGGACCGTCCGGACCAGCGAGGAGACGTTCCGGACCGCCTTTGAATTCGCCAAGTCGGTGGGGAAGGAGCCAATCGCGGCCAAGGACAATTCCGGCTTCATCGTGAACCTCTTGCTGGTTCCCTACCTGCTGGATGCGATCCGCGCGGTGGAGGCGGGGGTGGCCTCGGTTGAGGACATAGATAAGGGCATGAAGCTGGGCTGCGGCCATCCCATGGGGCCGCTCACGCTCCTCGACTTCGTCGGGTTGGACACGACCTACTACATTGCCGACATCATGTTCGAGGAGTACCGGGAGAAACGCTACGCCCCACCCCCTCTGCTGAAGAAGATGGTCCAGGCCGGCTTTTACGGGAAGAAATCCGGCCGCGGCTTCTACGACTACTCCGGCCCGGAACCCAAGGTCGCCGACCTGGGGCTGTAATCCGCAACCCTCCAGGCCCCACGGGCTTGACACTTTCAGGGGCACTCCGATAGGCTCTGCGCCGCTTCCGAGCAGTCATCATGAAGCGAGTTTCACCACGACTCATGAAAACCCCAGCGCCCAGATTGTCGTAGGGAGGGCCCTTGTGGCCCTCCGACGTTGGAACAGGAGGGCGGGTACCCGCGCGAAGCGTGGGTGCAGCCCCCTCCCTACAACGCACCGCGTCGGGGATTTTTGTGACATGGCGAGGGAGAGCCAGAATAGGTCGGCCGAAGGGCCGGGACGAAGGGGGAAGGACCATGGCGTCACGGGGAAAGCGAGGAGCAGTGAACCGGCGAACGGTGCTGAAGGGCATGAGCGCGGCGGGGGCCGTGGGCGTCCTGGGCTTCCCGGCCGTCCTGCGGGCCCAGGTCAAGGAGATCAAGATCGGGTCCATCCAGCCGATGACGGGTGTTCTGGCCGTGGTGGGCAAAACGACGCGGCAGGGGAACCAGTTGGCGGTGGACCATGTGAATGCCGCGGGTGGCATCAAGTCCATGGGCGGGGCCAAGCTCGTTCTGGTCCCGGCGGATACCCAGTCCAAGCCGGAGGTGGCCCGGGCAGAGGCCGAGCGCCTCATCCGCGACGGCGCAGACGTCATGATCGGTGCCTTCGACAGCGGGAACATCAACGCCATCATCCAGGTCATCAAGCAGGCGACGAAGCCGATCCCCCTGATGATCGACATCGGCGCGGCCGACCAGTTGACCCAGCAGGGGGTCAAGTACGCCTTCCGCCTGTTCGTGACCTCGACCGTCCTGGGGCGGCGAGGCATCGAGTACATGCTGGAGATGTTCAAGGAGAAGGGGGTTACGCCCAAGCGAGGCGTGTTCCTGCATGTGAGCGACCTATTTGGCCAGGTCCAAGCGGAAAAGACCCTAGAGTGGCATAAGAAGCTCAATGCCCCGTTCGAGGTCGTGGAAGTCATCACGTACCCGGTGACCACCCAGGATCTGTCCACGGAGGTTGCAAAGGCCAAGGCGGCGAAACCCGACCTGATCCTGGCGGTGACGCGGCCCAACGACGCGATTCTCCTGGTGCAGGAACTCTACAAGCAGCGCGTGGACGTGCTTGCCATCATCGGTCCCGGCAATCCCGGGTTCTACCAGCCGACGTTCCCGAGGGCGTTGGGCAAGCTCGCCGAGCACACCCTGGCGAACGCGCCCTGGTACAACCCCAAGTCGTCCTTGACGCAGAAGGTGGCCGCCGACTACGAGAAGCGGTACGGCGATCCTCTTACCACCGAGTCGTCGTGGGCCTATCAGGGCGTCATGACCATTGCCGACATCCTTGAGCGGGCCCGAACCACCGACCCCGATTCGTTCGTCGAGGCGGCACGCAAGACCAACATCAAGGAGCATGTCATCTCCGGCGGACCGATCCAGTTCGACGAGCGTGGGGACAACGTCGGGGCCTCTACGGCGATGGTTCAGATCCGCGACGGTCGGCCCAGGGTGGTCTACCCCAAGCAGATGGCCGAATCCCCAGTGGTGTACCCCATTCCCAAGCTGTGGGAGAGGGGATAGGAAAAAGACCGACAGGGACAGGGACAGCGATAGCGACAGGGAGAGCGATAGCGATAGCGACAGGGGCGGCGACAGCGGCAGAAACGGCTTGTCGAGCATTCGGGGTCAGAAGGGGGGGCTGAAGGTCAGGGGTCGGGGGCTGGGGGTCGGAGGTCAGGGGTCGGAGGTCAGAAGGTAGAAGTCAGGGGGAGGAGAGAGCCCCTCTGGCTTGTGTCTTCTGACTTCTTTTTTTGGGGACGCAGGTGACTCTATACGTTCAGGCCGTCGTCAACGGGCTCCTGGTGGGCGGGGTGTACAGCCTCATGGCCCTGGGCCTGACCCTGATCTTCGGGGTCATGCGGGTCATCAACTTTGCCCACGGCGATATGATGGTCTGGGGGATGTACCTCTCCTACTGGCTGTTCGTGACGGCGGGCGTGGATCCCTATGTCTCGATCCTGGTGACCGGATCGGTCGTGTTCCTCCTCGGGGCGGCGGTCCAGAAGGGTCTCGTCAGTCGCATCCTGGACGCTCCGCACGAGATGCAGATCCTGCTGATGCTGGGGGTGGCCCTCGTCCTGGAGAACGCGGCGTTGATGGTCTTTGGACCGGATGCACGCCGGGTGAGCACCAGCTACGCCTTGAGCACATTCTGGTGGGGACCGATCGTCTTCGATCTTCCCCGGGTGGCGACCTTCGGCTTGGCGTTGGCCCTGGCCCTGGGGCTCTACGTCTTCTTGAAGAAGACGGATCTGGGCCGGATGATCCGTGCCGCCTCCGACAACCGGATCGGCGCCCTCTTGGTGGGCACCGACATCCTGAAAGTCTTCACGCTGGCCTTCGGCATCGGGGCGGCCTGCGTGGGGGCCGCAGGCAGCTTGATGACGCCCTTCCTGCCCTTCTCCCCCAGCACCGGCCTCTTCTTCACCATCACCTCGTTCAACATCGTCATCATCGGTGGGATGGGGAGCTTTTTGGGTGCCTTTGTGGGTGGCCTGCTGGTGGGCGTCAGCGAATCCTTGGGGGCCGTGGTGCTGGTCCCCTCCCTGAAGGAGATCGTCACCTTCATTCTCTTGATCCTCATCCTGCTCTTCCGGCCGCAGGGCCTTCTGGGGGGGAGCCGGTGATGGTGCGGATCGGTGTCGGCACTGTCGTAGGGTTGATCCTCCTGGCCTTGCCCTTCTGGGTCTCCTCGACCTGGCAGAACCTGCTCATTACCGTCTTCTACTACGCCTTCCTGGGCCAAGCCTGGAACATCCTGGGCGGCTATGCCGGCCAGCTCTCCCTGGGACATGCGGCCTTCTTCGCCATCGGCGCCTACACCTCGGCAGTCCTGGCAGTTCACTACGCGGTCTCACCATGGCTGGGGATGTTCGTGGGGGCGGTGCTGGCGGCCCTCCTCAGTCTGGGGATCGGGTACCTGGGGTTCCGGTTCGGTCTCCGAGGGTTCTACTTCATCCTCCTCACCCTGGCGGCGGCGGAGATCTGCCGCCTCGTCGCCCTGCACGTGCCCATCCTGGGCGGATACACCGGCCTCTTCATCAGCTTCACCCCGAACCCGTGGCAGTTCCAGTTCAAGGGGAAGATCCCCTACTACTTCATCGCCCTGGGGTTCCTGGCGTTTGCCTCGGCAGTCGTCTGGCTGCTGGAGCGGTCCAAGCTGGGGACGTATCTCGTGGCGATCCGCGAGGACGAGGACGCCTCCGAGGCCCTCGGGGTGGACACCTTCCGGTACAAGATGATGGCCTACGCGCTGAGCGCGGCGCTCACGGCCCTGGGCGGAACCTTTTACGCCTACTTCCAGTATTACCTGCAGCCGAACACGGTCCTCAACCTCAACCACTCCGTGGACATCATGATCCGGCCGATCGTGGGGGGGATGGGGACCATCCTCGGGCCGATCCTGGGGTCGCTTCTGCTGGAGCTTCTGGGCGAGTTCTCGCGGACCTATTTTGCGGGGGCGACGGCCGGATTGAGTGTCGTGATCTATGGCGTCCTGCTGATCATCGTGGTGCTGTTCCTGCCCCGCGGGGTGTATCCAACCATGGTCCACGGGTTTCGCCGCCTGATGCGCGGGAGGCCGACATGAGCCTCCTTCGCGTCACCGGGGTGAGCAAGGTCTTCGGGGGGCTGCGGGCGGTCCACCGGGTGAGCTTCGACCTCCCCGAGGGGGAGATCCTGGGGCTCATCGGGCCCAACGGGGCGGGGAAGACCACCGTGTTCAATGTGGTGTCTGGCTTCATGCGGCCGGACGAGGGAACGGTCACCTACCGGGGGGAATCGCTGGCGGGGCTCCGCCCTCACGCCATCTGCCGGCGGGGGATGGTCCGGACGTTTCAGATCGCCCGGCCGTTCCTGCGCCTGACCCTCCTGGAGAACGTGGTGGTGGGCGCGCTGGAACGCGTCGCGCATCGGCGGGAGGCGGTGGGCATCGCCGAGAAGATCCTTGATCTCACCGGCCTGACCGAGAAAGCCAGCCAGCCCGGCCACGCTCTCACCCTGCCGGACCGGAAGCGGCTCGAGCTGGCCCGCGCCCTGGCCACGGGACCGCGGGTGCTCTTGCTGGATGAGGTCATGGCCGGTCTCACCCCGACGGAAACGAGAAAACTGATCGAGCTGATCCGCGCCATCCACGGCCGGGGGATCAGTATCCTGCTCATCGAGCACGTGATGAAGGCGGTGATGGCCCTGTCGCAGCGGGTCCTGGTGCTGAACTACGGGGAACTCATCGCCGGGGGCCGACCCGAAGACGTCGTGCGAGACCCCAGGGTCATCGAGGCCTACCTGGGGGAGGAGCCCACCGGTGAGGAACAGTAGCGGAAGACCGATGCTGAGGGTCAGCGGACTCGAGACGTTCTATGGGGACCTGCAGGCGCTTCACGGCGTCGCGCTGGAGGTTCACCCGGGGGAGATCGTCTCCGTGATCGGGAGCAACGGGGCGGGGAAAACCACGACCCTGATGACCATCTCGGGCGTCCTGCGTCCGCGACGGGGCGAGATCGAATTCGACGGCCGGCGCATCGAACGGCTCAAGCCGGCCGAGATCGTGGAGGCGGGGCTGGGCCACGTGCCGGAGGGCCGTCAGCTTTTCCCCTCCATGACGGTGGAGGAGAATCTCAGCATGGGCGCGTGCACCCGGCACGCTAGGGCGGCTCGGGCTGCGACCCTGGACCGGGTGTACCGCCTCTTCCCCCACCTGCGGGAAAGGCAGCACCAGGTTGCCGGGACGTTGTCGGGCGGCGAGCAGCAAATGGTGGCCATCGGGCGGGGGCTGATGTCCTGCCCCAGGCTGTTGATGCTGGATGAGCCGTCTCTCGGCCTCTCCCCGATGCTCGTCACCTCCATCTTCCAGATCATCCAGGAGATCAATCGCGGGGGCGCCACGATCCTCCTGGTGGAGCAGAACGTCTTCCGCGCCCTCAAGCTCTCGCACCGCGGCTACATCCTGGAGAACGGGCAGGTCGTGGCCGAGGGGCCGAGCCAGCAGCTCCTGCGCGATCCGCAGGTCCGAACCGCTTACCTGGGGTTGTGAGGAGGACGGGGGCGATGTCGCCCGTCACGCAGGGGTTGCATCCCCGTCTCTCCTCGGCTACCGTATGCCCATGAAGCTTCCCATCTATATGGACCACCACGCGACGACTCCCGTGGCGCCGGAGGTCTTCGAGGCGATGCGCCCCTTCTTCGTCGAGACCTTCGGGAACGCCGCGTCGCGGACCCACGCCTTTGGCTGGGCCGCCGAGGCGGTGGTCGAGGCGGCGCGCGCCCAGATCGCCGCGCTGATCGGGTGCAAGCCCGTGGAGCTAGTCTTCACGTCGGGGGCGACCGAGGCGGACAACCTGGCGCTGAAGGGGGTGGCCTACGCCTACCGGGAGCGGGGGACACACCTCATCACGTCCCAGATCGAGCACCACGCCGTCCTGGATTCCTGCAAGCGGCTGGAGAAAGAGGGATTCCAGGTCACCTACCTGCCCGTGGACCGGACCGGGCTGCTGGATCCGGGTGACGTGGCCAAGGCCCTCACCCCCAAGACGATCCTGGTCTCCATCATGCTGGCCAACAACGAGGTCGGGACGATTCAGCCGGTGAGGGAGATCGGGCGGCTCTGCAAGGAGCGGGGGGTCCTGCTGCACAGCGACGCCGTCCAGGGCATCGGGAAGATCCCGGTGAA
>CAZNWB010000091.1:0-12880 GCA_964576535.1 uncultured bacterium | reverse complement strand
CCGAGGGAGAGATTTGAACTCTCACGGGCTCTTCACCCAGCGGATTTTAAGTCCGACTCCGCGACCCGCACCATCATACCTCATCCGTCCGCATCGTCAAGAATCCGAGAGGTTGGCTCTCTCAATGGGGAGGTTCGGACAACGGTGGTTCCCCGTGCTCCTCGATGCTACGGGCAAAGCAGAGGCAAAGCAGGCGATCACTTTTTCGGTCGGGCGAAACCACCCGCCGGCTTCGGCGGTGACTGGCGATACTGGTTCATTGCTCGCAGGGCACAAAGACCGGCATGCGCTCTAATCTCCACTCCGCTTTGGGTAGCCACCAGCGACCATTCCTCCTGCTCTCCCACTTTCTTGCCACATTCTGGACACGTGAAAACCTGCCCCATTGTGTTTCCCTCCCTCTGTCCACGAGACGGGGCCACCTGTCACCCCGTCGTAGATCCCTCATCGTGTTCGAATGCTGCCTCTGCCTCCCCACGGGCAGCCAAAAGAAGCGCGTGACCCAAAAGGGCCGCAACATCATGCGGGACGGAAAGGGAACCAGATTTCAACCCCTTCCCGCCCTTGTTTTCAAAGGAGGCGTGCACCGTCTTCCCAGCAGAGCAATACACACGGAAACTGTATTTGGTGACGGGATCGTACGGACCGTACGACGGTTGGCCCCCCGGGTACGAAACTTTCCATACCATGCCAGCACCTCCACAGGTTTTGACCTGGTTCTCGACCGATACGGATTGGCGTCAGCAGTGTACCTCCGCTACCCGATTTCGCACAAGGGCCGGACCACGCAATTCCCGGGAGGATCAGCCCATGAGTGAGCCCACTGAGGCCGGCGGAAGCGGCCAGTCTTGCGTAGCGCAGCCCGACGACGCGCAATCCTCGCGCCCCGTCCTGCTCGCTCCAGGTCGGCTGGATCGCCTCGTCCGCCGGGTCGCCGCCCTCTACCGGAAGGCCCACCTGACGGCCGCTGAGGCGGCCTACGTCCACCGTCGGGCGCGAACCCTAGCGGAGATACCGGGGCGCCCCTCGAAGGCCAAGCGCCTGCCTGAGATCCTCGGCCCCGAGCAGCTTCAGTGCATCCTGGCCCAAGCCTACAAGGAGCAGCCACGGTACGGGCTGATCGTCCGTGCGCTCTTTGAGACCGGCCTCCGGGTGAGCGAGCTGGTCCACGGTCCAAGCGGCCGACGTGGATTTCTCCGAGCGGACGATCCGGGTGAACCAGGGCAAGGGCGGCAGGGACCGCCTAGTGCTGTTCACCGAGGATCTTGGCCAGCAGCTCCGCCTCCACCTAGACGGCCGGACCCGGGGAGTGCTCTTCGAGTCGAACCGGGCGAAGCCCTACAGCACGCGCATGATCCAGCACATCGTGAAGACGGTTGCCCTGAGGGCCGGCGTGGCCAAGAAGATCCATCCGCATACCTACCGGCATTCCATGGCTACGTTCCTCAGGAACCAGGGAGTACCGCTCGACGTTGTGCAACTCCTCTTGGGGCACGAGAACCCCCGCACCACTCAGCTCTATGCGCGGCTCAGCATGGCGACAGCGCGGGAGGAATACGACAAGGCCATGCGGGCGCTGGGCGAGCGAAAAACGCCCCTTTCATACACGAGATAGCGGCCCCCAGGGCGATTGCCGATCCTGGGGGCGCGTAGGCGATGACGACGGCAAAGGAGGCGGATATGATCACTCAGGGAGAATACTTCGCGGCGCGATCCGCGTTGGCCGCCCTATTCCAGCAGCGCCGGGAGATCCTGACTCAAGGGTTCGAGGCACTTCGCCGCTGGCTCGCCTCCGGCGTGAGCCCCCGCTGGCGAGCCCTGGAGGCCGTCCTCCACCAGGCCGAGGCCGAGACCAGGCTCAGGCCATGTGGTGCGGCCACGAGTGGCGGCGGCACTGATTCGGGAGGCGACCCCGCAGCGGCCGCTCAGGACGAGGCCTATTCCGGAAAGATGCCGGCAAGGTAGGCCAAGCAGCAGGAAGCCGCGCGTCCCGGCAAGCTGAAAACCCATGTCGAAGCTGGATGTGTTGTCATTCGTCGAGAACCAGGGCGAGGTAGGTTCGGCGGACGTGGCCGACTACTTTGGCTGGACGGTGCCTGGCGCGGCGTCAACGCTTCTGCGACTCCACCGCCATGGGCACCTGCGACGGCAGCGGCAGTGGCGTCGCCGCAGAGAGGACCGCCGGCGCTGGGAGTTCGCAGGGTTCACCTACCGGCTCTCTGACAAGGGCGCCGGGTACATCGAGTGGGCGGCGGAACTGTCAAGATAAAAAACGGGTGTGGCGGCCATGATTAGAGGCGTAGGTTTGGGCCTGGGAATTTGCCTGGGATTTGGGCCCGGGATTTCCGGCTAGGTGAAAACACGATTTTTCGGATTTTTCTGGTCCACGCTGTGGGCGGATAATGGCTGCCTGGCGCTAATCGGGGAGCCTGGCACACCTGGTCTGCGAGAAGCCGATGGTAAGATGCAAACCGTGAAAACGCGCGCACCACGTCGCGGGATTCCGAGGCGGTTCCCGCTCTTGACGACGAGCCAGACGGCGGCCGTGCTTGGCGTGAGCGGTCGGACGCTGCTGAAGTACATGGACAATGGACTGATCACGCCAGTCGGGACGGCCGGCTTGGCGTATCTGTTCGACGAGCGTGCGGTGACCGAGCTGGGCCGGCGCCTCGCGACAATTCCAAGTCCAGCCAGAGGAGAGGACCACCATGCCAAAGGTGAACCCGAAGGCGAACCCGCTTGGTGAAGAGGTCTTGGCGCTCCGGCGCGAAGTCCGCGAGCTGCGCGAGCGCGTCGAGGCGCCGCCGGTGCCGGCCGAGAACCCGGACGAGGCTGACGACGACGGAGACGACGACGCCGGCCTGAGCGCCAAGGCGATCGAGCAGCTGCACGAGGCCGCTCGCAAGGGGATGATCGACGACGACGTACTGGACGAGCTGTGCGCAGGCGGCCCGGACTGCCCGGACATCGACGACGACTGAGGAGTAAAGCGCCAAGGTCGAGATCCTCAAGCATCTCGACGGAGACTTGGTGATCGTGCCGCGGCCTTCCATCACGGGCGAGCGGCGGGCCGAGATCAGAGGCCGCGCAAGAAGCGACAGCCTCCTGAGGGATCAGGAGGCTGTTTGCCTACAGGTGGTTGCGGGGGCCCGCAATCACCTGCCGGCAAACAGGTCCCTTCAATTCTGCTTCGAGATCACGGCCTGACCAGGCGGGATGGGGGCCCCACGGGATTCGATGGCCTTTGGTACGCACAAGTGCGCGGAGTCATTAAGGTCGTTCTGAGGCCACCCCAAGGGGCTGTAGCTATCAGTTGACAAGCCGCTATCGGCTGTGTCATAGAATCACGGCAGATGCGCCCCCTCTACACGACCAAGCTGGGGAAGGCCTACCTTGGGAACTCGCGCGAGCTTCTCAAGGGCATCCCCGACGAGTCCGTGAACCTCATCATGACCTCGCCCCCGTTCGCCCTTCGCCGAAAGAAGGAATATGGCAACGTGGCGGCGAGCGAGTACGTTGACTGGTTCGCGGTGTTTATGAACGACTTCTGGCGGGTGCTCACGCCGGACGGCTCCCTCGTCATCGACATCGGCGGGAGCTGGAACCGTGGCGAGCCGACGCGCTCGCTTTACCACTTCGAGCTCTTGGTCCGGCTCTGCACGAAGTTCCACCTGGCGCAGGACTTCTACTGGTACAACCAGGCGCGCCTGCCCTCCCCCGCGGAGTGGGTCACCGTCCGGCGGATTCGTGTGAAGGACGCGGTTGACCCCGTGTGGTGGGTGTCCAAGAACCCCTTCCCCAAGGCGGACAACCGGAACGTGCTCGAGGAGTACAGCGAGTCCATGAAGGCGCTCCTCAAGCACGGGTACCGAGCGAAGAAGCGGCCATCGGGGCATGACATCTCGCCGCACTTCAAGGTGGACAACGGCGGGGCGATCCCCGCGAACTTCCTGGTGATCGCCAACACCGAGAGCAACAGTTACTACCTCACCCGCTGCCGCGAGGAAGGGATTGAGCCGCACCCCGCGCGGTTCCCGATCGGGCTACCGTCCTTCTTCATCAAGTTCCTCACGGACAAAGGCGACACGGTGCTTGATCCCTTCGCGGGGAGCAACGTGACCGGCGAGGCAGCGGAGAAGCTTGGGCGGAAGTGGATCGTTTTCGAGCTCAACGAGGATTACCTGAAGGCTTCTAAGTTCAGATTCGAGAAGCTGGTACGGCAGGCGTCACGCCGGGGTCAGCCCGACCTCTTTGGCAAGGCTTAGGAAAGAAGCGCTCCTCGATCGGGTTCTCTCGGGCATTAAGCCCGCCGGATGGAATGTCGTTTTCATCAACGATACACACCCCTACGACCTCTCGATCTTCCGCGGCGAGCAGACCTTGCGCGTCCGGGTCTACGTCTGGAACGTGACCCATGGAGGAGGCGAGGCGAGACCAGCAGCCGAGTACCGCATCCAGATCACCGGTGTCGCGTTGCCGCTGGTCGCCCCCCTCGGGTTCCAAACGCTCCTCTTTGGGTGGTTCGAGGATCAGGGAGTCATTGCTGCCTTCGATCCGGAGCGGCACCGCCACCCGAGCGCGGCATCCCCGTCAATCCAGATCGCTCGCGGAACGTTGGATGAGGCGGCGACGCGAGGCCTCGCGGTACAAAGGCGGGGCAACGAGGAGATCGCGATCGCCTTCCGCCCTGAGCTTCTCATCACCTACATCGAGAACCAGCAGGCACTCCATAATTTCGCAGGGAATGACCACGACATTGACTTGCTCGTACAGGCTGGGCAAGGCCAGGAACCAGCAGCGGAGGACCTCAGGACCGTTCCGAGGGATCGGGAAGTAGTTATCAGCCGCGTTGCGCGGCGAAGGCGCGAATCAAGCTTCCGGGATCGCGTACTCACCGCCTACGGCCACGCCTGCGCCATGTGCCACCTCCAACTGGAGCTCGTGGAAGGCGCCCACATCATTCCCGTTGGCGTACCGGGCAGTACGGACGAGACCTCGAATGGCCTCGCCCTTTGTCCCCTCCACCACGAGGCCTACGATGACGGTCTTATCGGCGTACGGCAGGACTACCTGATCATCGTTGGTGAGGCCGAGTTCCAACGTCTCCGCCAGGCGGGTCGGGGTGGCGAAGAGCAACGGTTCCGCGCAGAACTGAAGCCGCAGATCATCGTACCAGCTGTGATGGCCGATCGGCCACGACCCGAGTATCTCACGCGCGGGCTCGAAATTCGCGGCTGGGCCGCCTGAGTAAAACTCAGACGACGGTGAATCTGTTGTGGTAGCTTTCAGATTTGATCGCCCATTCCACGTACCGAAGCGCGGGGTCAGAAACCTCCTCTTAGGGGAGGGGGTCCACGTCGCCGGTTTTCCAAGGACTTGCCTCGCGATCCGTTGAGGGCCAGAAACAAATGTTTCGACGTAGGTACCGATGCGCCACCCAAGCGGCCTGCTAGTCGGTGTTCTCGACAACTTGCCCACGGCGCTCGGCGGCCGCGGGGAGCAGCGAACGGTTCCTAATTGCCGTGCAGCCGCCATACCGTTTGATGTTCTCCCCGGCAGGGAATCCGCGCGTCGCAGTGAGCCTTGCCAGCCGAGGGTCCATAATTTATAGTAGTTCGATAGTCTAACGGATCTTTTCATCTTTGGGGGCACCCCTGACTGGCCGCGGAAGCGATCCGCAGAGAGGACTATGAATGGCGCGATGGGAACTTAATCCTCCGGACACCTCGGAAGAACTCGTTGATGACTTGGACGAAGCATCGGAAGTTATTCCCTTCACGTATTCCATCACCGCCTACGGTGCCGACTACCCTGTTGACTCGCTGGTTAAGCGCATTCAGAGCGGCGACATCATCGTCCCCCGCTTCAGCTGGGAGCCTGATGAACGATCAGAGATAGTTGGCTTCCAACGCGACTATGTGTGGCCTCGTACGAAGGCCGACCGATTTGTCGAGTCGCTTCTTCTCGGGCTTCCTGTTCCCGGCATCTTCCTTGTTAAAGAGCAATCGGGGCGATTTCTGGTCCTCGACGGGCACCAGCGCCTTTACACTCTTCACGCGTTCTACGAAGGCGTGATTCACGGTGTGGAGTATCGTCTCGATAACGTCCAAGAGCGGTTCGCTGGAAGGCGCTACAGGGATCTGGATGTCGAGGATCGTCGCCGCTTAGACGACAGTATCATCCATGCAACGGTCGTCAGACAGGATGAGCCCACCGAAGACCAGAGCAGCATCTATGTCATCTTCGAGAGGCTCAACACCGGTGGCGTCAACCTGCAACCCCAGGAGATCCGTGTTGCGTTGTACCACGGCGAGTTCGTAAGGGTCCTCCGCGACCTGAATGAACATGACGCTTGGCGACATCTCTACGGGAAGAAGTCGAAGAGACTGAAAGACATGGAAATGATTCTCCGCTTCTTCGCGTTCTTCTACCATGCCGGCTCGTACCGGAGCCCGATGAAGGAGTTCCTAAATCGATACATGGCAAGCAATCGGAACTTGGAACGCCAGAGGGAAGAGGAGCTTGCCAAGGTCTTTCGGGGCACCACGGACCTTCTTAATCGCGCCATCGGCCCACCAGCGTTTCGACCCCGACGAGCTGTCAATGCCGCTGTTGTCGACTCGGTGATGACCGGGCTCGCTCGCCGCCTCTCAAAGCGGCCGGTGGAGCGCCCCGAACGACTTCGCGAACAGTACGAGCGGCTCTTGGCGAGCGAGAGCTACCGAGCTGCAGTCGAAACTGGTACGTCGCAAGAAGCGAATGTCGAGAGGCGCCTGACACTGGCGACGGAGTCCTTCGACTCGGTCCAATGACCGGAAGGGCCGAGGTGGCGCGCCTGACGCAGAAACTCGACGCCACGTTTAAACGGGCTTCAGGCGTACAAAATGATCTGGAACTGTTGTCTGACTTCGCTCGGTATCTTTGTGTCCTGGTTGCCGGATTCGTTGAGCAGGCCGTACAACAGCTCATTCTAGAACACGCAAGGAAGGCCGCGTCTCCCGCAGTTCAGCGCTACGTCGAATCGAGAATCCGCGGATTTACCAACGCCAAGGCGCAGCGGCTGATTGATCTACTTGGCAGCTTCGATCCGAAGTGGCGCGCGGACCTCGAAGGATATCTCATTGATGAGCGCAAGGATGCCGTTAACAGCGTGATCGATCTCCGCAACACGATCTCCCACGGGAGATACGTCGGGATCACCATGTCGCGAGTCACCAATTACTACAAGGAAATCAAAAAGGTCATCGAGCATATTGCTGGAATCTGCGACCCGCAGTGATGCGATGAAGCCCCCCACCTTACATACCGCAAGGCAGGGGGTAAGGTAAGTCGTCCCTATCCCGGAGATGATCAACCGGCGGTCCCACCCTCAGACCGTGCCGAAACTTTTGTTTTTGGACCCTCCTTCTGAGCTTCTAGCGACGCCTATATAAACGGAGTGTTTTCTAACCCCTTTTCAAGAAGGTTTTTGAGCCCCTCTTCGCCGGACCAACAGTTCTCGCGGCCAGAAATCCTCGCGGAACCCGCTGATATGCAATCGGCGGGTTATGAAGCTAGTTTGTGCGCCGGCAAAGGCGTGGGAGAAGCCGGCGGGGTAAATTCAAAGGGCCGGATCATCGGTTCGGGCGTTCGTGTGTTCGAAGCACCTGGCCCCCTGCCGCGCCCTCGGTCTTTCGCCGCGCCCGTGCCACGTGAGACTTCGTTGCCGCCTTCCCATCGTCGCTCGTGACCACTCAGTAACACCTTGGTTGTTATTTGCCTTCTCGCGGAAAATCGGCCACCCCTCCCCTGAACAGGGGATTCTCCCTAGCTGGTTCTGCCCTCGGAGGGAGCCACCAAATGGCCGGCCGACCAGTATGCCTAAAAAGAATAGTTGACGGGCTTACACAGTTGGCATATATTAGTGCCACCTATGACAAAGAAATATCGCCGCCAACGAATTCCATCCGGCATCCCCTTGGTCACAACGACCCAGGCGGCGGTCCTCATGGGCGTGAGCGTCAGGACCCTATGGCGCATCATCGAGGATGGGTATCTCCGGCCTGCGGGGGTGATCGGAAACAGCAATGTCTTCTACAAGCACGACGTGTTAGAGGTCCGCCAGAAGTTATACGGGAGCTAAAGGTCATCTTCGCCCATCGCGGCCACCAGCCAAGCACTCGTCGGCCACGCCATTCCTCACGGGGGGTCCAATCCTCTACGCGGGACGGAGGAGACGAGTGCGGCGATGGTGTTGGTGGTGTTGATGGTGTTGTAGTTCTAGAAGGTCTTCTCCCCCTTCCCTTTCACGGTCTTCCGTTCCGCAAGTCCCCCACTGGCCGAGGAGGTGATGGTGCGCCTCCGACGCAAGCCCGCGCGGCCCTGGCCGAGGTGGAGGACGCCCTGGATCTGACGGGCTGGCGATGGTCGCGGCGGCTGTCCCTTTGGATTGACACGCTCGTCGTCCTGGAAGAAGGCCGGCCGTGATCCCCATCGAGGTCGTCCTCGCGTACCTCGCGGCGGGCTTCAGCGTGATCCCCATCAACTCTCCCGGGATGCCCTTGCCTCCGGGAGCCTCCGAGGACAAGGCTGGAAAAATCCCCCTGATCGACTGGAAGGAATTTCAATTACGCAAACCGACGGAGGACGAGGTCCGGGCCTGGTGGGCGCGCTGGCCCACGGCCAACCCCGGCGTTGTGACGGGGGCCCTGAGTAACATCATCGTCGTGGACGTGGACGGCGAGGAGGGGCTGGCCACGTTGCGGACAGTCTCTCCCGTTCCCCCCACGCCGCGTTACCGAACTGGCCGCGGGGAGCAGCTGTGGTTCAGACACCCTGGCGGCACCGTCCGGAACTTCGCCAAGCGGCTGCCGGGGCTCGATCTCCGCGGCGACGGCGGCTACGTAGTTGTGCCGCCAAGCCTGCATCGCAACGGCCGACGCTACGAGTGGGTCATCCCTCTCGAGGACTCCGAGTTGGCGCCACCGCCACTTTGGTTGCTCGACCTGGTCAAGCGCCCACGAGGGAATGATAGGGACGGTCCGGGCGATACGATCCACCGGCTAAAACTGCTCCAGGGCGTTCCCGAGGGCAAGCGTCATGACACCGCTGTACGAATCGCCGGGCACTACTTCGGAATCGGTTGGAGGTCCGAGGAGATCGAGGCGCTTCTCATTGGTTTTGCCGCACGGTGTACGCCTCCCCATGATCCCGACGACATCCGGCGCATCATTAGCGACCTCGCACAGGCCGAGACAGCGAAAGCAGAAGCAGGAAGGGCGGCTTCGCCTTCAGTTGGCAAAGAATGGCCCACGCTTGAGGCCAACGCGCTCTATGGCCTGGCGGGCGACTTCGTGCGCCTCGTCGAGGCCCACACCGAGGCCGACCCCGCAGGCCTGCTGGTGCAATTCCTGGACATGTACGGGAACGTCATTGGCCGCGGCCCGCACATGGTCGCGGAGGCCGACAGGCACTACACGAACATCTCCGTCGTCTTAATCGGCGTCACCTCGAAGGGGCGTAAGGGGTCAGCCATGGGGCAGACGCGCGCACGCTTCCGCGGGGTAGACGAAACATGGGTCACTAACTGCATCATGTCAGGCCTCTCCAGCGGGGAAGGCCTCATCTGGGCCGTGCGCGACCCTATCGAAAAGCGCGAGCCAGTCAAAAGCAAGGGCGAGATCGTCAAGTATCAGACGGTCATCGCCGACGAGGGCGTTGACGACAAGCGGATATTGATCTACGCACCAGAATTCGCCTCCACCCTCCGTGTTCTCGGCCGCGAGGGTAATACGCTGTCGGGAATCATTCGTGAGGCCTGGGATACCGGCACGCTCCGAAGCCTCACGAAGAACTCACCCGCGAAGGCGACCGGTGCTCACGTATCAGTCATCGGCCATATCACGGAGGAGGAACTCCTGCGGTATCTCGACCGCACCGAGGCCGGGAACGGCTTCGGAAATCGCATCCTGTGGGTGTGCGTCAAGCGGGCCCGGGTCCTGCCGGAAGGTGGACGGCTTCAGACCGTGGACTTCGCCCCCTTCCTTCGTCGTCTCTCCTCCGCGGTGGATTTCGCTAGGAAGCTGGGCGATGTCCCCGTCACACGAGATGACGAAGCACAGGCCCGTTGGTATGAGGTCTACGGTGGGCTCTCCGAGGGCCACCTGGGTCTCTTCGGCGCCATCACGAGCCGCGCTGAGGCGCAGGTCCTGCGCCTGTCCCTGATTTACGCCCTTCTCGACGAATCACGCCATGTCCGACTCCCCCACCTCGATGCTGCCTTGGGAATCTGGGGCTATTGCGAAGCCTCCGCCCGTTACGTCTTCGGCGACAGCCTCGGTGACCCTCTTGCCGATGAGATTCTCTCCGCCCTCCGAGCTAGACCCGAGGGGATGACCAGAAACGAGATCCGCGACCTTTTTGGGGGGCACCAACCGGCGGACAAGATCAGCCGCTCTCTCTCGCTACTCGCCAAGCATGGTCTAGCCCATGGTGGGCGGCAGGATACCGGCGGACGCCCGGCGGAACGCTGGCGGGCACTGACCTGCGCGAAAAGCCAGAAAAGCGCCGAAAGGGGGGCCGATGGGTAGGCTTTTCGCGCTTATCTCCCTTATCGCGCAGGTAATGAGCCCGATTCGTCGGGGATTGGAGCACACCACGTGACCCCCGACCTCCTCCAGCTCCTCCGTGACCCGGCCCGGGCCGCCGACCTCCCGCCTGAGGCCATCCCTCCCCTCCTGACCGAGCTGGCGGCCCGGCAGAACCAGCTCGCCGCCCTCCAAATTACCCTGGTGGCCCAGCTCATGGCCGCCACGAACGGCCAGCCAGCCCCCCCAGCAGAAGGTGATCGCCTTTTGACCGCTGAAGAGGTGGCCCCCATCCTTGGTCTGGCCCCGGAACAAGTTGGGAGGCGAAAATTCCCCTTTCGTCGCAAACTAGGGCATCGAACCGTCAAGTATTCGGCGGCCGGCCTCAGAAAATGGCTGGCCGTCAAACGGGCTTGACGGCATGCCGCCGATCAGCTATCGTCCAGGCTATGGAGCGCAAGCGGAGGAAGGAGGCCACGCCCATGGTCATGAAGGCCACGTTGAGGCTGCGGGAGCCACTCTGGCGTGCCGGCCGCATCCGTGCCCTGGAGGAGCGGACGAGTTTCCAGGATCTCGTGGCTCGAGCGCTGGAGCAGTACCTCAAGGCGCCCATGAAGAAGCGGCGCGAGGAGGGTGGACGATGAGGACACGAGGACTCGGACGGGTGTTTCAACCGAAGTGGCGCCGCCAGAAGACCGACCCCTGGCAGGTCTCGCCGACATGGTGGATCGCCTATTCCTGGCGCGGCGAGAAGAAGCGGGAGTCGTCGCACTCCACCAAGCGGGCGGAGGCGGTCAAGCTCCTCCGCAAGCGCCTGGAGGAGATGGGGCGGGGCCAGTTGGTGGGGCCGGACGCTGAGAAGGTGACCCTGAAGGACCTGACGGCGATGGTCCTCGACGACTACCAGGTGAACGGTCGGAAGTCCCTCACGCGGGCCGAAGACGCCGCGAACCGGCTGACGGAGTTCTTCGGCGAGGCTCGGGCGCTCGACATCACGGGCGACCGCGTGACCGCCTACATCCGCTCCCGTCAGGAGGTCAAGGCCAAGCCCGCGACGATCCGCTATGAGTTGGCGGTCCTGAAGCGGGGCTTCACCCTCGCGCTCCGGGCCGGGAAACTCGTCCACCGGCCCTTCATCCCCTCGATTGAGGTCAGGAACACGAGACAAGGCTTCTTCGAAGAGCGGGACCTCCAGGCCGTCCTCCAGCGCCTTCCCGAGGACGTCGCCCCGCTCGTGGAGTTCCTGGCTCTGACGGGCTGGCGGGTCGGCGAGGCGCTCCCGCTCACCTGGGCGCAGGTGGACCTGCGCGCGAAGACCGTCCGGCTGGAGCCGGGGACCACCAAGAACGACGAGGCCAGGACGTTTCCCTTCGGAGCCTTCCCCGACCTTGAGCGGCTCCTCCAGCGCCAGCGCGAGCGGACCCTGGCCCTCGAGCGGGCCACGGGCCAAATCATCCCCTTCGTCTTCCATCGGGCCGGCGTCCCGATCCGATACTTCACGACGGCGTGGAAGAACGCCTGCACCGCCGCCGGGGTCCCTGGTCGCCTCGTGCATGATCTCCGAAGGACCGCCGTGCGGAACCTGGAACGGGCCGGGGTCCCCCGAAGCGTGGCCATGCGGCTCACCGGCCACAGGACCGAGAGCGTATACCGGCGCTACGCCATCGTCAGCGAGGCCGACCTCTCCGAGGGCGTGGCCAAACTCGCCCGCCTCCACGGGGGGTACGAGGACGCCGGTCAGCGGTCGCGTGTCCTCCCGCTCCACGAGAGAAAGGGCAAAGTACGGGCAAAGCAGGGGCAAAGTTGACGTTGACGCTGAAACTCGGCGGGCCGTAACTATGCGGAATATTGGTGCCGAGGGAGAGATTTGAACTCTCACGGGCTCTTCACCCAGCGGATTTTAAGCCCGGTTGGGGCTTCGACCCTTTGCTGGCACCTTACCATCTCAGGCCCGGAAAAAACAAACTCGGAACGCACTTTTCAGCCCAAAAGGGTCAGTAAGGGGTCGAGACACGGAACGGGTTCTTGCCAGGCCGGGAACCGTCCCGGAACCGTCCCGAGAACCAACCGGGGCGAAAACCGGGGAAGCCGCCTAGCCGCCCCTCTCCCAGCGCCGCCACCACTCCCTCGCCCACACGATGCTGAGCCGGACATCATCTGCTAGACTCAAGGGCAGGACACGGAAAATGACCCTCAATGAACTCCGGGACTCGGGCTCTCCCCTGACAGTGACCGCAGTCGAGCCGACCATCACCCTGAGCATCACCCTGAGCACGGGCGGAGCGGAGCACCGTTTTCTCCAGGTGACAGGACCA
>CAZNWB010000090.1:6689-12883 GCA_964576535.1 uncultured bacterium | reverse complement strand
TGCTACGCCACGCGGATGCCCCTGTCAAGGCTTACTTAACCTAGTAATACTAGAGGAACGACTTACTAGCTTTGCCTCACTGCGTTTTAAACAAGAAGCGGTGGAAAGGAAACTAAGAGAATTATGCGCAAATCGGTTCAAGCCAAACTTCCGTGAACATGTGTTTGAGCTCTCCGTGCTTGGCTTTCTTGCAAAGGAGGGAGTTCTGACTGACATAGAGGTGCCAGTTGGTAACGGGCAAAGTACCGTTGACGGGGAGATCAGTATCGACGGTCGTCCGATCCTTGTGGAGGTCACGTTTACGTCACAAGAATTGCTTCCCCCTGCACCAGGTGTGCACCTTGTTGACGGCGAGGCATTAGTGAAACAGGTAGTCGCCAAGCTACGAAAGAAGGTGGCTGGAGGCCGGCAGCTTGCGCTTGTACGCGGTAACCCCTCGCTGCTGTTTCTCGGAAGGAACCGTCTGGGCGCTGACAACCTGACCTCGAGATGGGGAATCAAGGAGTGTTTCGGTGATCCGGACTTTGCAAAGTTGTCTGGAGTAATCGTCTCTGATTCATGGAAGCTGATCGGGACCGAGCTCCATCCAGGATTACTGCCTGAAATACCACTCTCGACCAATGAAATTGAGGTTCTAACGCGCTGGTTCGGCTCTCAATGATCGAGTGAGTCCACGATGCCCGGTGTGACCATCAAAGGCCTGACCAAGCGATACGGGGACGTGGCGGCCGTGGAGGGGTTCGACCTCCAGGTGAAGCCGGGAGAGCTGGTGTCGCTGCTGGGGCCGTCGGGGTGCGGGAAGACGACGACCCTGCGCCTCGTGGCGGGCTTCCTGACGCCGGAGGCCGGAGAGATCTGGGTGGAGGACCGCTGCCTCTCCTCCCCGACCACGGTGATCCCGCCGGAGCGGCGACGCATGGCGATGATCTTCCAGAGTTACGCGCTCTGGCCCCACATGACCGTGGCCCAGAACGTGGCCTATGGCCTCCGTTTCAAGAAGGGAATCGCCAAGTCGGATCGGGAACGTCGCGTGCGGGAAATCCTGAAGGTCGTCCAGCTCGAGCTGTTTGAACTCCGCTACCCGGGCCAGTTGTCCGGGGGGCAGCAGCAGCGGGTCGCTCTCGCGCGCTCGCTGGTGGTGGAGCCGGAGATTCTCTTGTTGGATGAGCCTCTGAGTAATCTGGATGCCAACCTGCGGGAGGAGATGCGCTTCGAGATCCGGCGGCTCCACGAGGCGTTCGGGATCACCACCCTGTATGTGACCCACGACCAGGCAGAGGCGATGGTGATCTCGGACCGGATCGCGGTCCTCCGTCGAGGCCGGGTGGTCCAGACGGGGACCGCGGAGGACCTGTTTCAGCGCCCCCGGAGCCGCTTCGTCGCAGAGTTCATCGGGAAGACCAATCTGGTGGATGGGATCGTAGCGGAACCCGGCGTGGTGACGCGCGGCGGCTTGCGCCTTCGGGTGGCGTCGGCGGACCTGACGGTCGGAGACCCGGTGACCCTTTCGATCCGTCCCCACGAGATCGAACTCGTGGCGGATCCGCAAGGCAAAACCGTCACCGCACGGGGGGACAACCTCGTCCGGGGGACCGTGCAGCGGGCGAGCTACCTCGGGGACGCGGTGGACTGCCAGGTCCGGGTGGAGGGAAGCGATGTGATCCTGCGGGTGGCGGTCCCCGTCCCGCTTTCAGCGGGATTACGTCAGGGAGAGACCGTCCGTCTGGCCCTGGCGCCCTCCGCCTGCATCCCGTTGGCCGAATCGGAAGAGTAGGAACCGTGAGCAGTTGGCGAGCGATCGGGGAGGGGAGACGAAGACAAGTTGGCGTAGTTGGCAACGTCCCGGTTTCCTCCCGGTTTAAATCTCTCGCCGGCAAAGTCGCCAAGAACTGAAGTCTCAAACTCGAAGGAGATGAAGGGCTTCTTAAAGCTCGACGTATCAGGTCAAGCCGATGACTTGGCCGCCAGGTTAGAAATCACCCCCTGCCCATGGTACCTGCAGTAATGCGGAAGCACGGCGACCGAACCCCACGGCCTCATGGGCAAGGCGGATCCGCCCCTGGCCTGAGCTGTCAGAAGGGCAATTGCGCTGGTACATCACTTCTGTTACACTGATCCAGGAGGTGAGGAAAATGCCGGCAGCGAATCCGCGAGTGAATGTTGTCCTGGAGAAACCCCTGTATGAGGTGCTCCGTCGCTGGGCAAGACGGGATGGGGTCTCGCTATCCCTCAAGGTGAGGGACCTGGTCAAAGAGGCGTTTGAACGGGAGGAGGATCGGGTGTTGGCCAGGTTCGCAGAGGTGAGAGAGCAATCATTCGAGCGTAAGAAGGCGTTGACCCACGCCCAAGTGTGGACGCACCTGCGGCGGCCGAGGCGCTAGGTGCCCTTTGCGCTCATCTACCACCCAAAGGTAGGAGAGGAAGACCTACCGCCGATCCCCGCCAATCTCCAACGCCGAATTGCGCGTGCCCTTGAAGCCCGCCTGGCCTTGGCCCCGGAACAGCATGGGGAACCCTTGAAGGGAACATTGAGGGGGTACTGGAAGCTCCGAGTCGGCGACTACCGAGTCGTGTATAGGATCGTGGGAGCCGAAGTCTGGATCTTTGGGATCGTCCACCGGAAGCAGATTTACGAAGACATTGGCGCAAGGATCACATGGCGCCCCAGCTAAAAAGCGATCCGACGTCCTGACCTCCGTATGGGCCATGGGAATCCACATACAGTTGCATCGCATTACCCTGGGCTCATCGAAGGGTGCACGGGCAATTTTCTACAGGCTCACCATGACCGGGAAGAGAGGGAAGCTCCCTACTTCAGCCCGAGCTTCTCGACGATTCGCCGGTAGTTGAGGCGATCCCGCAGCAGCTCGCGGGCGCGCTGGACCTTGCGCTCCTCCCGGATGCGGATGCGTCCCAGCACCGCCTCGATCTTCTCCACCGTGGTCAGGGTGTCGTAGTGGACGCTGACCATGGGGACACCCACCTCGCGCGCCCGGGCGATGATCAGCTCGTTGGGCATCTGGTCCCCGGTGAGGACGAGACACTTGGTCGAGGTTTCCAGGGCGGCGAGCTGGATGTCGGCCCGGTGGCCGCCGGTGATGACCGCCTTGTTGGGGAGCTTGCGGAAATATCCCAGGGCTGCATCCACGTCCATGGCGCCGACGCTGAACCGCTCCACGAACTCGTCCAGCCGGTCGTGGCCGCAGATCACCTTGCCATCCAGGATCTCCACCATCTGGCGCACCGTGATGGCGTCCAGGACCCGGTCCAGGGGCAGGACCCCCAGCATCTCGATGCCCTTCCCCACCAGGAAGGGAACCACCATCTGCTCCACCTCGGGCAGGCTCTGCGGGGTCACGCGGTTGAGGACGACCCCCAGCAGGCGTTCCCCCAGGGTCTCCTTGGCCGTCAGGATGCAGTCGAGGCAGACCTCGTTGAGGTAGGGGTCGATGAGCAGCACCGGGGCCCGAAACTCCTTCGCCAAACGCGTCCCCGAGATCCCCAGGAACGCGCCGTCGGCCAGGGAGCCGGCCCCGCCGATGAGGACCACGTCCTTCCCGGCCGAGACCACCTCATAGGCCTGCTGAATCTTCGAGTTCAGGTCGCCCATCTCGCCCCGCAGCCCCCGGGCCACCAGATCCTGCGTCAGCACCACGGGACAGATCTGCTCCAGCGGCTCGGTCAGTTGCAGGACACCCTTGAGGAACTGGGCGTCCGCATCCACGACCTTCCCGTTCGAGGTCGTCGGCATCTTCCCCAGGGGCTTGAGATAGCCTACCTTGTACCCGCTCTCCTTGAGGGCCAGGCCCAGCCCCAAGGTGATCATGGTCTTTCCCGAATTGCCGGCCGTCGAACCGATGAATAACGTATGCATCTTGTGTCTCCCCGCTTTCACGCGAACATTCCCGTTCTCTTCTCAGGATATTTCATACCGCGCACACCACCCGTAAGCGTTCAGCCATCAGCGGTCAGCTTTCAGCTTGCTGCCGATACGAGATACACGTCTCCGGCACTCCTGCCCGCTATCTGAAATTCCTGGTGCCGCCCTTCAAGTCCGAGGCTGACACCCTGATGGCTGACCGCTGAAGGCTCCCCCGTGCATGCCATCAGGCTGCCAGTGCCAGCCGGGCGTCAATGGCCACCGCTCCCTCGCCTTCCGGCTTGACCAGCAGCGGGTTGACGTCCAGCTCCAGGATCTCCGGGAAGTCCACGCAGAGCTGGGACAGCCGGCACAGCGCATCCACGACGGCCGCAAGATCCGACGCCTTTTCCCCCCGGACGCCCCGCAGCAGCGGGAAGGAGCGGATCTCGCGGATCATGCTCTCGGCCTCGTCGGGGCCGATCGGCGCCACCCGGAAGGCCACGTCCTTCAGGACCTCGACGTAGATGCCGCCCAGGCCGAACATGAGCAGCGGGCCGAACTGGGGATCCCGGGTCATGCCCAGGATGACCTCCTTGCCGCCCACCACCATCTCCTGCACCGCGATCCCCTGGATGGCCGCGTTCGGGAAGAACCGCCGCACGCTGGCGTCAATCGCCTGGAATCCCTGGGCCACCGCATCGGCATCCTGCAGGTTCAGCCGGACGCCGCCGACATCGGTCTTGTGCAGGATATCCGGCGAAACGATCTTGAGGGCGACCGGGAATCCCATGCTCGTGGCGGCCGCGGCCGCCTCGTCCACCGTCCGGGCCAGCACGTTCTGCGGGAGGCGCAACCCGTAGGCGGCAATCACCTCGCGGGCCTCGCGCTCGCCCAGCTGTTCCCGTCCGACCCGGCGCGCCTCCAGGATCATCAGGGCCACGCGCCCCTTGTCCACGCTGTACTCGCGCGGCGGCGCCGGTGTCACCTCCTGCCACTGCTTGTAGCGGAACATGGCCTCGAAGGTCTTGACGGCCGGCTCCGGGTACGGATACTGGGGGATGCCGTAGTTCCGCAGGACCACGCGGGCCTTTTCCAGGCTTGCCTCGCCCATGAAGGCGGTGAAGAAGGGCTTCCCGGTCCGCTTCGCCGTCTGCCCGACGACCTCGGCGAACTTCTCATTCTCCGTCATCGCCTGCGGGGTGGTCAGCGCCAGCACCCCATCCACATTGGGATCGGCCGCCACCGCATCCAGCGCGGCCTGGTACCGATCCTCCTTGGCGTCCCCGATCACATCCACCGGGTTGTAGAGGGCGGCCACGGGCGGGAGCGCCTTGCGCAGCCGCTCGACCGTCTCGGGCGAGAGCGTGGCCATCTTCACCGTGGAGCGTTCCACGGCGTCGGCCGCGATGATGCCCGGCCCGCCGGCGTTGGTCACGATGGCGAGGTGCGGCCCCCGGGGGATCGGCTGGCTGGCAAAGGCGCGGGCGAAGTTGAACAGCTCCTCGATGCTCTCGGCCCGGATGATCCCCGACTGCCGGAAGGCGGCGCTGAAGGCTTTCTCCGAGCCGGCCAGCGTCCCCGTGTGGGACGAGGCGGCCCGGGCCCCGGCCGCCGTCCCGCCCGATTTCACGATGACGAGGGGCTTCACCTTGCTGGCGGCGCGAGCGGCCTGCATGAACCGCTGGCCGTTCTCCACCCCCTCGATGTAGCCGATGATGACGCGGGTCTCGGGGTCCGCCGCCAGCGCCTGGATGAAGTCCACCTCGGAGGTATCCGCCTTGTTCCCCAGGCTGATGAACTTGGAGAATCCCACGTTGTTCCCGATGGCCCAGTCCAGGATCGCCGTGCACAGCGCCCCCGACTGGGAGAAGAAGGCGATCTCTCCCACGGGGGGCATCCCGGCCGCGAAGGTCGCGTTCAGCCGGCTCTTGGTGTCGATCACGCCCAGGCAGTTGGGGCCGACCACCCGGATCCCCAGCTCCCGGACGCGCTTGCGCAGCGCCTTCTCGATCTCGGCTCCCTCGCCGCCCACCTCCTTGAAGCCCGCCGAGATGATGATGGCGTACTGGATCCCCTTGGCCGCGCACGCTTCCAGCGTCGGGATGCAGGCCTTGGGCGGGATGACCAGGACCGCCAGCTCCACCCCATCCGGAACCGCGTTCAGGTCGGGAAAGCACCGGAGGCCGCGGATCTCGCTGGCCTTCGGGTTCACGGGATAGATCGGGCCGGGAAAACTCGCCTTGACGAGGTTATCCACGATGCTGAAGCCGACTTTCCCCTCCTCTCGCGAGGCGCCGATCACGGCCACAGTGTTGGGCTTGAAGAATCCGTC
>CAZNWB010000090.1:0-6589 GCA_964576535.1 uncultured bacterium | reverse complement strand
GGCCGACAGGACCGTATGGCCGCCGGCCTCCAGCCGCTGCACCAGCGGGTCCACCTGCACCCCTTCCAGGCGGAAGATCAGGACCCTGCGCTGCTCATCCCGGTGGGTGGCCGTCGCAGTCACCACGCTGACGATGTCGCCGCCCTGCTCCTGGATGGTCTGGCAGACCTCCAGGAAGGCGCCGGGCCGGTCCTCCAGGACCAGCTCCAACCGCGTCTGCTCCTGCTGGATGCCGATGACCTCCACGAAGACCCGCAGAATGTCGGTCTCGGTGATGATCCCCACCAGCCGTCCTGCCTGGAGAACCGGCAGGCCACCGATCTTGTGCTCCAGCATCAGGCGCGCCGCCTCCTCGATGGGCGTCTCGGGGGTGACGGTGTACACCTTCCGTGTCATGATCTCGCGAATCTTGACCCTCTCCAGCAGGTAGTGCAGTTCGTGGATCTCCAGGCTGGTGGCCGGCGAGGGCGAGGTCTGGCGGATGTCCCGGTCGGTGACGATGCCGACCAGTTGTCCCACCTCGACCACCGGGAGATGGCGGATGCCTTTCTGCCGGATGAGGGTCATGGCATGCCGGAAGGAATCCTCCGGCGACACGGTGACCGGATCGCGCTTCATCCGTTTCTCGACGAGCATCGCTCTCCTCCTCGGCCCGTCCCCGCCCCGCCCCGATTCGCGGCAGGGCGGGCAAGCCGCGCCCTTCCGGGGCTACGCCGTGGCGCGAATGCTGAGGACCGGACACGGCGCCGTGCGGACGACCCGCTCGGCCGTGCTACCGATGATCAGGTGACCCAGCCCGCTCAACCCCTGCGTCCCCATCACGATCAGATCCACTCGATGCTCCTGTGCGTAGCGGACGATCTCCCGGAAGGGCGGTCCCACCACCACCGCGGTCTTGGCCCGCGGCAGGTCCCGGAGCCTGCGCCGCAGCCGCGCCTGCAGCTCCCGCTCCGCCTCCCGGATCATTTCCTCGCGCAACTGCTCCTGGGGCGGGTGGGAGATGTGCAGGTAGCTGACGTCCAGTGGATCGTACACCACGTGCAGCACCGTGAGATCGGCGCCGAATCGCTCGGCCAGCATTCCCGCCTGCTCCAAGGCCGCATCGGAGGTCTGGGAGAAATCCACCGGGCACAGGATGTGGCGGATCGCCTGCATGCTGGGCGCCGCCGCCTGCGGCCGGATGGGGGCCTGCGCCGCCTGGACCTCGTCGCCGGTCCCCGCGGGGGCGGGACCCACGGTGCGCCGCAGGAGCACCGGGACCGATGCCTCGCGCAGGACGTGCTCGGCCACGCTGCCGAGGAGCACCCGTTCCACCCCGCTGCGGCCGTGGGTGGACATGGCGATGAGGTCAATGGCGCTCGTCCGGGCGTGATCCAGGATCTCCTCGCCCGGCTGGCCGTATCGCACCACGCTGGTCACCCGGATCCCGCGACCCGCCAGGCGATGCTCTTCCTCGGCCAGGTACCCTTCGGCCTCGGCCACGGCGTGGACCTGGGCCTCGGTCAGGTCAGAAACGATCCGGGCATGGGCTGAGGCGACCCGCAACAGCACCACTTCGGCCCGGTGCTGTGTCGCCAGCTCCACCACGTCCGACAGGATCGCCTCGGCCAGGCCGGACCCATCCAGGGGAACCAGGATGCGATGAAACACGCTGCCCTCTTCAGCACGCCTCTTGGCGTGCGCGGTCGGCCATCGGCTCTCAGCCCTCAGCTTTTCCCCACACGAACCATCCAGCGTCGAGCCCCGATGGCTGAATGCTGACCGCTGAACGCTTTCCCTACGGCATCTCGAACTTCATCGTCGGATGCTTGATGGTCAGCACCGGACACGGCGACTTGCGCACCACCTTTTCGGCCACGCTGCCCAGGAGGGCGTGGGCCAGGCCGGTGCGGCCGTGGGTCGCCATCACGATGAGGTCGATGTCCTGCTTGGTGACGTAATCGATGATCTCGCGGAAGTCCACGCCCACCCGAACCTCGCGGTGGAAGATCAGCCCCCACGACTTGGCCGCTTCCACCGTCCGATCCATGGAGGCATTCGCCTCCTCAGTCAGAGCCTTGACCATCTTCTCCGGGTCGAAGTTCACCGCATACGCCTCTGCCAGGTGCGGCGGAGGTGCCACCACGTGGAGCAGGTGCACCTCGGCGCCGAACTCTTGCGCAAAGGTCAGGGCATAGGACCAGGCGTGCTCGGCGTATTCCGAGAAGTCCGTGGGGAACAGGATCCGTCGGATCGGCAACATGGCGCCCCCCTTCGGTGGCGCGAGGTTCAGGCCCCGCAAACGGCCTTGCCGGCGCCGCTCCCGGCCAAGGCCGTGTGAATGGCCGCGATCAGCTCTGCCAGCCTCAGCGGCTTGCTGATGAAGGCCGCCGCGCCCAGTTCCAGCGCCCGGCTGTAGCTTCCCCAGTCGCCGAAGGCGGTGATGATGATCACGGGCAGCCTGGGCTGGGTCTCGCGGACGACCCTCAGGAGTTCGAGGCCGCCGTCTTCCGGCATCAGCATGTCGGTGACAACGAGATCGAACAGGCTACGGGAGAGAGAGGCGGCCGCCTCATGCCCATCCGCCGCCAGGGACACGTCGTAGCCTTCCTTCTCCAAGACCTTGCGCAGCAGGTCCCGCATCTCCGCATCATCCTCGACGATCAGCAGGTGCGCGCCCATGGTCTCCACACCCCAGTTCCCCTCCCGAGGTCGCCAGAAGTTCCCTGCTGCCGAGGGTGCAAAGCGAATGCCACGGATCACAAGCATCGGGGATCGTCGCCAGCCCCTCGCGGGCATCTCACCCACCCGGAAGCCACGCAGAAACGGCGGGTTGCATCCTCGCGGACGGGGCGCGAGGGTCCACCGGCCGGCCGGCAATTGCGACTGCCACGGTCCCACATCTCCTGCTGTCTCAGTCCTGTGAACGGCTGAGACCCTTTGTCTCAGGAGCGGGGGTCGGGGGCCACGGGGAGGGACCTCGGGATTTGCGATTGTGGATTTCGGATTTCGGATTTTCAAATCGGCAATCCGTAATCCGCAATCCCGAGGGGATGGGACCCCGCAAGATCAAGCCAGCGGGAAAGCCCACAGCGATAGGTCGGGCCGTTTCGCTGTCGCTATCGCTGTCGGGTTTCCCTGTCGCTGTCGGGCTGAAGGCGGGCGTCGGTGGTTGGGGAAGGAGACCACGGAGTGCGAACGCGGACAGGGTGGATCAATCCGCCATCGGAATTCGACAATCGAAAATCACCGGCTCAGGCGGCGGGCGCCGCGCCCGCCAGGGTGAAGCCCGCCTCGAGGGCGCGGCGATTCAGCTCTTCGGTGCCCTTCGGCACGCGGGCCAGGACCGCCTGCTCGATGGCCTCGCGCGAGACGACCTTGGACAGGCCGGCGATGACCCCCAGGGAAACGATGTTGGCCACCATGGCCTTGCCGACCGTGTCCTTGGCGGTATCGATGATGGGGAGGCGGTGCACCGCGAAATCCCCGCTGGGCACGTTCACCACCTTGGCCGAGTCCACAACCAGGATCCCCGAGGGCTTCAGATCGTAACCGTACTTGTCGGCGGCCGCCTGCGTGAGCGCGAGCAGCAGGTCCACCGCCATGGCCTTGGGGTAGTCAATCTCCTCGTCGCTGATGATGACCTCGGCCTTGCTGGCGCCGCCCCGGGACTCCGGACCGTAGACCTGGGTCTGGGTCGCGTTCTTGCCATCGTAGATGGTAGCCGCTTCCGCCAGGATCACGCCCGCCAGCACGATCCCCTGCCCGCCCTCGCCACTCAACCGGATCTCGTAGCGATAACTCATGGTGACCCGCTCCCTTCGCCGTGAGGCTCCCAGCCGCGGATGGGCATGCGGCGACCGCCGGAAGGGACACCCCCTCCCGGCGGCCGCCTCGCCGTGTGTTACTCGAACTTCAGCTTGAACACGCCGGTGGAATAGGCGTGGCGCACCTGGGCGTTGTCGAAGACGGCCACGCCGAAGGTGTACTCCTTCTTCAGATCGCTGAACTGGACGTCAAACTCACTGCCTGTCACGAGCTTCCGGGAGAACTCGACAGTCCGCACCCCGTCCTTATAGGAATACCTGGCCGGGATGTCGCCCCGGTCACCGGTGAAGGGAGCGATGATGATCCCGGGCACCTCGTCGCCGGCCTTGTACTTGGAATCGTCGAAGGCCTCCTTCTCGCTGTCCACGATCCAGTACGGGGGCGCCGGCTTGTTCCCCTTCAGCGCGAACTTCGGCCCCTTCTTGTCATCGCTCACGTTGTCATTGTAGCCGCCGCCGGTCTTGGGGTCTGCCTTCCGGCCCGCATCGGGGGCCTTGTCCTTGTCGTAGCGGGTATTGTCAACGTACTGGTCGTCAATCTGGCCCACGGGGCCGGTGCGCACACCCTTCCAGTGCCACATGTCCAGGCGCTCGCCGGCGTCCTTGGTGTACTTGTTGCCAAAGGGCTTCCCCTCGCCGACGTGGCAGGCAGACATGCAGCCGCGCTGCTCAAAGGCCGGAGAGCTGATGTTCCAGATCACTGCGAACTTGTCCTCGTAGTAGATGTTGTCGTCCCCACCCTTGTCCGCAGGGTCTTTGAGCTTTTTCCAGGAGCCGTCGGCCTGCTTCTCCCACGGGGCCCGGCGGACGCTCTCAGTCGGGTCCTTATACTGCAGCAGAAAATACACGGTGTCGGCCGTGTAGAGCGCTCGGAGTGTCGCCTCCGTCGAGCCTCCGGGGAGGTTCCGCCCGCCCAACACCTTGAAGGTGAAGGCCGGCGCCTGATTCCAGACGTCCTTCATCATCCCGTCCAGCGTCGGTCCCGCTGCGGCCTTCTTGGCCACCAGCACGTTCTGCTGGGCCATGCTGGGGGCGGGAAAAGCCAACAGTCCGACCCCCAGGACTAGCATGGTTGCGACGACGAGCCACTTCAACTTCGCTAGTTCGATCATTCGTTCTTCCTCCCTATGTTGAACCGGTGTGGTGCGTGAGGACAATCCCCACGCGTTGACCCCCCCGACCCCGGAGCGGCGTCACGCGGTCGCCGCGGACGCCTTGGCCCGCACGCGAGCGATATGCTCGTCGTACAAGGCCGCGTATTCGGGACGATCGGCCTGGTGCAGGACGCCGGTGATGATCTTTCCCTGGAGCTGCTCCGGCGTCATCTTCTCCGCGGCCTTGACGTTCACGGTGTTGTTCTTCTCCCACTCCAGCAGCTCCAGCAGGCTGATCTTGTTGGGCCGGCCGTAGTAGGTGTTGCAGTTCTCGAAGATCTCGATCAGGGCGTAGCCCTTGTGCTTGATCCCGCCCTCGATCAGCCGGTCCAGTTGCTGGCTGTGAAAGGACGTCCCCCGGGCCACGTAGGTGGCCCCGGCGGCGATGGCCAGCTTGCAGGCGTCGAAGGGCGGATCGATGCTCCCGTGCCGGGCCGTGGTGGCCACCTTCCCGGTCGGGGTCGTGGGGGCGAGCTGGCCCCCCGTCATCCCGTAGGTGGCGTTGTTGAACAGGAGCACCGTCAGGTTCAGGTTCCGCCGCGCGGCATGGATGAAGTGGTTGCCGCCGATGGCCAGGGCATCCCCGTCCCCCGTGACCACGATGACGTGGAGCGACGGCTTGGCCAGCTTGACCCCGGTGGCAAAGGCGATGGGCCGCCCGTGGGTCGTGTGCAGGGTGTTGAAGTCCACGTACCCCGTCAGGCGGCTGGAGCACCCGATGCCCGAGACCATGCAGATCTCGTCCTTCTTGAGGCCCACCCGATCAATGGCCCGGAGCAGGCTCTTCATCACGATCCCGTCGCCGCACCCCGGGCACCAGATGTGGGGGAACATCTCCAAGCGCAAGTACTTGTCGTAGTCGAACACGTGTTGCCCCCCTCCTCGGGGATTTCCGATTTTGGATTGTGGATTGCGGATTGCTCAACTTCGAACTTCGACATTCGAAATTCAAAATTGGGCTCGCGTCTCTCGCTGTGGTGTTACGCCTTCGCCAGTTCTTCGATCTTCGCCAGGATCTCCTCGGGTGGAATCGGCTCGCCGGTCACCCGGTTGACCCGATGGACGGGACAGCGGCCCTGCACCACCCGCTCGATCTCCAGAACGAGCTGGCCCAGGTTCATCTCCGGCACGATGATGTGCCGCACCTGCTTCGCCAGATCGGCCACGGGCCCCTCGATGAACGGCCAGATGGTCAGGGGCCGCAAGAGGCCCACCTTGATCCCCCGGGCCCGGGCCAGGCGGATCGCCGCCTTGGCCGAGCGCGCCGAGGAACCATAGGCCACGATGCCGAGATCGGCGTCCTCCAGCAGGACCGCCTCGTGCTTCAGGATGTCGGGGGCCCCCAGCTCGATCTTCCGCATCAGGCGCCGCATGACGCTATCCACCACGTCCGGGCTATCCTTGGGCAGGCCGCGCGCGTCGTGGTACAGCCCGGTGACATGATACCGGTAGCCCTCGCCAAAATCCGCCATCGGCGGAACGCCCGTCGGCGTATCGCCGAAGGGAAGGTACGTCTCGGGCGGGCCCGTAGGCCGTGGCCGGTCCCACAGGATGATCTCCGACTTGTCTGGGATGTCCACCCGCTCCCGCATGTGGGCGATGATCTCGTCCACCAGGAGGCTCACGGGC
>CAZNWB010000089.1:0-13392 GCA_964576535.1 uncultured bacterium | reverse complement strand
TGGAGGGACAGCGGATGGAGAAGCAGAGTCACCGAGAGGCTGGAAAGCCCGCAGAGACGACGCGCCGGCCATACGAGCGCCCGGCCGTACGCTGGGAGGAAGACTTTGAACCATACATCTTCTCGATGTGCGGCAAGATGGCAGGTGGCGGCGGGGCATGCAACCTCAACGCGAGATCGTAGGGACCTACGAGATCGCGGGGATTTCCTGCCGATTGGAATGTCGGGAGGAGAACTTCCGGGCACTTCTGGTCTCCCAGTATGCCGCCTTCAGTTCCAGCAACGAGGCGGCTCCTGAAGTTACCGTGAAAGTAGAGGCTACCACGGTTCCCTCGGACGGGGTGGAGGCTCGAGCACCCGGCCCATTCGCCAGGCTTGGTGGTCGGGCTCCCGTGCTGACCATCGAAGGCGCGGGCTTCCGCGGGGCTTTTGACGAGGAGTCGGGGGAAGGCTGGATTACCCAGCCGCCTGACCCCACGGCCCTCGAAACCTTTCTCACCGCCATTTGTGCAGGGCGCCTCTTGAAACATCAAGGCTTCCTGCTCCACGCGGCCGCGATCATGACAAACGAAGACGCGTATGTCTTCTTCGGTCCTTCGGGCAGTGGAAAGACCACGGTGGCGGAGCTGATCGGGAAAGGCGTCATCACCGACGAAATCACGGCCATTCGGCGGGAGGATGAGGGATACGTAGTCTCAGCAGTCCCCTGGAGGGGGCAGTCGCTCACTGCGCCTCTGTCCGGGCTCTTCCGTCTCCGAAAGGCACGGGAGACTGCGTTCAGCCCGCTCTCCCCTGTCGAGGCGCTCCGGCAGCTTCTGCCCAGCGTCTTCTTCCCCCGCGCGGATGCGGCGGAGGTCGGGCGCTTCCTGGATATCGGTGGAGACCTGGTGGAGCGGGTCCCCTGCTACGAAATGCGCTTCACGCCAGACGGCTCTTTTTGGGCGGCCATGCCCGGACGCGGGGAGCAGGAGTATCATGATCAGTCAGTATGAACAGTTGATCCGCGTCGCCTCGCGGGCCCACATCCCGCTGAGCGTCCTGTACGAGGTCACCCACCGGTGCAACCTCGGATGCGAGCACTGCTACCTCTCAGAGGGCCCGGTGGGGCGGCCCAGACCAACCCGAGAAGAACTCTCCCTGGAAGAGATCCGGCGCATTCTGGATCAACTGGCCGAAGCCGGAACCATGTTCCTCACTCTGAGCGGTGGTGAGGTGTTTTTGCGACGGGACGCACTCGAAATCGTGGCGCACGCCCGCTCACGTGGTCTTTCGGTGACCGTCTTCACTACGGGAACTCTGCTCACGCCGGAGGCGGCCACTCGACTGGCCGACCTCCACCCCCTCTCCGTAGAGGTAAGCATCTACAGCCCCCAACCGGAGGTCCACGACCGGGTCACACGGATTCCCGGCTCCCACGCGCGATCTCTCCGGGCCCTGCGGCTGCTCAAGGAACGGGGCGTGATCATCGCCATCAAGAGCCCACTGATGAGTCTGAACTCGGGGGAATACCACGGAATCGTTGCGCTGGCGGAGGAACTGGGGGCCGGCTACGGCTTTGACCCTATGCTGGTCCCACGGCGGGATGGGAATATGGCGCCGGTCAACCTGGGTTTGGACCAACAGCAACTCTACAACATCTTCTCTGATCCGGTCCTTGCCAAGGAACTCTCCCAGCCCGTGAAGTGTCTCCCCCTGCCCGGGGAAGAGATATGCGCCACCGGGCGGCGACACTGCCTGATTTCTCCCTATGGCGATCTCTTCCCGTGCATGGTTTTCCCGGTGCCGGCGGGAAACCTCAGAGAGAAGAGCTTCCACGAAATCTGGACCGGCTCCCCGCTCCTGAAGGATCTGCGGACGAAGACCGTGGACGACCTCCGAGGCGGGGCGAAGGCGATTGGCGGCTTCCGCTGCAGCGCCCTGGCCCTCATCGAAAACGGGGATTTCCTTGGCCCCTTCTCCCGAGGCGAGGAGATGGCCGAGGTCCAAGCCCAGGCCGCCCAGAGCCATTCCCACGCCCAGAGTAGCCCCCAGGCGTCCATGGCTTAACCTCCCTGCAACTAAGCCCATGGCTTTTCCAGCCCGTGAGAACCGATCCGCCGAGCAGTCGCTTCTGATTGAGGCCGGGCGCGCCTTCCTATTAGGAGAGACCACCCCCCACCTCGCAGCGCTGGCTGCCGGCCCCCTTGATTGGGGGAAGATTGTCCGGCGTGCAGAGACCGAGCGTCTGGGTGCGCTCCTCTACGCAGTCCTGTCACCCCTCGGCCTTCCGGCCCCCATTAGAGATCGTCTCCGAGCCGCCTGGCTGGGCGCGCGGCGCCAGTACCTGCTTGGCATCCAGCAGCTCACCCGGGTCCTGTCCGCCTTCGAGCGGCAGGGTGTACCCGTGATCCCGCTGCGGGGCCTGGCCCTCGCGGATCTCCTCTACCGGGACCCGGGCCTCCGTCCCTTCACCGATCTCGATCTGCTTGTCCAGGAGGGGAATCTTCCTCGGGCGCTGTCGCTCCTCTCTGGGTTGGGGTACCGCCACATGGAGGTGGGTCTGCCGCTGTCCCTTGAACTCAACTGGAGGCACGCCGCCTCATTCGTGGCAGAGGCGCCTGAGGAGATTCCCATTGACCTCCACTGGGGAATGGTGGATTACCCGGGCCTCGCGCCTGCGGCCGTGATCACCCACCAGGATCTCTGGGATCGGGCGGTGCGGGTGGAGGGGCCGCATGGTCTCCGTTGGGAATTCTGCCCGGAGGATCTCCTGATCTCCCTGGCCCTCCACTGGGCGGTCCACCACGCCCTCTCGGGTCTCATCTGGCAGCTCGACCTGGCCCTCCTGATCGCCCGGCACGGCAGAGCATCACCCCGGAATATTCGTGAGGTCGCTTCGGACGTCGAAACGGCCCCCTCACCCTGTCCCTCTCCCGCACTGGGGAGAGGGGATCAAGAAGTGTGCCCCTCTCCCTCGATGGGAGAGGGCGCGGGTGAGGGTGTCTCAGGGAGTTGCGAGTTATCCGGGTTAGACTGGGAGGCAGTGGTGGAGCGTTCGGAAAGGTGGCGGGTCCGGGGACCGGTCTTTTTCGCGCTGCGGGAGGTTCGGGACTGCCTCGAGGCGGCGGTGCCCGCTTGGGTTCTTGACCGGCTCAGGCCGGGGGGTCTCCGACCTACCCTCTTCGACTGGCTTCGCCATCGGGGGGAGGAGCACAGGGAGCGGCTCGAATACGTCGTCCCGTTCCTGGTGATGGACAGGGGATCCGACATGCTGCGGGCGCTGGCCAGCGCTGCCGTGCCGCCCGCGAGCTGGCTCCGGTGCCGGTACGGCAGGGCCTCGGTGCTCGGGGCCTACATGGCACACTGCGCCAGGATCGGGCGGGTTTGCGCCAGGACGGCCCGGGCGGGTCTTGGACGCGCTGGTTGAGCCGACAGTGCATTTGAACCGCAAAGGGCCCAAAGCACGCAAAGAAATGCCCCATATTCCGGATACAACCAGGTGGACCCCCATGAACGGCCGGGAACATTCTTGTTCCGTTCTCTTTCCGAATCTGAGATATGGCCTGCCTTTGCGTCCTTGGCGATTTTGGCGGTGAAAAATCTGGGATAGGTTCTCTTTGCGATCTTTGCGGTGGAACGGCTGGGTTATGGGGTTGAATCAGCGGAATGCCCTTTTTGCTTGCAGGGTTGCAGAGAGTCTGTTATATAGCGCCGTACAGTCCTCGGGGAGGGGGGCTATAGATATAGGTCCGGACTGTGCTACACGTATCGACAGTCGCCTCGGGACAGACCGGCGAAAGGAACTGAAGATCTTACACGGGGTGTTTGTGACCTGTCGCTTGAGCTGGCCGGGGAGCGGGGTGTGTACGAACAATACTGGGGCCTGAAAGCGCCTCCCTTCCAGAACGTGCCCGACCCGAACTACTTCTTCCTCTCTGCCCGGCACCGGGAAGGGCTCGCCCGTCTCCTGTACGCCGTCAAGCATAACAAGGGCGCAGCCCTACTGGTCGGCGATGTGGGGTGCGGCAAGACCACCCTGAGCCGTGCGCTCATCCTCCAATTGGCTGAAGAAAAATACGACGTCGGCCTGATCACCAATCCCGCCTTGCCAGGCAACGACTTTCTGGAGGAAATCGACCTGCAACTGGGCATCCGCCCCGCCAACAACAGCAAGGTGACGATCCTGCGGGCGCTCAACGATCGCTTGCTCGCCAACGTCAGAGACGGGAAGGAGACGGTCCTGATTGTGGACGAGGCGCACAGCATTCGAGACCCGGATGTCTTTGAGGAACTCCGGATGCTGCTGAACTTCCAACTGAATGACCGGTTCCTCCTGACCCTCATCCTGATGGCGCAGCCGGAGATCAATGAGATCATCGGCAGGATCAAGCAACTGGAGCAGCGGATCGCGATCCGCTACTCCCTGTCGCCGCTGGAGCAGGCCGAGATCGGGCCGTACATCACCTACCGGTTGCAGAAGGCCGGGGCCAAACGAGCCCTCTTCTCCGAGGAGGCGCTGCAGATCGTGTGGCAGGTCACCCGGGGTGTCCCCCGGCGTATCAATACCCTCTGTGACCTCTGCCTCCTGGAGGGGTACGCCAGCCGCACCCAGACCGTGGATCACGACCTGGTGAAGCGCGTCGCGGCGGGGATGAGCTAATCGCAATGCGGAATGCCGAGTGCGGAATGCGGATTGGCAGATCGAAATTCGAAATTCGAAAGTCGAAATTGGTGGAGAAAGCGCCATCACCCGACTGAGCGATCTGGTGCGGAGAGCACACGCCGCCAAGACGGATAAAGGCGAGAAGGAGACTTCGTCGGCTTTCACCCGGTTGGATACGCTCATGCAGCAGGCGCCCCCCGGGAGCGGAGAGGTGGGCCAGGGTGGGGAGGCCCTCTACCAGAAAGCCCGGCAAGAGATCGCCCGCATCGTGGAGGCGGCGAGCTGGAACAAGCCCTACCAGGTGAACGCGCTCCAGGCTGTCGCTCAGGAACTCGTCGAGTCTCTGCTGGCCGGGGATGACCTGTTGCTCCAGGCCCTGGAGGGCGGCGAGACGATCCTGGATCTGCCGACCCACATGGTCAACGTGGCCGTCTTCGCCATCCGGATCGGCCAGGGGATCGGCTACGGCCCGCAAGACCTGGGGCGGGTGGGCCTGGCGGCCTGCCTGCATGACGTGGGCATGGTCAGCGTCCCCCGGGCCATCTTGGAAAAACGCGAGCCGCTGACTGCCGAGGAACTCGCCCAGATCCGTCAGCACCCCGAAAAGAGCCACCAGATGCTGCAGGCCCTCGGGCCGGAGTTCGACTGGGTGGCGAAGGTCGCCCTGCAGGAGCAGGAGCGCGAGGACGGCAGTGGCTATCCCCACGGCCTCAAGGGGGACCAGATCCACGAGTATGCCAAGGTCGTCGGCCTGGCCGACGTGTACGAATCCCTGACCCACGCGCGCCCCTATCGGATCCTGCTGGTGCCCTACGACCTCGAGGAGATCACCCGGTCCCAAGCCCATGCATTCCCGGAGCGGCTCCACCAGGCGATGATGCGGGCCCTGGCGCCACTCCCGACGAGAACCCCCGTCCGCGTCCCCACCAAGGAAGTGCACAAGCCGATTGAGCCCATGGGGACCCCGGCCTCCGCCGCGCCATCCGCACCGGCCGCGGCAGCGGCACCGAAGGCCCCGCCCCCGGCGGCGGAACCGGGCCAGAGGGAGGAAGCCCTCTACCAGAATGCCGCGCTGGAGGTGGCCTGGGCCGTGGAGATGGCGGCCCAGAGAAAGTTGACGGCGCTGGACGCTCTCGAGGCAGTGGCCAAGGACCTAGTCGAGTTCCTGGCAACCGGGGATGCCCTGCTCGCCCGGGCCCTGGCGGCCGGCGAGACGCACCTGGACCTGGCAAGTCATATGGTGAACGTGGCGATCCTGGCCATAAAGATCGGGCAGGGGATCGACTACGGTCCGGAGGATCTACGGCGGCTGGCCCTGGCGGGCTGCCTGCACGACCTGGGCATGGCCACTGTGCCCCAGGCTCTCCTGGAGAAGCGCGGACCCCTCTCCCCGGATGAGCTCGCCCTGCTCCACCAACACCCCGAGCGGGGCTCCCAGATGCTCCAGGCCCTCGGGCCCGAGTATCGATGGCTGGCCACCGTCGCCCTGCAGGAGCAGGAGCGCGAGGACGGCAGTGGCTATCCCCACGGCCTCAAGGGGGACCAGATCCACGAGTATGCCAAGGTCATCGGCCTGGCCGACGCCTACGAGTCCCTGACCCACCAGCGCCCGTATCAAAAGCTCCGGGTCCCCTTTGAGGCAGTCAAGGAGATCATGAGCACCGACCGTCACAAGTTCCCGAATCAGATTCTCAAGGGGCTGATCCAGGGCCTTTCCACCTTCCCGGTGGGCAGCATTGTGCGCCTGAACTCCAAAGAGTTTGCCCGCGTCCTTGCCACGAATCGCGCCTTCCCCCTTCGGCCCGTGGTCGAGGTCCTCACCGGACCCAGGGGGGATCGGATCGCAACACCCCGACAGGTTGACCTGGCCCAAAACAGCCTGATGTACATTACCGATGCGGCATCCGCCGACGAAGTCAGCGTCCTCAGAGCGCTCTGATCCTTTCGCCCCCCCTAGGACAGCCTGCGGGGTTGTCCAGGGTTCTTCCAGTTTCGTCTCTGCCGTTACCGCGATCCGTCTTTCACACCTCCGGCTGTTTGTCTGTATAGAACCCCTGAGCTGAATCTTCTTGACGCGGCCGGGGAGGTTGCTAACGGAAGCTCTCATGGAACTTCTTCCACTCCCTTGACACTCATGGAGGCGTTCTATAATATGCCGCGTGTTATCATGAAGGAAGGAGTCCGGGTGTCCAAACCGTGTCGACCGGCCGTCCGGGCCGGCAAGGCTTATGGCGGGGGCCCGCAGGTCCGCTTGGCCGTGGGAGCGCTCGCCTGGGTGATGTCGGGAAGCCTGCTGGTTTCGTGTGTCACGCGCTTCCCGGCCCCAGATCCGACGGCGGTCAATCCCGAGACCTTTCCCCAGGCCCTGCCTCCACAAGAGCCATTGGTTCCCCAGGAGATCCCGCCGCCAGCCACCGAGAACCGAACCTTCGTGACCATTGATGGCATTCCGCAGTACAGGATCGGAGCGGGAGATGTCCTCGACGTGTTCTTCACGCGAGGCGCAACGCAAGACCGGCTTCAGGTTCTGGTCCGGACCAACGGCCGCATCTCGGTGAGCTTTGCCGAGGTCAACGTGGACGGCCTGACCGCCGATCAGGCGGCCGAGGAGATCGCCCGGAAGCTCTCCGTCTATTTCCGGAATCCCCTGGTTGATGTCCAGGCCAAGGAGTACAACAGCAAGAAGGTCTCCGTCCTGGGGGCCGTCGGGCTGGCGCCGCGGGGCGGGATTGGTACCGTCCCGCTGACGGGACGAACCACCCTGCTGGAGGTCGTTGCCAAGGCCGGGGGCCTGGCCCAGAACGCCAGCCTGGACCGGGTCCGGGTCACCCGGGTGGGGGGAAAGTCGTACACCGTCAACATGTACCGGTACGTGCAGGAGGGAGACCTTTCACAGGAATTCATCATGGATGCGGGGGATGTGGTGTTCGTCCCGGAGCGGGTGGTCGGCGAGGAGCGTCAAGTCTTCCTGCTCGGCGAAGTGAAGAAGCCCGGTCCAGTCCCCCTCTACCCCTCGATGACCCTTTCCCAGTTGATCGGGCTGGCGGGTGGATGGACGGACAGCGCCCGGTTCGAGGAGGCGCGGGTGATCCGGGGGGACCTGAACAAGCCGGAGATCATCTCCATCGATCTCGCGCGGTTGGTGCTCCAGGGGGATCGCCGGATCGAGCAGCTCCTGCGTCCCAACGATGTCGTCTTCATCCCGCGGACACCCATCGCGGACTGGAATACTTTCCTGGCCCAGCTCCGCCCGACCCTGGAGTTCATCGTCCTGTCGCTTCAGCCCGTCGTCCTGTACCAGACGATCAAGTGACGACCAGACTCAGCACCAGGAGTAGGCCCGCGAACGCATGGCGCAGTACGATCTGAACCTCCGCGATTACTGGCGCATCCTCCGGAGGCGATGGCAGGTCGTGGCAGCCGTGGCCCTGGCCTTTGGGGGCATGGCCTACGTCCTCTCCGAAGTGCAGAAGCCCGACCCGATCTACCAGGCCACGGCCGTGGTCAAGTTCGAGCGCATGACGACCCTGGTGGGTCTGCTGGTCGAAACCATCTCCGTGTCCCAGGGTGACACCCTGGCCACCCAGGCGGCCGTGGTCCGAAGCTTCTCGGTTCTGGAGCGGGCGGCGAAGAGCCTGCGGCTGATCCCAACCGAATTGGATTCCGAGGCCATCAAGCGAACCCCCCGGTACATCCAACTGCTCAGCGACCTCCGGGTTCAGGTGGCGGCGGCCCCCGAGGAGAACACGACCCTCATCAACATCACCGTGAGCGCCCCGGATTCGGCCCAGACGACCCGGATCGCCAACGCCGTGGCCCAGGCCTACCGGGAAGAGAACCTCCTCACCCGGAACCGGCAGATCCGCGAGGCCCGCCGCTTCATCGAGGAGCAATTGTCGGAGGTCACGGGCCAGCTGCAGCAGACCGAGGATGGCATTCGCGCCCTGAAGGAGGGCCGCGGGTTCGTCTCCCTTCAGGAGGAGACCAGCGCCCTCCTGGCTCGACTGGCCTCTCTGGAGGCTGAGTACGACAAGGTCCGTCAGGTCCACCAGGAGACGGCCAACCAGATCCAGGCCCTCCAGGACCCCCAGGTCGCCGCCGGTGCGACCCCCCCCCGAATCTTCACCGACGCCGGTGATCCCAGTATTGCGAAGCTGAACACCAGCCTCCTGGATCTGGGTGTGGAGCGTGAGAACCTGCTCGTCACCCTCACCCCGGAGCACCCCCAGATTCTGGACCTGAACGCCCGGATCACCACCACGCGGAACAATCTGGTGCGGGAGCTTCGGTCGAAGCTCCAGAGCGTGCAGGGGCGGGCGGCGATCCTGCAGCGGCACATCCAGAACCTCCGGCAGGAACAGCGCAGCCTGCCGGAAGTGGCTCGGCAGTACACCCAGCTCCAGCGGGACATGACGATCAACGAGACCCTCCTGTCCCAGCTCCGGTCCAAACTCCAGGAGGTGCAGATCAAGGAGAAGGAGCAGGTAGAGGAGGTCAGCCTCGTCCGGCCGGCCACCGAGTCCAGGCGTCCCATCAACCCGGCGCAGACCTTGGGGAAGCTGCTCGTAGGAGGGTTGATCGGCTTGCTCATCGGCCTGGTGCTGGCCCTCGTCCTGGAGTCGCTGGATACCTCCATCGGGACCATCCAGGACGTGGAGGGCTACATGGAGCTGCCGGTCTTGGGCCTCATCCCCGACATCGATCGGTCCAAGGACCCGGCCCTGGCGCCCGCGGAGGGCGACGAGGACGGCGCCCTGGCCAAGATCCAGCCCTTCCTGATCTCCCTCCTGAGCCCGATGTCCACCATCGCCGAGGCCTACCGCTCCTTGCGGACCAACGTGGAATTCCTGTCGCTGGAGAAGAAGGTCGCCACCCTCTGCGTGACCAGCGCGTCACTGATGGAAGGGAAAACCACCACGGCCATCAACCTAGCCCTCAGCGTGGCCCAGATGGGCAAGAAGGTCCTCCTGGTGGAGGCGGACCTGCGCCGCCCATTCGTCCACCACGCCTTCGGGATCCCCCGGGACCCTGGCCTGGCAGAGGTCATCGTGGGCAACAAGGACTGGCGCGAGTGCGTCCGCACCGTCACCGACCTGATCCTGGGCCCCCTGGGCCTGGACAAGGTGCTGGCCGGACCAAACGTTGACAAGCTCTTCATCCTGACCAGCGGCACGCCGCCGCCCAACCCCGCCGAGTTCCTGAACTCGCAACGGATGACCGACCTCATCGCCGCCCTTCGCCAGGAATTCGACATGATTATCTTCGACTGCTCGCCCGTCCTGCCGGTGACCGACGCGGCCATCCTGGCCTCCAAGACGGACGGCACGTTGATCGTGTACCGCGTTGGCCGGACCGCTCGCTCGGCCCTGAAGCGCGCCAAGGCACTCCTGGAAAACGTCCGCGCCAAGTTGCTGGGCATCGTGCTCACCGGGGTCCGGGCCGAGGTCAGTCCCGATTACGAGGAGCTGGAGTACTACCGCTACGCCTACGGGCACGAGCCTGAGCGGGCCGTGTCGGTCGGCGATGGCCGGGGATCATTCCTGCAGAGGGTGATTGGCCGCCTCAAGCGGGGAGTGTCCTCCAAGGCGCTCTTCATGGTCCTTTTCAGCCTCGTCTTGGTCGGCCCGTTGGCGTGGTGGTTCGGTGCCTGGCCTGCTGGACCATCGTACCCGTCGTACGCATCGGCACCGTTGGTCCGTCCGTGGGGGTGGAGGCCGCAGGACGCCTCGGCACCCATGCCCCGGGTGGAGGCGTCCCGCACCTCCCCGGTGGCGCGGGCCCACGTGGATTTCCTGGGCGCGGAGGGCCGCAGCCCCCGGGGAATCCACCGGTAGCCGGGAAGGCAGGATGGCCGACCGGTCACACGCCGCCCTAACGGGTTCCGCTCCCCTGATCGCCCTGGTCCTCCTCCTGGCGCTGGGCGGAGGGCTGGTCGTGGCGCAGACCACGCCCGGACTCAGCGTCAGCATCGCGCTTCTGGGCACCGTCCTCTTCGCCAGCTTCCTGAATACCGAGCTCGCCCTGCACATCATCCTCCTCTCCATGCTCCTCTCGCCGGAGATCGTGGTGGGGGGCGTCGGCGGAATCTCCATCGGCAAGCCAGAGTGGAAGGGGGAAGCCCTGGTGCTCCGCATGGAGGATCTCATCCTCGTGACGGTGACCTTCGCCTGGTTTGCCCGGACCGCGCTGTTCAAGGAGCTGGGACTGATCCGAAGGACGCCCCTGAACCCGGCGATCTTCGCCTATATCGTCTCGCTCATCCTGGCCACGCTGCTGGGGGTCTACATGGGAAGCGTCCGTCCGGTCCGGGGGTTCTTCTACACGCTGAAGTACCTCGAATTCTTCGTGGTGTACTTCATGACGGTCAATTACGTTCAGGAGGAGCGCCAGATGCGGCGGCTCCTCACGACGGCCCTCCTCACCTGCGCCGTCGCCGCCGTCATGGGAATCGCGCAGATCCCATCCGGGGAGCGGGTGAGCGCGCCCTTTGAGGGCAAGTGGGGGGAACCGAACACCTTCGGCGGCTATCTCCTCTTCATGCTGGCCCTGATCCTGGGACACTTCCTCTCCGCCAGGGCCCTCCCCGCGGCGCTGGGATGGCTGGCGCTCTCCGGCCTCGTGACAATGCCCCTGCTGTACACCCTCTCCCGCACCTCCTGGGTGGCAGCCATCCCGATGCTCCTGACCCTGATCGTCCTGAGCCCGCGGCGCCTCATCCTGATGATCGGGCTGGGAAGCCTGGTCGTCGTAGGCCCGCTCGCCTTTCCCAAGCAGGTTGTGGACCGCTACAACTACACGCTGCACGATAGGGTGGATCGCAGCGACTATCGCTTCGGCGGGTCCCGATTGGACACCTCCACCGCGGCCCGCCTGGACAGCTGGAAAGATGGCATCGCCGGCTGGGCCAAGCGGCCCCTCTTTGGGTATGGGGTGACGGGCTACACCTTCATGGATGCCCAGTTCATGCGGGTCCTGGTGGAAACCGGCTTGGTGGGTCTCGCAGCATTTCTCTGGCTGATGTGGCGGCTCCTGCGCGTCGCCTGGACGACCCACCACCGTCTGAGAGGGACGAGGTTCGAACCGCTCGCCCTGGGCTATCTTGCCGGCCTGGTGAGCCTGCTGGTCCACGCCATCGGCGCCAACACCTTCATCATCGTCCGAATCATGGAGCCGTTCTGGTTCTTCGCGGGGATCGTGACCATGTTGCCCCTGCTGCAGCCGGAGAAGGGTCCCGAGAGGGCACCGAGCCATGAGCCAAGGGTAGAGCCCCATGGCGTCGGGTGATCTCCCGCAAGCGCGTGCACCACGAGAGCCAGAAGAAGTTCCACCTGGACCTCTTTTCCCCCGACGAGGGGCACTTCGAGTACTCGGCCGTACCCACGAACAAGGCGCTCAGCGGGCCGGCGCTCTGGGACTTCATCACCGGCCGGGACGCCCAGGAGAAGCCCCTGGGCGAGCGCAAGGGCGAGTGTGCCCTGGACGTGGTCCCCACGAATGACTCCGGGGCCGACAGCGCCTAGCAACAGCTCAGCCTCCTGGCCCAGAACATCGTGCGGAGTTTCCAGGTCCAGCCGCCGGCGCTCCCCAAGCCTCGGTCTGGGAAACGGACCTCCGTACACCTTGCGCAGCACCCGGACGCTGCGCTTCTGGCTGACCGCCCGCGCAGGGCACCTGGCCCGGATCGGCGGCCGGCAGGTCTTGCGCCTGAGCTGGAACCCGGCGACCGAAGCCCTCGATCACCGCGTGACTCATGCCCTGGCGGCGTGAATTCTTTTCGGATTCGCATTCATTGTGTATCGGAGTATGCGCATCGTCGTGGATCCTCTCCAGGGTCTCTCGAGCGTATTCTTGTGGGAGCCGTCCTCGGTGGTCACCCTAACCGGCCGGGTGACCGGCAAGGACTGCGCGGTGCCGTCCTTCGTGAAGGGGCGCCATTACGCGGAAAACTTCGGCAAACAATGGGCCCGGTTTCAGGATATCCAGCTGGACTCCAAGAACGGCACCTCGATCTCGAAAGACTATCTTGAGCAACTGATCGGATGTCGCCTGGAAGAGCTTGTGGGCAAGACGGTTCTGGAGATCGGTGCGGGGGCCGGAAGATTCACGGAGCACTTCGTTCGCCACGCCCGATTCGTCGTGGCGGTGGACCTCTCGGATGCGATTTTCGTCAATGCCGCCTTGGGGGCCAACAACCTGGTCGCGGCGCAGGCCGACCTGCTGGACATGCCGATGATGACCCGAAAGTTCGACCTCGTGTATTGTCGAGGGGTCCTGCAACACACTCCGGATCCAGAAAAATCGATCGCCCTGCTCCACCGCTGGGTGGAGCCCACAGGGTTCGTCGCGTTCGACATTTACCCTCCAGGGACACTGAGAAAGTGTGGGGCCAAATACGTGCTACGCGCCGTCATCCAACGGCTGTTTACCTATGACTCGTTCTTGGCGTTTCTGGAACAACACGCGGACTGGTTGTTACGGTTCCGGTGGAAGGTGAAGCCCTTCCTTCCGTGGAAGACCAAGCAGTTGCTGGACTTCTTGGTGCCCGTCTACGACTATCGCGGGCTTCTCCCCTTGAGGGACGGCCAGCTCGTCGAGTGGGGAAAGTTGGACACGCTCGATGCCATGTTCGCGCAGTACGATAATCCGATGGGATACGAGGAGGTGATAGCGCTGTTACGAGGGCTGCACTGTCGGGTGCTGTCGTCCGATCCCAGGATGAATTTCTTTCGAACGACGGTCACGCCGGAGTTT
>CAZNWB010000088.1:0-13517 GCA_964576535.1 uncultured bacterium | reverse complement strand
TCGAGCGCCGATACCGCCCGCTGGAGCGCCTCCACCAGGCCATCCGTTGCCGCCGCCCTCTCTGCCACGCCGCGTCTCCTTCTCGTGACCCGTCAAAACGATACTTGGCGACGACCCGGGGGTCGATCTCCACCCCCAGGCCCGGCCTCTCACTCGGCTCGATATGGCCCGTGTGGTCCGGGCGGTCAGTTTACCCGGTTGACCCGGCCCTCCATACTGCCAGAAGAATAACGGGAAGCTTTCAGCCCTCAGCCGTCAGCGGTCAGCTTGGATTCCTGCGACTCCGCCACCAACCAGGGCCTGATAGCAAACGGCGGATAGCCAATTGCTGATGGCTGACGGCAATTAGAGAATCGCCAGCTCCCGGGGAGTGACCGTCAGATATTCCGGGTCGCCGGTCGTGACCCGGACCGTGTCCTCTACCCCCACGATACCCCGGCCGGGAAACACGATCTTGGGCTCGACCGCCAGGACCATGTCCGCCTCGATTGTCATGTCCGACCCTGCCGCCAGATAGGGGATCTCGTCCAGCTCCACGCCCACCCCGTGGCCGACGAACGCGACCTGGGCCGGGCCCGTGTTCATGAACCGGTCCGCGTAGCCCAGCCGGTCGGCTGCCGCCCTGGCCCGGGCAAAGACCTCGCCCGCCTTGGCGCCCGGGCGGAGGCAGCCCATGACCTCCTCCAGGATGGCGATGCAGGCCGCGTGGCCCTTCACCATGTCCTCGGGGAGCGGGCCCAGGGAAAAGACCCGGGCCTGGTCGGAATGGTACCCGTCCACGGCCCCGGCATAGTCCAGCATGACCGGCTCATTCTCCTGGATCCGCCGGGTGCCGAGCCCGGTTCCAAAGGCCGGTGAGAGCCCAGTCCCCCCCGTCGGCGAGTCCATCCAGGATGGAACCGCCCCGTTCTCCCCGCTCAGCAGGTGGCCGTAGAAACACTCCAGGTTGAACCGCCGGGCCCGGATGAATCCCTGGTGTCCGTGGCGGCGCGCCTCGGCCTCGATCTCTGCGGCCAGCTCCAGCTCGGTCATCCCGGGCTTCAGGACTTCCCGTACCCTCGCGGCCATCCGGTCCTGGATCAGGGCCGCCCTCCGGATGCGCTCCACCTCGTAGGGGGACTTGCGCATCCGGACCTCGCGGATCAGTTGCGACGCATCCACGAACCGCATCGTCGGGAAGAGCCGCCCGACCCGAGCGTACTGCTGCACCGGCAGCACGTCGAACTCGAGGCCGACGCGCGTCAGCCCACCCAGGCCATGCGCGGCCAGGAGCTTCGGAATCTCGCGCGGGGTTCCGAGGGGCAAAATGTGTTCGAGGGCGGACTCTGCCTGCGCACGCTCCAGGCTCCGACGCACCAGCATCAGGGGAGGCCCTTCCCTGGGGATCACCAGCCAGGCATCCTGGACCGTGCCGGCAAAAAAGAACAGGTCCGCCGCCTGAAAGATGAAGACCGCCTCGGCATCCTCGGCCGCCGCCAGCTTTCCTTGCAGCCGCGCGACGCGGGTCTCAAGTTCCGAACGAGGAGTCAGCTCCATATGTATCCCAATCTCTCGGGACTACGGGGACAGTCAGAGGCGTTCGGCGGCTTCCACCTCTGGCGGATTCGGTAGTTCCAGAACGACCGAACGGTCGAACAGTCGAACGCTTCTGGTGGGGAGATGAGGCATGCTGCCCGATGTCCCAACCCATCGTCAAGGGAAAAGCTCGGCGGCCTCTCCCAGGCCGGCCCCACACAGCGATTGACGCCACGCAGGCACCGATGCATAATCGAGCACGATTTCGGAGGACATCCACCGCTACGCGCTGCACATATGGGAGGAGGGGGTACGGTGACCGACCTCAAGAAGGTGAACGAGGAGCTGAACCTCTACATTCGCCCGCAAACCTTCCCCACCGCGATCCGCATGTTCCGCCCCGGTGAACCCCTGCCAGAAAAGGCCAGGCGGCCGGGACGGGACTTCAAGAAGGCGTTCATGAACTGCCAGACGATCGACATGGTCCGGCGCTACGGGTGGACCATCGCCCTCACCCGGGAGGACAGCATCTGCTCTCTGGGGATCACGGCGCTCGGCTTCGACAAGGAACTGAAATTCTACCACGACGGCAATCTGTGCGAGGCCATGTACACCGAGTCGGCCGAGGCCGGCGCCCGGTCCGAGGCGGCCGTGGACAAGTTCGCCCACAACCAGTTCTCTGCGCTGGTGGCCGCGCCGCTGGACCGGTGCGACTTCGTGCCGGACCTGATCTGCATCTATGCCAACCCGGCGCAGGTGATGCGCCTGGTCCAGGCCGCCCTGTGGAAGCGTGGGGGCAAGCTCACCTCGTCCTTCGGGGGGCGGATCGACTGCTCCGAGATCATCGTGACCACGCTGAAGACCAACGAATGCCAGGTCATCCTCCCCTGCAGCGGCGACCGCGTGTTCGGCCAGACCCAGGATCACGAGATGGCCTTCACCATCCCCTACGGCAAGATTGAGGAAATCCTGGAGGGGCTGCGTGGCACTCATAAGGGCGGCATCCGCTACCCCATCACCCAGTTCATGGAGTACGAGGGGAAGCTCCCGCCCAGGTACATGGAGGTCAACAAGATGTGGGATGCGGCGGCCGGCAAGGCCTCCTACACGCCCAAGGACCGGGTGGTGGCCGCCTACAAGCGGTCCTATGCCGACAGCGTGCCCACCTATCCCATTATCGCTTCCTACGCGGGGGTCCAGGCTGGCTACACCATCCGGGAGTACTGCAGCGACGCCAAGAAGGCCGTCAAGGCCCAGGTCAACATCTTCGAGAAGCACCGGCACGACGTGGTCCTGGCCTACACCGACCTGGCCAAGGAGGCCGAGGCCGCCGGCTGCACCGTGAAGTGGAGCGATACCATCGTTCCCAGCATCAGCGAGCACGTGCTGGCCGAGGACAAGGGGAAGCTCGCCCGGATGAACATCCCCGACCCGAAGAGCGCCGGCCGCCTGCCCATGTTCCTGGAACTCTGCGAGGGTTTGATGGCCGCCAAGCTGCCCACCGCCGTGGGGGCGGTGGTCACGGGGCCATGGACGGTGGCCATGCTCCTGCGTGGGCCGGAGGCCCTGCTCCTGGATACCGTGGACGATCCCCAGTTCGTGAAGGACCTGATGCGCTTCAGCACCGATTACATCACGCAGTTCGCCGAGCAGGTGGCCGGGACGAAGATCGGGCTGTCCTTTGCCGAGCCGACCGCCTCGTGCAGCCTGATCTCGCCGGACAACTACACGGAGTTCATCAAGCCCTACCACAAGGAGATGGTCCAGCACTTCAAGGCCAAGAAGGTGAACTGCACGGTCCACATGTGCGGCATGACCCACCCGCTCTACGAGGACCTGGTGGATGCCGGCTTCGGCACCATCAGCATCGACATCGACCCCTCGGCCGACCAGCTCAAGAAGCTGATGGCCGCGGCCGAGAAGAAGGCGGTGGTCATCGGCAACGTGGACGCGACGATCTTCGAGCGGGCCAGCCAGGCGGAGATCGAGGCGGAGGTCAGGCGCTGCCTCGACACCGTCGGGGGCCGGAGCGGGTACATCCTGTCCACCAGTTGCGAGATCCCGCCCACGTCCAAGCCCGAGATTGTCCAATGGTTCATGGACGCCGCCCGGTCGCTGGGCCGCTACCGGCAGGAGATCGCCACTTAGCTGTTTTCTAATCTCGTCCACCTGGCTCACTGGAGACGTAGTCATGAAGTGCCCCCGGTGCCAGCATGAAAATCCTGCCGGGGTGAAGCTCTGTGGGGAGTACGGGGCCCGCGTCGAAGCGCGCTGCACCGCCTGCCAGGCGTTGAAGCTGCGCAACGATCTGCCCTTGCCTACCTGATTGGCCACGTGGAGCAACCGGAGGGAACCCGGGAGGAAATTGAAAGCCGCCTGCCCCGGAAAGGAGCAGGCGGCTCTTGGGACGTGAGACGATCGCGGACTACTGCCCGGTGATCACGAAGTGGCCGCGGCGGTTCCACTTCCAGGCGGCCTCGTCGTGCCCCAGGACGAAAGGTCGCTCTTCGCCATAGCTCACCGTGACGATGCGGTCGGCAGCGATGCCGGCCCCCGCTAGGTAGTTCATGACCGCCTTGGCCCGGCGCTCTCCGAGGGCGAGATTGTACTCTGGGGTGCCCCGCTCATCGCAATGACCCTCAATGCTGGCCTTCACCCGGGGATTCGCCTTCAGCCAGGTCACGTTGGCGTCCAGAGCCGCCTTCTGGTCCTCCCGGATGTCGGACTTGTCGAAGTCGAAGAAAGCATCTTTCAGCGGCGTCGGGGTCGGGGCTGCCGCGGCCGGGGCGGGCGCCGCCGGCGTGGGGGCCGGTGGGGCCGGCTGTACCCGGGGCTCCGCCGGGGGAACCGGTGGTGGGGTCACCGGTGTTTCGGCCACCCGGGGCGCGGGTGGCGCCGGAGCGGCCGCGCCCGGGCCAACCGCTCCAGGGCCGGCCTGGAGCACTTCGGGCCGCTTGGGGCAGCCCAGGAGGGCCAGGGAGGCCCCCAGGACAGCTACCGTGAACAGGATACCGGTGCCACGCGTTCGCATGCACTCTCCTCCTTGAGGTGTTGAAACGGACAGTCTCGCCAGGCAGGCGTCAGCCCGTCGGGACGTGACTTCGGGGTCCCGGGTACAACCAGCCACCCAGGGACGCGCCTACTGGATCGGCGCCACCTGCACCACTTCACCCCACCATTTGCAGGGCTGCGAGGGCAGGCAGGTATCCTTCTGGGACATCTCGATGTCACCCTGCGTGGTCGTCTCGGCCGTGCCACGCCGCAAGGAATACCCCATGTGGCTCCACGTGGCGAAGTGGGACCCGTTGATACGAGTCTCCTCCAAGGCGGCCTGGGTGCGCGCGGAACAGGCCGAGGCGGCCATGAGGACGGCTGCTGCCAACAAACCCATCGACAATGACTTGCGCATGGAAATACCCTCCTTCTTTTCGCGGGATGGCCTGGCTGTGGAACCTTGCCCCCCTATCACCATTGTATGCGGATGTTGACCCCTCACGGCACGGTCATCGCACCGCTTCCACATGGGCCAACCGATCAGTGAGTCTACCCGATTTGCGTCCCATCGCCTATTAGACTTTGGTCCAATCCGGCCCACCACGGGAAAGCCCCGGGCGGCTTCAGTCCGGGCGAGTCTACCCTGGAGCGCCGAAAGTGGCTATTGGACCTTGGTCCAATATGGGGCGCCGGCGGATAGGGCGGGCATCATATCACCTCTCACCGTGTCAGGCCACCTTCCGGCCTGGCCTTCCGGCCTGGCCTTCCGGGCTGACCCCGTCGCAATTCAGGATCGAAGTCGCCGTCCCGGCCGTCCAGTGGCGCCAGATCCCTGACGACTATTTCGCCACCGGGTCTTCCCGCCCATCCGGCTCGGCCGTGTCGTGCTCGTCCTGCAACCACGCCGCGAGCAGGGTATACCCGACTGCGAGCACCACCGGGCCAACGAAAACCCCGATGAGCCCGAAGGCCATCAGGCCGCCGATCACCCCGGCGAAGATGAGAAGCATGGGCAGATCCGCGCCCTTCTTGATGAGGATGGGGCGGACGAAATTATCCATGGCACCGACCACGATCGTCCAGACGAGGAGGAACGTCCCCCAGCCCGAGCTGCCCTTCCAATACAGCCAGGCCACCGCGGGCGCAAGCACGAGGAGCGGGCCGAGTTGCGCAATCGCCAGCAAGAACATCACCGCGGTGAGAATCGCCGCAAAGGGCACGCCCGCGATGGCGAGGCCGAGACCGCCCAGCACCGACTGCGCGAGGGCCGTCACGACCACACCCAGCGCCACGCCGCGGATGGCCTGGCCGGCAAGCTGGACGGCGTTCTCGCCCTGTGGGCCCGCGAGGCGGCGTGCGAAGCGCCTGACGCCCGCGGCCGCGCCCTCGCCGTAGAGATACAGGATCGCCGAGATCACAACGGTGAGCAGGAACTGGACGATCACAAGCCCGACGCCGCCCACCTGGCCGACGAACCAGCGGGTCACATCACCGAGATAGGGCGCGACCTTCGGGGCGAGGCCCTCGACTCCTGCGGTGGCGACCAATTCCCATGCTTGGGCGGCCTTGCCGCCAATGAGGGGCAGTTTCCCCACCCACACCGGCGGGGGCGGCGCCTTGAAGGTCGCAAGCGACTTCGCCCAGCCGACGATCTCGTCGGCCTTGGCGACGATGGTGCCGATCGCAAGGGAGAACGGCACGATCAGGACGGACAGGAGAGCCAGCGTCATCACCATGACCGTCAGCCCGCGCTTGCCCCACAATCGGGCCTGGACCGCCAGCATCACGGGCCACGTCGCCACCACGATCATCGTCGCCCAGACGAAAGCCCCGAGGAACGGTCTCAGAATCCAGAACGAGAACCCGATCAGGCCCCCGATGAAGAGGACCGCAAGCACGGTCCGGGTAAGGTCGCGCTGGATTTCGGCCATGGTGCATGACTCCGGGTACGAATAGGCTCCAGTGGAAAAGAACGCCGAGCGTATCCGCCATCCTCGGGACGAATATCCAAGACGGTCCAGTGTGTCTCTACACCCCGGAGGTCTGCCGGCCGATTACTGGCGTGCGCTTCGGGGCTCCGACCCGTGGCCGCGGCGAGGCCGCGACGGCCGCAGGCAGACGGGGACGGTCACGAAGTGCCTTTGCCTCCGCTGCCACCGGCTTGCGGCGCGGCCTCCAGCCGCTGGCGCACCAGGTTGATGTGCATGCGCAGCTCATACACCCGGTTTGCGTAGGCCAGCGGTACCGACAGCTTATTGATCTCACTCTCGATCCTGCCCACCTGCCGCAATCGCGCGTCCAAATCGGCTGGCCCGCTGGACGACATGGGATCAACCGCCTTGACGTCTTTGTACCAGCGGTAGATCTTTCGCTGCACCCTCCAACGATAGAGAGGTGGGAGAACCCGCGACATCGGCCAGACCAGCGCAACCAGCGGTATCAGCATGACCAGCATGCGATCCACGAATGTCGCGATCCAGAAAGGGAGATACCGCGGCAGGAAGGATGGGCCTCGCTTGTAGTATCGGCCGGCCTCTTCGCTCAGCGGGAACTCGAGGTGCATGGGGGCGGGGAACTCGCCCTGGCGCTCGAAGATGCCTCCGGCACCATGGACCTCTTCGGCTGCCCGGAGCAGAAGGTCAACGAGCGCAGGGTGAAGTTCACGCCGCGCCACGAGATTGGCAGTGACGGCAAGCAACATGGTGTCCGCGGCCGGCACATTCTTGTCGAGATCAATCACCCCCTGCGGCAGCACGAGCCTCGACAGGTACGGGTAGATGCGAATGTACGCCTCGGCCTGCTGGAAGCTCATCAGCCGGAGGCCGTCGCCTTTCAGCAACTCTCGAACGACAGGGGACCGTGGCGAAGCGATGAAGAACGCCGCGTCGAGACGCCCATGGCGCAGGGCCGCCGTGGCCTCCTGGCCGCCCAGGTCGGACAGGCTGGCCGAGGAGGGCGTGACGCCATTGTCGGCCAGGAGCCGCATCGCGACGGGCCGGGTCCCGCTGCCCGGCTTGTCCACGCCGATCCGCTTGCCGCGCAGCTCCCCGAGCCGGGCGACCCGGCGGTCACCGCGGGTGAACACCCACAGGGGCTCGTAGTACAGGCTCCCCAGCGAGATCAGATCGCCGGTCTCCGCCCCGGCCTTGGTTCCGCCCTGCACGAAGGCGAGATCCACCCCGCCGGCGTCGGCCCGCAACCGATCGAGGTTCTCTACCGACCCCGCCGACGTCCGGATCTCAAGCCTGACGCGGCTTCGCGCCAGGATTTCCCGGTATCGCTGGGCGAACAGGTAGTAGGCGCCGTCCTCGCGGCCCGTGCTCAGGACGATCCTGTCCGGCGGCGCCGGCTTCACAAACGCGAGGGCGACCCAGAAACCCACGAGGGCGACCAAGAGGGCCGAGCCGAGAACCGTCGCATATCCCCTGTTCGCCATGATTGCCACTCTGTGGGCCGGGCCGACTCTCAACCCGCACGCGCCGCGTGGATCCGGATCAACGGACCTGGTACCCGCGCCCCTGCAGGCAGACGGCGTAGGCCTTGTCGTACTGCGCCCTGGCCGCCTGGGCTTGCGCCTGGGCCTGCTGCTGAGCTTGGGCCGACTGTTGCTGCTGTTGCCTTTTCTTCATGGCACCCCCCGCGGCGCCGACGCCGGCCCCAATGGCTGCGCCCTTCCCAGCATCCCCGGCGATGGCGCCACCGATCGCCCCGAGGGCTGCCCCGCGGGCCGCCCCGCTCACTGCCCCGCCCTGCTGGGGCGGAGGCGCGGCCGCGCTCTGCTGCGGCTGGGTCGGGTCCACGCCCGTCTGGCCCTTGGCCCACTTGTGGCACTCGAACTGATCCTTCTCGAACTGCTCCTGGCTCTGCCCCTTCTTTGGGTAGGCAAAGACCTCGGCCGACGCCTGGCTGCCGGCGATGCACGTCGCCAGCCCGACAGCCATTGCGATACTCAGCAGTTTCCACATGGCTCGCTCTCCTTTCTTGCCTCAGCGTGCCGCTCACCGGGCCAGCGGGACGTTCTGCGCCACCTCGGCGAGGATCGCGATGTCCAGCTTGTTCTCGAGCTGGTAGAAGCGCGCGACCTTCTTGGCGGGCATCACCTTCTTGAACTTGGGCAGATACTTTGCCTTCAGGCGCGCCCGCTCCTTCTCGATGCTCACGAACTCGTGAAGCAGCTTGTCCGCCACCGCATCCGTGAGACTGTCGTAATTCTCCGCATACGTGGCGATGAGGGCGACGATCCGGTCCCCCACCTTGGTCGCTTCCAACCGGTACTCCCGATACAGGGGCCAGAAACCGTGCATCTCCTCCGAGGTGAGGTCCATCGCCTTGGTAACAATTGCCTGGCGTTCGGCCTGGATCAACGCGCGCGTGAGCTGGATGTCCTCCAATGCTTGCGTCTGGGAATCATCAGCCTGCGTCTGGGCCGGCTGCTGGGCTAGCGCAACCTGGCCCGCGAGGCCAAGCAGGAGCAGCCCGACCCCAATGACCACACCATGTCTCCGTCTCCACGTCCTCATCGGTTTCTCCTCCTCCCTGAGTGTCTCCCTGATCCCAAGCGCGAAAGAAGCTGTCTGCCGCACCGAATCACTGCGGACGAAAAGCATGGCCGGCGACCGTCCGATAATCACAGCTCCGATTTCCGGCGACCCGCCTTGTCACTTCTCGATCTTCGTGATCTTCGAGCCCTGCAGACCGAGGCCCGCCATGAGCCCCGTCTGGCTGAAGAAGAAGGCGTACATGTCGCTCTGGAGCGTGCTGGTACTGAGGCCCGCGGCCGTTCCCTGGTCCACGACGACGACGCTTGGCGCGCTGCCGAGTTCCCAGCCGTCACTCTTGTCGAGGTACCCCAGCGCGCTGTCCGTCATGAAGAAGAGCGCGTAGCCGAACGTCTGGGCGCCGGCCTGATAGCCGTAGGAGGCGGCCACCGTGCTGTAGTAGCCCGCCGTCTTCCCGCCCACCCGCAGCGCCCCCTCCCCGTACTGACCGGCGACGAGGAACCCCGCCTTGATGATACGCGGGAAGACGAGGACCCCCTTGGCAGCAGCGGCCAACTCCTTGACCTTGGGGGTGCTCGCGTAGAGCTTCTTCAGGGCCGCGGTCGCGTCGCGGTCGATCTCGGCAGCAGAGGCCGCCATCGCCACGCTCCCAGTGCAAATGAGGATCCCCAGCACAAAGACGACTAGGACCGTTTTCCAGCGCGTTGCCATGGCAATCTCCTCTTCGATCAGCCTGAACGCTCTCTTTTGCGCCCCGCCAGGAAGGTGACCCGCCGAGGGCAACCGGCTCGGCCCGCGACACAGCGCACGCTACTTGAAGTCCGCCTCGTTGAACTGCAGCCTGAAGCTTCGCACTCTCGGATCCACCTCGATCTGCCTGTCCCAGCTTACCGGGGGCAGCGTGCCGGGCGGCGCCCCAGTCGGGCGAGCCACCAGGCGATACCGGCCGGCCAGGAAGGCGATCTGGAGGCTCCCGCCGGGCCGCAGAATGGTGAACGGCCCCTTGCCCGGGGTCTCCGGGTCCTGGTTAAGATAGACGCTGAGCGTCCAGCGCGTCCCGTTGGCCAGGGTCGCCACCGCGCCGGCATTGGCGCCGGAGGGACGCTGGGGAGCGACCACCTGGACACCCGGGGGGGGCGGGCAGAAGCGCCATCCCTCCATGGCCTCCCGGGTCTCCTCCGCCTGGATTGTTACCTCGGAGAGGCCCACGGTAGCCACGCCAAGGAAGAAGCGGCCGAAGTACTTCCCGTCACGATCCTCGATGGTATCGCACGGCCGGACGGCGAGGCTGGCGCACCCCGCCAGCAGAGCGACCGCGGCGCACGGGGCGAGCACAGTCCCGGCAATGAGAGGCAGTAGCCTGCTCATTCGGAATAACTCCTCCTTGGTTGGCCCTCATCGGAGAAAACCCTAAAACCGCCATGACGCCATTCCCATTTCGAAAATCGAAGCTCGAAATTCGAATTTGGGCTGTACTTGGCGCCTTGGCGGTTGAGAATTCCGGATCACCGCGCCAACGGGATGTCACCGGCCAGCTCGTACTTGATCGCGGCCCGGATCTTGTTCTCGATCTGAAGGTACCGCGCCACCTTCACCTGCGACAGCACCGCGGACAGCCTTGGCACGTAGGCGCGCTTGAGCGCGACCTCCGCTTCCTCGACCTGGAGCGCTTCGTCCAGGAGCGCTTTCGCCTGATCGTTGGTCAGGGTGTCGGTGCGGTACGCGTCCGCGTAGCGCTTGATCAGTTGGCCGAGGCGTACATTAATCTTACCCAGATCGGCCTGGTAGGCCTCGTACACCGGCCAGAAGCCTGGGGCCTCGGCCTGGGTGAGCTGCATGGCCTCTGCCACGATCAGCTTCTTGTCCGCCTTGATTTTCTCCCGCAGGATCTCCATGTTGCTCGCGGGCTTGTCCTGGCCAAGGGCCGGCGCGGCGATCACCGCTACGAGAGCGACGACGAACAGCCTCAGGAACCTCATCTCGGATTCTCCTTTCATGGTGAAGGTGTGCAAGGCGGTCCAGGGCATAGTCGAACAGGCAAAGGGTCGCAAAGTCGCAGGGTCGCAGGGTCCAAAGGTCGCAGGGTCGGCCACATCGAGCGGGTCAACCTTCGATCGTCCCGCCTGATTCGAGATTGGTGCCCCGCAGGTGTTGCGTCAGAGCGGTGATGCCACCCGCAATTTTTCTGGCCTTTGTCCGTCTGGCCTCAGCAGTGGTCACAACAACGTAGCCCAGATCTTCGGCACTGTAATACATACTCCGCACCTCGCCACAGGACCCTTTGGCCACATCGAGAAATCGAGCAAAATCCGGATCCGTGGCCCGCTCGAATCCCTCGGCGATGTTGTTCATAATGGAAATCCCTGCCGCCTGAATCTGACCTCGAAAGCCGAAGTCTTTTGAGCCCGCGCCGGCCCGGAAATCTTCATAAATCTCCTTGACCAGCTCACGGGCCTGCTGCCAGATCCACAGATCCTCGAACCTCTTCGCCTTTTCCATCGGACCCTTCGACCCTTCGACCCCTTGACCTTTCGACCCTTCGACTTTGCGACTCTTCGACCCTGTGACCCTTCGACTTTGCGACCCTGTGACCCTGCGACTTTGTGACCCTTCGACCCATCGGGCTCACAGACCGTCAGTGATCTTGGCAAAGATGAAGTCGGTCGCATCCCGGTCCCGCATCTCGCCGACCCGGACCCTGACGCGGGTCTGCCCCTCCCCAGACGCCTCGAGGCGCACCGTGACCGTTTCCCCGCCAGCCGACACCCCGTCGATGTCTCCGCCGAGATTGTCCCGGACGCTATTCGTCACCTGCATCTGCAGTTGCCGCATGGCGGCAAGCGTTGCCGGCCAGACCCGATCCAGGCTTGCAGGAAAGAGCCGGCTGTCCTCCGCCCGCGCCTCGACTGCCCTGTCAACCATCAGTGCCGCGGGAACGCACGCGGCGAGCAGAGGCATCAGAGCCACCATCCCGAGCAAAGCTGCTGCGCAGATGAATTGTCGCATGCCATCCCCTCCGAGAACCACCAGTTGACGGTGAGGTTGACCCCGTCGAGGAAGTTGGGCCACTACTGGTCTCGCGAAGACGCAAAGCGCGTCACGCCACGATGACGGATTCCAGCGACACGAACGGAGACTCGAACTCCCCGCGGATCTCCTCCGTGACGAAGACGCGACCGGCCACCGGCGCGTTGAAGCCGGCCGCCCCGGCGCGCGGCCCTCGGGCACCTGCCTGCCTCCCGACCGCCGGCGGCCCGTCCCGCCCGGGGGAGGGCCTGGGCGGGGTGACGGCCGGGTATTCATAGCACACCGGAGACCCCCCGGACAAACAAGAATCGCGCCTGTTGGACCCGACCGAGCCTGCCGCGCTCCCCCGGCGTGGCGGAGTGTGCCCCTTGCACCGCCCCACCGGCTTTCCCTTTGCATCCTAGCCCGGATTATTCATGAACTCACTATCGCTCGATGAATAACCCGCCCTGCGGGCTTCGACTCCGGCCTGTACAGGCCTGCGTTCAGGGCTAGCCTTGAGCAAGGTGCGAAGCACCGCGTCGAAACCTGCAGGGAAGAGACCCTCTTCTTTGCAGGTGCGTATTCACGAAGTCGCAAGCTTCGTGAATAAAGCAGGCTAGCCCGAGGCTCGCGGCTCCAGCGCCGCGCGGATCGTCTCGATGAGCACCGACCCCTCGAGGGGCTTGCGCAGATACCCTGCGGCCCCCGCAAGCCGGGCTCGCTCGCCGGTCACCTCATCGTCGTGGGCTGTGATGAAAACCACAGGGGTGGTATCGCCGGCCGCCTTGAGGCATTGGTGCAGCTCGAAGCCATTCATCCCGCCCAGATGGATGTCTAAGACCAGGCAGCCCGGAGCCTCCGGGAGTTGGGCCTCCAGATAATCCTGCGCGGACGCAAAGGCGATCGAGGCAAGGCCTGCGGACGCGAGGAGCCGCCGGAGCGCTTTTCTGACCGAGGCATCGTCATCAACGATGGCAACAAGGCGCTTGGACAATGGTGTCACCTGGGGGGATGTGGGACAGGGCACGCTGCCGAGAAGGCAACGGTTCCACACGCCGGATCGGACATGGGAGGCAGTTTAGCGTAGGGCCCCACGGCCGTCTATTGGACCTTGGTCCTATCTCAAGACATGCCGACAGGGATAGCGACAGGGAAACTCAATGCGGAATGGCAGGACAGAGCCGAGAGCCGCGAGCCGAGAGGACAAACGTCGATTGGTCAATTGGTCGATTTGTCAATTAGGCGTGCAGAGCCGAGGAGCTGAGGAGCGGTCTGAATGCGGAACTTCCAGAGGGTGCCCGAATGCAGAATGAGCTGGAAAGGCGAGGGCCAAGGTGAGAGCGTGGATTGGTGGATTAGTGGATCAGTGGATTGGGGGTCGCTGTCGCTGTCCCTGTCGGATCTTGGAGGATTCAGGGGGAGGGATCGCCGATGGCCGGCAGCACGAATGAGAAGGTCGCGCCCCGGTCCGGGTTGCTCGCAGCTCGGATCTCCCCCCCG
>CAZNWB010000087.1:0-13784 GCA_964576535.1 uncultured bacterium | reverse complement strand
CGCGCGCCAGCGCCATCCCGATGCCGGACGAGGCGCCCGTGACGAGGGCCCACTGACGCGGGCGGGACGCCCCGTTCACGTCGCCCGGCGGCTGAGGAGCGGTGACCATGATCTCTGCAGGGGGCGGGGGCGACCTGACGGCACCGGCTACCTGTCGGGCCCGCCCGGTACCGCATGCATGCGCGGGGCGGATGCCCGCAACGCCTCGACGGCGCCCAGCACGCGCTCGACGACATCTCGGTAGCGGTCGTAGGCCGTCGCCTCATCCCCCCCATCCGGAGACCCCGGCAGGACCGGTGCCCCGAAGGTGACGCGAATCGGGTGCCGACGCGGCACGGCTCTCCCCTTGGGCAGGGCCTGGTAGGTCCCCTGGATGGCCGTGGGGACGATCGGGAGGCCCAGCTCCACCGCCAGGACGCCGACCCCCGCCTTGAACGGCAGGAGCTCCCCAGTGCGGGACCGTGTCCCCTCGGGAAAGATCAGGAGCGACCGGCCCTGCCCGATGGCCTCGCGGCACAGGCGCAGCCCTTCGAGGAAATCTCCCTCACGGTCGAACGGGATGATGTGTAAGGCTTGCGGGAGGACCAGGCGCTTCCATGTCCGGTTGAAGAAGTAGTCCCGGGCGCCGACCAGGGAGACTTCCCACGCCCGGTCCCCCAGGGCCGCCAGGACGGCGAAGGCGTCCAGGTGGCTGGTGTGATTGGCCGCCAGCAGGAAGGGGCCTTTCGCAGGGAGATGTTCCAAGCCTTCCGAGGCGATCCCACAGTACCCGCCCAGGAACCCCCGGGCCGCTCGCAGCGTCGTCCGGAACACCCTGGGGCGGGGCATGCGCTGCAAGGGTCGCCGCTCCGCGGCCGGCTGCGCGAGGAGGCGCTGCCAGGAGATACCGCCCCGGCCTTCCCAGCCCCTCTGGCGGCGCGCAAGGTCCAGCACGTCACCCACCGTGGTGGCACGGGTGATCCGATCCTCCGGCAACGGGCGCGCCCGCTGGCCATCCAGAAAGGCCAGGATCTCCACCCGCATCAGGGAATCGATCGCCAGGTCCCGTTCCAGATGGGCATCGGGTGACACACGGCTCACCGGAATACCGGCCAGGCGGGCGATGAGCGCCAGCACGGCCTGCTCCTGCGGGCTGGCGCCCCAGGACGTTCCGGCCTCATGGCCCAGAGATGCTGCGCCGTCGCGCGCCGGCACGTCCGCCTCCAGGAGGCGCCGCACGGCCCCCCGTTTCACCTTCAGGGTCGTGGTCTTGGGCAGTTCCCCCGAGAGGAAGTGCACCCGCTGGATGCGCCGGTGGGTGGGCACCGCCTTGGCACGGGCATCGATCGCCCGCAGGATCTCTGCCTGGCTCACGCCCGCGGCGCCGTCGGGGACGACGACCAGATGCACCCCCTCGCCGGACCCCGTGGGGGAGGGCATCCCCACGACGCAGGATTCCAGGACGCCCGGGAGATCTTTATACGACTCTTCCACCTCCTCGGGACTGAGCGTCTTGCCGGCCGGGGTGACGATGACGTCCTTGAGGCGACCGGTGATGTAGAGGAAGCCATCGGCGTCCAGCCGTCCGAGATCTCCGGTGTGAAGCCAGCCATCCCTGAGGGTCGAGGCCGTGAGTTCCGGCTGCCCAAGGTAGCCCCGCATGACGTTGGGCCCTCTCACCACGATCTCGCCAACGCCGTCCCCGTCCGCGCCGACGATCCGGAGGTCCACGCCGGGGAGGGGCAGACCCACCGACCCCCGCCGGGTCCGGTCCGGAGGATTGACGGTCAGGACCGGCGCCGTCTCGGTGAGACCGTAGCCTTCGCACAGGACGAAGCCCATGCTGCGGAATCGGTCGAACAGCTCGGCGTCCAGGGGGGCGCCGCCGCTGACCAGCACCCGAACCCGGCCCCCCAAGGCGCGGTGGACGCGCCGGAAAAAGAGCCGCCGCGCGCGCATCCCCGTGCGGGCGGCCAGGCGGGCAAGTACCCGGGCGGCTCCCTGGGCGATGGGGCCAGCGGCCGCGATTCGCGCCTCGATCCCCTGGGCGAGGAGCTGATACAGGCGGGGCACCCCCAGCAATACCGTGATGGCGCGCTCCTGCATCGCCGCCACGATCTGGGGTGAGCCCAGGGTGGACACGTACGTGATGCGGGCCCCGATCCAGAGCGGGGTCAGGAGCCCGCCCGTGAACTCGAAGACATGGTGGAGCGGGAGCACCGAGAGGAACCGATCCGCCGGAGACGCCTCCAGGAATTCCGCCACCGCCCGGACGTTTGCCACGAAGTTGCCGTGGCTGAGCATGACGCCCTTGGGCGCGATCGTCGTCCCGGAGGTGAAGAGAATGGAGGCGAGATCCTGGGGGCCGGGGATCCGCCCGTGCCCGCGGGCCCGCGCGGGAGGCTCGAGCCCGGGGAACGGCATCCCGAACCGGGCGAGGTCCAGGACGGCGACGCTGCCCCGCGGTCCGGTCAGGCGGTGGAGCAGGTTGCCGGACGACTCACGAAGCAGGCGGTCAGTGCAGAGCAGGGCCTGCGTGCCCGTTCGACGGAGGAGATCCTCGAGTTCGGATTCCGGAAGCTTTGGGTCGAGGGGGACGACCACCATCCCCTGGCTGACGGCCCCCAAGTATCCGATCCCCCACTCGGGCCGGTTCTCCGCCAAGAGGCCCACACGGTCGCCGGCGCTGAGTCCATGGGCCAGCAGGCGCTCACCTATCAGCGCGGCCAGCCGCGCGACCTCCTCGAAAGAATACTGGATGTAGCGGTCGCCCTGCTTGATCTCCAGCGCCGTGGCCCCCCCGTGCCGGCTCGACGCGCGGAGCAGAAGGTCCCTGAGGGTGCGGACTTCCTCCACTGAGGACGGGGGCGCGACTGCCGGGGCCTCCCGCAGCATCTCGGTCTTGGCCCTCCCCGCCCCTGGGACATCCTCGATTCGCAGGACGAAGTGTTTCAGCCCGGGGATGTGCACGTCCTGGATGTACTCCCGCCAGTCGATGGCCTTGGCGTCGAAGGGGAAACGGGCCCGGTCGTCGGCGTCCAGGGATGCCGCCAGGGCCCGGAACCGGCTCGTTTCGAACGTGCACCCGAGGTGCGTGTAGGGGGAATACAGCTCAGCCAGGTTGAGGAGTTGCTCGACCGCATGGATGCGGGTCGTGAGGGCCGGCTGGAATCTCTCCCGGAGCGGGGCCAGGATGGGTAACGCCAGGGCCTTCCGCAGCGCTTGGAGCGGCACCAGCCGACCCGACCGGTAGCGGCGCTCGAAAGCCCGGCGAGAGGGGAACCGCCAGGGCGCCACGCGCACCAGGCGACCGTCTTTGTGGCGCAGCGGGTGGCGGTTGAAGTATTCGTAGACGTAGTTTCCCAGCTCCTCCACCCGCAAGGGAACGACATCGCCCGTGGCCACGTGATAGACGGTGAACCCACCCTCCCGAAGGAGGGCGGCCGAGGCGGCCACGATTGCATTGACGACCAGATCGACCGGAACGATGTCAATGCCCACGGTGGGATCAGCGGGGAAGTCTCGCAACTGGCCCCGGGCATAGGCCACGATCATGGGGTCCGCCATGCGAAGGCCATCCAGCCAGCCAGGCTGTGGCTCCTCCAGGGCGCTTTCGATGATGGAGGGGCGGAGAAGGCACAGGGGGACGCGTCCCCGATCGCGGACCAGGAGCTGTTCGGCCAGCCCCTTGGTCATGGTGTACACGTCGTGCCATCCCAGCGCCCGGGCGCGCGCCAGGCCCTCCGCCACCAGGGCTCGGCGGGTGGCCTCCCCGTCCCCCGCCCGGGTCACCACCAGGCAGGCCCGGCGAAGCTCCCCGATCAGGTCATCCAGGTCGCGGGGGGCTTCGCCTGACCGCCGGCCGGCCGGGGACGTCCCCACCACTGGTGAGACCTCCGGCACCGACCCCACCTGGTCGCCGCAAACGTAGGCGGTCGAGACCTGCACCAGGGGGATGTTTCGGCCCGCGCGGGCCAGCGCCAGCAGCCGCGAAGGGCCAAAGGTGTTCAGATCCAACGCGTGGTCGAGACGCTCGTCGAAGGCCACGCTGGCCGCACAGTTGATGATGAGGTCGAGTTCGTTGGCCAACCGGTCGAAGAGTGCGGGGTCCCACCCCAACCCGTCCCGGGCGAGGTCACCGGGTAGCGCGGTAACCTTCGTTGCGACCCACGGGGCAAAGGAATCGCGGTACCGCTGCCGCAACGGGAGACAGGCGCTGGAGTCGAAGACCTCGCGCAGGAGGCGGTCTTGCGCCCCGGCCAGAGGATCGCGGGCAGTGGGCTCGGGCCGGATCAGGACGTAGAGGCGCCGCACATCCGGAAAGTCCCTCAGCAGCTTAACCAGGAGGGCCTTCGCCAGGAAGCCGGTCACCCCTGTAAGCAGGAGCGTCTTTCCCGTCAGTGCGTCGCGGATTCGACTCAAGGGTTCGTCAGTCCCTTCGGAAAGATGGAGACCGGGGCCTGGGACGCGAGGAATGCGGTCCGGAGGAGCAAGCCATCGGCCTGCTCCCCTGACGGCTGGGAAAGATAGCACGGGGGCATGTCAAAAACCATATTTTTTGTGTGGGATGGCCGCGCCCGTCCTCCGCGCATCGGCGCACCTGCAGGCTGAGGGAATCCGGTGAGGTGATCGAGACGCAGCTCAGAGTCTCATCGACTCCAGGGGCAGGTGCAGGCATGCGCGTGCAGCCAACAGGAGCCGGAAAGCGCCCGCAGGAGCGCGCAGGTATAGCACCGTTCCGGACGTTCCATGTGGGATCTCCAAGATCTCGGATCCCACCATGCTGGCGGCCGCGACGGTAGTCAGCGGCCGGTGGATTTCGCGGCCCGTCGCGACGACGCGGAGGCCGGCGCGATCGAGCCACGCCAAGGCCGGCCGGAACGGGATCGTGCCGGCATCCATGGAATCTCGCGGAATCTCCCCGGCCTCAACACGTTCCTCGAGACGGAGTTCGGTCCGCGTCCGGGCTTCCAGCCGCGACAGCATGCGGGTGAACAGTTCGTGCACCGACAGGTCCGCCAGGGTGTCCCCGCGTGTCGAGACCAGGCGTACCCGTCCCAACCTCGCCGCATGGAACGTGACACCACAGGCCGGGCAGGCGAGCGATCGCCCATCGAATGCCAGGGCGGCGGTGGCGCACTCGGGGCAGAAACAGAGGATCCGGGTCAAGGCCGCGAGCCGCCCGGGGAGTTCCAGCCGCAGGCGGTCGCCCTCTCCGGCTGCGACCATCGCGAAGCGCGAGTGGATCTCCTCGGTCGCGGGCCCGACATCCGCCCGACCTCCCGCCGCGTATACGTCGGACCACCAGCGCCGGACCTTTTCTTTCCGTTCCGGTGCAGGCAGGGGCCGGCCGTCGGCGATCGAGAGCGGGCCGAGGATTCGGACGGACACTTTCCGCGGTCGCGGCGTGGCGGCGAACCGCGGCCAATAGTCGTACGACCCGTGGATGGCGGCAACGTAAATCGGCACCTTCAGCCCCAGGAGCAGCTTCACCGCAGGAGGCGTTGGAAGATGGGGGACCCCGGTCCAGTTCCTGCCGCCTTCCGGGAAGAAGGCGATGACCTCCCCGCGGGCAAGGAGCCGGAAGGCCCGACGGACGGCCGTCGGGTCCGCACGGTGCCGCCTGACCGGAATCACTCCCGCCAGGTAGAAGAGCCAGGATAAGGCTGCGCTCTGTTCGATGTAGAAGGCCGCGGTCAAGAACCGAGACGGGCGGGGGAGTGCAGCGGCGAGGAACAGGGCGTCTAAAAAGCTCAAGTGGGGCGCAATCACCACGACTGGGCCCGTCCGCGGGATCACCTGCGTGCCGGTGGCGTGCCGCCCGCCGGAGAGCCAGGCGATGATCCGGCCGAGGCGCCAGAACCACCAGTGGTAAGGTGCCAGCGGTCTCGCAAAGGCGGGGAGGGGAATCTTCAGATCCATCGCGGTGGCGTCTTCCGGGTGAGGGTCAGTCTCCAAAAACGGCTGGCTCGACCCATCGCCTGCACGGGGACAGAACCCGTCTCAGAGATGCCGGATTCGCCCATCTTCACGGGGTCAAGCCTCGAGGGGGATCAGGGTGGGGACGGCAGGGGGAAGCCTTGGCTCCTGGTGCCGAGCCCTTGCGCCGATTTCGCCAGTGTCTCCCAGGTGATATACATGCCTTGGAAGGGAACCCTCACCGTGCCCAGGAGCGGGCCGAAGGGGACAAACCCCAAGTGCCGGTACAGCCGCTGCTGGCTGGCCGCCGCCGAAATCAGGCCCACGGTGTAGCCCGCATCCCGACAATGGCGGATCAGGCACACCAGCAACCCTCCGAGGATCTGCGCGCCACGATACTCCTTCTGGATGGCGAGCAGGCGGACTTCGCACGGTCGAGAGGATGGCGGTAGGTACGAGTCCAAGTCTGGTAACTTGGCGTCCAGGGAGAAGGGGCGATGTCCGCAGACCGTCACCATCCCGACCAATCGAGACCCGTCCAGACAGATGAAACAGGTGCTCTGGGCGAGGAGCTTGTCCACCAACACCCTGTTGGGGTTTGGCGAGTGCTGCGGAATCTCCTCGACGAAGGTCTTGTAGTTGAGCCGGTGGACCTGCTCGAATTCCCATGGTTCGGTCGCGACCTTGAAGGTGAGCTCTGGCTGATGGTCCATGCTGGCGACTCCGGGAAACGGGGGACGCGGAGACGCTGGGAGAGGGCAACACATGCTATCCCAAGGATCCGAGGCGCTCCATGGCGATTCGCTTCATCTGGCGGAGGTCCAGCTTCCCCGTGCCCAGGACCGGAAGCGTGTCCACCTTCAGGAAATGGTCGCGACGCGGGAGAAAGAGGTTAGGAAGACCCTGGGTGGTGAGCTGCTCGAGGATACCAGGGATTGCCGCCTCGTCCAGGGTGTGCAGCACGGCCAGCCGTTCGCCCTTCCGCTCGTCCGGGATCGCCGTCACGGCGAAGGCCTGCATCTCCACGCCGGCCGCCTCGTGCAGGGCTTCTTCCACGCGCCCGTGGGGCACCATCTCGCCCCCGATCTTCGAGAATCGCGCGAGCCGGTCGGTGATCTGAAGGAACCCGTCCTCGTCCAGCATCGCGATGTCCCCGGTGACGTACCACCCGTCGCGCATCGCGGCGGCGGTCAGATCATCCCGCCCCAGGTAGCCCCGCATCACGTTGGGACCCTTCACCAGGAGCATCCCGGAGCTCCCCGGCGGTAACGGGTCGAAGCTCTCCGGATCCACGATGCGGACCGACAGGCCCGGGAGAGGCTGTCCCACGTGCCCGCGGCGCGCCCCCCGCTGGTAGAAGCCGGGGGCGCGAAAGCCCGGCCCGCTCACCGCGATCACGGGCGAACATTCCGTGACCCCGTAGCCCTCCAGCGGACGGATCCCAAACCGGTCTTCGAAGGTCTGGGCCAGCCGCTCGGACAGCTTCTCCGCCCCGGTGAGCACCAGGCGGAGGGAGCCGAACTGTTCGGGGGTGCAGCGCCGTGCATAGAGTTGCAGGAACGTCGGCGTCGCGATCAGGAACGTCACGCGATAGCGGTGGACCAGCTCGCCGATGGCGCTGGCCTCCAGCGGGCTCGGATGGAACACGACCCCCAGGCCATGCAGGGCGGCGAGCCAGAGGGTCGCCATGTACCCGAATGAATGGAAGAAGGGCAGGACGCCCACCAGCTTGTCCGTCGGTTGGAGGGGGAAGGCCTGGGCTGCCGCCTCAACATTCGTCCAGACGTTGAAGTGGGTCAGCATGACGCCCTTCGGGTCGCCGGTGCTCCCGCTGCTGAAGAGGACGGTGAGGACGTCGTCCACCGTCGGCCTCCGGTCCATGCCACACATTCGCTCGATGATCCTGAGGGGCGCCGCCAGGGCGAGCAGGAGGGCCCAGAATCGCGCGCCACGATCGATGCGGTGGACGAGGGTCTCCACCCACAGTGGCTGGACACCGTCCGGGAGATCGAGCTTCACCCGCTCGAGGAAGGTGCGGCTCGTCACCACGCTGCGGAGGCCGGCCTGCCTCACGGCCGACGCGAGGCCCGCCCGCCCGCCGGTGTAATTGAGGTTCACGCTTGTCCGGCCGGCGAGCGTGGCCGCGTAGTTCACCAGGGCTCCAGCCACGCCGGGCGGCAGGAGGACGCCGATGGTTGCCTGTCCCGTCCAGCCGGGGCGGAGGACCCGGGCCAGCGCAATGGCGCCGGCCAGCGCCTGCAGGCGGGAGACACGGGGGCGCATCGCGTCGGCGAACATGAAACGGAAGGGATGCCGGCGCATGGCGCGGACGAAGGCGGCATGCAGCGGCCGGCATGCCGCCTTTCGGAAGACCCATGCCGCCGCCCCAAGATCCTGCACCGCCCGACGGACCTCGTGCGCAGGGGTCGTGGATGACATGGAGGCGCCAAACGACACGGTCACAGGGTGTGGGATCCGCTCCGGAAGTCTCGTGCGGAGCCGCCCGCCCGCGAAGCTGAAGATGCTTCCCCAGACGCGGTCAAGGTGCACCGGGATGATGGGGGCGTTCCGGCCCTTGGCCAGGCGTTCGAATCCCCGCCGGAAGGGGAGCAGCATTCCCGTCCGGGTGACCTGTCCCTCGGCGAAGATGCACACGACCTCGCCCTCGTCCAGAAGCCGGCCCGCCTCGCGGAGCGCGCGAAGGACAACCCGGGGGCCGCCGGTTGCGGCGATCGGGATCGCCCCCAGCGACTTCATGAAGGGTCGGAGGAGGGGGTGATGATAGTACCTGGCTTCCATGACGAAACGGACGGGCCGATCCAGGCTTGCCAGCAGGAACAGGCCGTCCACGAAGGTCACGTGATTCGGAATGAGCAGCGCGCCGCCCCGCGCCGGGACATTCTCCCGTCCCACCACTCTGAGCCGGTAGAAGGTGTGGGTCAGGAGGACCAGCACCAGGCGGAGCAATGCCTCCGGCAGGAGCCACAGCGCCCACACGGTGCCGACCGCGGCTGCCACCGAGGCGGCCAGCAGGATACCGCCTGCGCTGAGGCCCGCCTCCGACAGGGCCGTGGCACCGAGAGAGCCCACCAGGACTCCACCGAAAACGAAGGTGTTCGAAAGGGCGATCACGGCGCCCCGGCGATCGGCGGGCGAGCGCCATTGGATCAGTGCGTTCAGCGGGACGACCAACATCCCGCTGGCCACGCCGAGGAGCGCCATGAGGATCAGCGTCCCGACGATCCCCGGGGTGAGGGCGCCCAGCGTGAGCAAGAAGAGAGTCAGGCCGATCGCGCCCAGGGGGAGCAAGCCGTATTCGACCTTCGATGCCGAGAGTTTTCCCGCCAGGACGGCCCCCAGGCCGATCCCGACCGCCAGCACGGCGAGCGGAAGGCCGACGGTCCGATCCCGAAGGCCCAGGGCCGACTTTCCATAGACGAGGATGTCCTGGCCGACGAGGCTGGCGATGGCCCAGAAGAGGACCGCGCCGAGCACCGCCAGGCGCAGGATGCGGTCCGACCGCATGGCCGCCAAGGCAATCTTCGCCGTCGTCGCCACGCCCCCTTCGGACCGTGCAGGCCGCACACGAGGCACCGTCCAGGATGCGAGGAAGCCCAGCCCCGCCAGGACGGTGAGAACCAGGGCGGCAATCCACGTTGATGTCCCAGCCAAGTCCAGGAGCACCCCCCCGGCAACGGTTCCGGAGATGATCGCCATGAAGGTCCACATCTCCAGCAGGCCGTTCCCCGCGGAAAGCTGCTCATGGGGGAGGATCTCCGGCAGGATACCGTACTTGGCCGGGCTGAAGAAGGCGCTGTGGACGCCCATGAGGCCCAGGACGACGAGCGGGAGTTTCCCGTGCGATGGGCCGACGAGGAGCACGATGGTTCCGCCCGCCATCAGGAGGACCTCGAACGCCTTCATCGTGATGAGGACAGTCCGTTTACTCAGCCGGTCGGCCAGCAGGCCAGCGGGGATCGACACCAGCATCAGGGGCAACGTGAAGATCACGAAGGCGACCGTCGTTTGTGCTTGCGACGCCGCCTCGAACGCTGGGCCCGATCCACCGACCTGTTGGGCAACCACGTTTATTCCCAGCAAGGCGACGATCAGCTTCCACGCGTTGTCGTTGAATGCGCCGAAGAATTGGGCGACCAGGAGACCTCGGAGAGGATGCTTGGAATCGGTCATGACGATGTCATCTGCAGGATCCGATGCTCCTTGACTGCGGACTCCCGTCGGACATGGATCGCTCCACGCGACGGAGGCACACCGGTCGTGGTGTGGGCAAGTCTAATGCCGGTGATTACCACGGACGGATCATGGATTGCAGCAGTCCCGATGTGCTGGTTTCTACGGCCTGCCCTGGCTATGGTCAGGGGCCCGGCTGGATGGAAGGGTCTCCAGGCATGCATGTGCCGGTGGGCGCTCTGTCCCGGAAGGTGCCCAGCGATGTCGACAGTCCTCACCCCCTGGGGCCCCGGAGGCCATAAAGCTTCATCTTCTTCTGGAGGGTCGCCCGGCTGATGCCCAGGGAGCGGGCAGCCCGGGTGACGTTCCCGCCGGTCTCGGTGAGGGCGTGCTGGATCGCCTCCTTCTCCACGATCTCCGCAGATCCACGCGTGATTCCCTTCAGGTCCGTCGCCGGCTCCCTCGGCGGTCTTTCCCCTCCACGCATCTCTGGGGGCAGGTCCTGGACCTCCAGGGCCTCCCCCTTGGCCACGACCATCATCCGCTGGATGGCATTCTCCACCTCGCGGACGTTCCCGGGCCAACTGTTGGCCATGAGCAGGGCCATGGCCTGGGGGCCCACGCCGCTCACGCGCCTCTTCAGCCGCTGGTTACACCGCTCCACGAAATGGGCCACCAGGAGCGGGATGTCTTCCGCGCGTTCTCGCAGGGGGGGGACCCGGATCGGGAAGACGTTCAGCCGGTAGTAGAGATCCTGTCGGAAGCGACCCTTCCGGACCAGGTCTTCCAGGTCCTGGTTGGTTGCGGACAAGATCCGGACATCCACGCGAATGGGAACGGTGCCGCCGACCCGCTGGAATTCTCCCTCCTGCAGGACCCGCAAGAGCCGCACCTGGGTGCTTGGCGAGATCTCTCCGATCTCGTCCAGGAACAGGGTGCCGCCGTCGGCAACCTCGAAGACGCCGCTCCTGCGCGTCGCGGCGCCCGTGAAGGCCCCCTTCTCGTGGCCGAAGAGCTCGCTCTCCAGCAGCGTCTCCATGAGCGCCCCGCAGTTCACGGCGACGAACCGTTTCCCTCGCCTGGGGCTGTTGTAATGGATCGCCCGGGCGATCAACTCCTTCCCGGTGCCCGTTTCGCCCTGGATCAGAACGACCACGTCGGTTTCCGCCAGGGATCGCATCACCCCGAACAGCTCCTGCATCTTCAGGCTCTGGCCGAGGATCCCGGCAAAACTGTACTCCCGCTCGATTTCCCGCCGCAGCCGAATGTTCTCGAGGGCGAGGCTCCGTTTCTCGATGTTGTATTGGACCATGCGGACCTGGGTCTGCTTGATCTGCTTCAGGTGCTCGAAGAGGAGCCGGGACACCTCTCTGCGAACGCTTTCCACAGGCATGTCTCTCTGCGGCGGCGGACTCTCCCTCCAGTGGAATCGAAAGCGGGAATAGGGCGCATTCAGGATTTCGCCCGCCTCGAAGGCGTAGGAGACGTGTTCTGCGGACAGGACCCCCGACTTCAGAATGCGATAGGCCCACGTGGCCTGCGATGGCTTCGGGGGTTCCGTCTCCTCCGTGTTGGTCAGGACGCGGATCTGACCTTCGTGGGGTGGCACCACCACCGCGTCCGGCATGTCGATCCAGAATTCCGGAGACAGGGGGACCTCCTCGGAGCGCAAGGGAATCTTCACAGCCTCGACGACCGCTCTGGGCGATCCCCGATGGTGGATGGACAGCTGGTTTCCCCGGCTGGTGACCGTATAGTCGGGGAAGTCCCGAAGGATGTCCTCGATCCGCACCTGGGAGACCTCCTGGATGCATTGCACGTCTTCGATGAAGGGATACAGGCGGGGGAATCCCTCGGAGAATCCCCGGAGGAAATGCATTCCCGCGGCCCGGGGTCTCGCGTTTTCGTTGAAGCGGGCGAGCAGGTAGATGGCGGGCGGGGTGCCCTGGCCCTCGAAACACTGGAGCTTCAGGTAGTTGGTCTGGACGGTCGCCCACAGGTGGGAGCAGATGAATACCGAGCGGAGATCATTCAGGACTTGGAGGATGATCTTGAAGGTGGACAGCAGGTCTTTCTTGGCCGGATCGAAGTACGCCCGCGCGGCGAGATAGGCGATGTCCCGTTTCCCGGAGCTCCTCTCACACTGCGAGAGGAGGTCCCTGAGGACCGCCAGGGGCACCCAGTTGTTGACGTCCCGGAGATACCGCTCCGGGTCGGGAGGAATGTCCAAGCCTTCCACACCCCGGAACAGGCCGGCGTAGTCGAGGGTCGTCTTTCCTGTGCCGATCTCCTCCATGTAGCTGATGAGGATGTCAGTCAGGAAACACGACGCCCAGGGTGGCTGGTCATCCCCCACAGTGCTCTGTCCCATTCGCGCGTCCTGGCCGCGTGCGCCGAAGCCGAAGGTCACGCGGAAAGCACAAAGGCCCTTTGGGAACATCTGCCTCCCAAAGGGCCGGGCACATCTTCATCCCATGCTACCGCCACGCCTTTGCCCGCCCGCGAATCGCCGCTGGCCGGCATCACCCCGTCACTCTCCCGGAACTCCGAAGGGCACCTGTCGCGGTGGGTTGAGGCTATAACGCGACCCTGCCTGCACTGTCAAGCCCAAACTGCTCCAGGATTCGACCGCCGGGCCTGCGCCACCGCGGCCTACGCCACCGCGGCCTGTGCGGCCGCGGCCTACGATTGACCGCGGGCCGTTTTCCGGATATTGTGGGCCCAGTGCATGGGACCGGCTGGGAGTTCCCGAGGAGAGATTCGATGCGGATGCAGGAGTTGAGCAAGTGCCGTGCGAGACCTCCCTGGATGGTTCGTCGAGTCCTGGGTCTGGTGCTCGCGGGGATGGTCCTGGGGGCCCTCGGAGGCACCACTGAAATGGCGATGAGCGGGGAGCCGCGGGGGGCCCTCTCGCGGGAGGAGCTGGTTGCCGCCGTGGAGCGAGCCCCTGGCCCCAGCAAGGGACCCGAGGATGCCCCGGTGGTCCTGGTGGAGTTTTCCGACTTCCAGTGCGTGTACTGCCGCAAGTTCTGGCAGGAGACCCTTCCGAGGATCGAGGAGCACTACGTCCGGTCCGGCAAGGTCCGCTTCCTGTACCGGCACCTGGCGATCCTGGGAGAGGCATCGGTCCTGGCGGCCCAGGCTGCGGCCTGCGCCCACGACCAGGGGAGATTCTGGGAGTACCACGATGGCCTGTTCCGCGAAAATTCCCCCCTGGCGTTCACGACATCTCGGCTCAAGCGGTATGCCAGCCAATCGCGACTGGATGAGCGGACCTTCAATGGCTGCCTGGACTCGGGGAAGCATGCCGAACGGGTGGAGGCGGAGACGGTCCTCGGCCGGGCCCTGGGGGCCAACGGGACGCCGGCCTTCCTGATCAACGGTCAGTTGCTCATCGGCGCCTATCCCTTCGAGGTGTTCCAGCAGGCCTTGGACGCCTCTCTGGCGGCGCCGAGGCGCGCACCACCCAGCCGGACGAAGTGACCCTGCGGACCTGGCAAACGGGCAATTCGGCAACCTGGCAATCAGGGGTTCCGAGTTTCGCAGTTGCATTATCGCCAAATGTAGTTCGGGTTCTTGGCGCCTTCGAGGAAAATCCCCGACGCGGTGTGTCGTAGGGAGGGCCCTTGTGGCCCTCCGGCCTCGGAGGGGGACGAGCCCCCTCCCTACCGGCATCCGGGGAATGGGATTTTCAT
>CAZNWB010000086.1:7947-13796 GCA_964576535.1 uncultured bacterium | reverse complement strand
GGCTTCGTCAACATCCTGATGGGGGGCGGGTTCACGGCCATGGCGGCCTGGATGCTCTACCCGGTCGTCCGCTTCCTGATCCCGCCCAAGAGCGGCGAACCGACCATCGCCAGCGTCACGGTCCCGTGGAAGCCCGCCGAGCTCAAGACAAACTCCGGCCGCATTTTCAAGTTCGGCAGCCAGCCCGGCATCCTGGTGAAGACGCCGGCGGGGGAGATGCGGGCCTTTGCTGCGACGTGCACCCACCTCAACTGCACCGTGCAGTACCGGGAGGAGAAGCAGGACATCTGGTGCGCCTGTCACAACGGAATCTACGATCTGAACGGAAAGAACGTCAGCGGACCGCCGCCGCGCCCACTGGAGGCCTACAAGGTGAACGTCAAGGCGGACCAGATCGTCGTCAGCAAGGGGGCCTGAGGATGGGGGGCTTTCCACGCTCTGTCGCCGAACTGGTCAGGATCGCCAACGCCTGGGTGGAGGAGCGGATCGACCTCTCCGGGATCCGCGAGCTGATCCGGCACAAGGTGGTGCCGGTCCACCGGCATACCATCTGGTACTACTTCGGCGGGATGACGCTGTTCCTCTTCATCATCCAGGTGATGACCGGAATCCTCCTGCTCCTCTACTACCGGCCCAGCGCCGAAGAGGCCTTCGAGAGCGTCCAGTTCATCGTGACCGAGGTGGAGTTCGGCTGGCTGATCCGCTCGATCCATAGCTGGTCGGGCAACCTGCTGGTCGCCACCATGATGATCCACCTGTTCAGCGTGTACTTCACCCGGGCCTACCGGAAGCCGCGGGAGCTCACCTGGCTCACCGGGATGGCCCTCTTCGGGATCTTCCTGTTTTTCGGGTTCAGCGGGTATCTGCTGCCGTGGAACGAGCTGGCCTACTTTGCCACGAAGGTCGGGACCGACGTGGCCGGCCAGGTTCCCCTGGTGGGGCATCTCATCGCCCGGATCCTCCGGGGCGGGGAGGACGTGACCGGAGCCACCCTGTCCCGGTTCTACGGGTTTCACGTGGCCATCCTGCCGCTCCTCACGACGGCCATCCTGGGACTGCACCTGTTCCTGGTGCAGAAGCAGGGCATGAGCGTGCCGCCGGAGGTCGAGCAGAGCGGACAGCCGGTCCGGACGATGCCCTTCGTCCCCCACTTCCTCCTGCGGGACCTGGTCGGCTGGCTCTCGGCCCTGGCGGTCCTGGGGGCGCTGGCGGCCTACTTCCCCTGGGAGCTGGGGGTCAAGGCGGATCCCTTTGCTCCAGCGCCGGCCGGCATCCGGCCCGAGTGGTACTTCATGTACATGTTCCAGACCTTGAAGTACATCCCCGCCAAGATCGGCCCGATCGACGGCGAGTTGGTCGGGGTGCTCGGTTTCGGAGTGGGGGGCCTGTTCCTGTTGCTCGTCCCGTTCCTGGATCGAAAGACGGCCCGGGGGGAGAAGAGCCCGCTCTTCTTCTGGATCGGCGTGGGGATCGTGACCTACATCATCGTGCTGAGCGTGCTGGGCTACGTGGCGCCGGGGGGGAACTAGCATGCGGGGATTGCGGCTGGTGCTTATCCCGGTGCTCGTCACGGGGGCACTGCTGCACGCCGGCGGCCGGGCAGAGGCGCAGAAGCTGCCGGAAGGGAACTCGTGCATCGAATGCCACCAGGGGATCGGCGATCCCCGCGTGACGCCGCCGGCCGAGAAGTTTCCCCAGGACATCCACCTGGCCAAGGGCATCCTCTGCCAGGACTGCCATGGTGGGGACCCCGCGAACTTCGATCCCCAGGGCTCCATGAGCCCGGCCAAGGGGTTCATCGGCAAGCCGCGGCACCAGGCTATCCCCCAGCTCTGCGGCAGGTGTCACAGCGACGCCGCCTACATGAAGAGGTTCAACCCGACCATCCGCGTGGACCAGGTCCAGGAGTATTTCACCAGCGTTCACGGGAAGAAGCTGCGGGCGGGCGACCAGAAGGTCGCCACGTGCATCAGTTGCCACGACGTGCACAAGATCCGGGCGATCAAGGACCAGCAGGCCTGGACCTACCCGGTCAAGGTGGTGGAGACCTGCGGCCGGTGCCACGGCGATGCCAAGTACATGCAGGGCTACAAGATTGCGACCGACGTCGTGGACAAGTATAAGCAGAGCGTCCACTACGAGGCGCTGACCAAGAAGGGGGACCTGTCCGCGCCGACCTGCAATGTATGCCACGGCAATCATGGGGCGACGCCGCCGGGTGTGGATTCCGTGGCCAACGTGTGCGGGACCTGTCACAGCCTCACCGCGGAGTTCTTCAACCAGAGCCCCCACAAGAAGGCCTTCGCCGCCATGGGCCTCGTCCCGTGCGTGACCTGCCATAGCAACCATGACGTGATGAAGCCCAACGACACGCTGGTGGGGACCGACGAGAAAGCGGTGTGCGTGAACTGCCATGATCCCGCCTCGGCGGGATATCAGAAGGCCGCGGCGATCCGGGCCTCCCTCGACGAGCTGCGCGGGGCCGTCCAGCGCGCCGCGGCCATCCTGGACCGTGCCGAGCATGCCGGCATGGAGGTGAGCCAGGCCAAATTCGAGCTGCGCGGGGCCAGGGACGCTTTGTTGAAGACGCGGGCGACCGTGCATCAGTTCGATCCCGCCCCCATCACGAAGCTGTCGGAGGAAGGGGTGCAGATCGCCGGCAAGACGTACGAGAAAGGTGTCAAGGCGATGGAGGACCTCCGGTTCCGGCACCGGGGCCTCTGGGTCTCAGTCGGCATCATCCTGGTGGCCCTCGCGGGGCTGGTGTTGAAGATCCGTGAGATTGATCAACGAGGAGGGTAACGCCCCGCCAATGTAAGATTTCAAACGGATCCGCCTCTGGCGGAACAACCGATCAATCCGGTTGGCCGGTTGCCCGTTGTCGGTTGTCAGTTTTTCATTGAGATGTCGTGAATAGGCCGGGAGGGCCGGCCGTCAAAGAACCAATAGACGGTCCGGCGCGGGGAGAATCAACGACCGTCAATGAAAGGAGGTGAGTCGGGTGCGATTGACGTGGAGGTCAACACTGCTCCTGGCAGTTGTGGTCGGGGTGATCGCCTTCTTCGGCGCCGTGCTGGCCCAGCAAGCGTGGGCGCAGGCCAAGGGTCCCGCGGACTTTGAATTCGCCGGGGGAGCACAAGGGAAGGTCGTCTTCAGCCACGAGAAGCACGTCGCCAAGAGTCCGAAGTGCACCGACTGCCATGTGAAGGTCTTCAAGATGACCCCGAAGCAGCGGAGCGCTCCCAAGATGGCGGACATGGAGAAGGGCCAGTCGTGCGGGACGTGCCATGATGGGAAGACCGCTTTCAGCGTGAAGGAGCAGGGCGACTGCGCCAAGTGCCACAAGAAGGCCTGAAGCGTTCCCCAATTCAGGGGCCTTCCTGCATCCTGGAGCCCACCCAGCGTTGAGCTGGGTGGGCTTCGGTGCTTTGGGAGGGGATGGTCCACCGCCCCGTCTCCCCACTCCTTTACTACCGGTTCCTTTCCCTCCGCCCTCAGCAGAACGGCTCTCCGGCTCGTGGGAAATGGCACACCTATGAAGCGCGATGAGACAACCATGTGGGAGACGCCGGAGCCTTCGTCCGAACCCATCCAAGGCCCCAGGTGGGAGGGGCCGGTAAGTGTTGTGAGATTCATCACTCGGAGGATTGGACTATGGGGAGGGATTCAGTCCAGCATGCTGGGACCTGACGGCACATAAGTTGCTCACGTTCCAAGGGGTTTTTGCGTTCTCGACCAGATTGGTGTGCAATGCGACGGACCTTGAGAAGGCTTGTCCTGGCTGTTATGGCTCTCGGCCTGCTCGCGCTGCTGGTGCCGGCGCCAGCGAAGGCTGGTGCGCCGACCGCACCGACGAAAGCCGGTGCACCGGCAGCGGGCCCCACCAACGAGGAATGTTTCTGGTGCCATGCAGACAAGGGGCTGAGAGGGGGGGTGGACGAGGCGGTCCTGAAGACCTCGGTTCACGGTCGCCTAGAATGCAGGGCCTGCCACACGGGCATCGCCGAGGTCCCCCACGCCGAGAAGCTCCCCCCCGTCGCCTGCCAGAAGTGCCACGCCAAGGGCGCAGGCACCTTTGCTGCCAGCGTCCATGGGCGCACCAAGGGCACTCCCCGGGTCGCTTGCCAGAACTGCCATGGAACACATGCCGTGGCGCCCGCCGCCAAGCTAGGGGCGGAGCCCTGCCAGGCATGTCACGCTCCCGTGACCAAGGCCTACGTCGGAAGCGTGCACGCGCGGGCTTTGGCCCGGGGGATCCAGGACGCCTCGCTCTGCTTTGATTGCCATGGCGAGGCCCATCGCCTGCGCAGACACACGGATCCGGAATCGCCCACCTACCGCGCCCGCACGGCCGAGACGTGTGGCCGCTGCCATGCCGATCGCGCCCTGGTCGAGCGGCGGCACATCCCGATCCCTCAGGCGTACCAGCTCTATCAGAAGAGCGTGCACGGTCGCGCCGTGGCCGCGGGAAAGGCGGCGGCCACCTGTAACGACTGTCACGAGAGCCATGATCTCCGGCGGGCCAACGACCCCACGTCGTCCATCTATCGGGAAAACATCCCCAAGACTTGCGGCAGGTGCCACGCCGAGGAGACGCGGATCTATCTGGAGAGCATCCACGGAACGGCCATGGTCCAGGGAGTGACCAAGTCGCCTGTCTGTACCGACTGCCACGGCGAGCATTCCATCCGGGCGGCGCGCGATCCCGCCTCGCGGGTGAGCGTGGCCTCCGTGTCCCGGACCTGCTCAAGCTGCCACGAGGCGGAGGGGATCAGTGAGAAGTACGGGATCCCGGGCGGCCGCCTGGAGACGTACGCCGACAGCTTCCATGGCCTGGCGGCGCGTGGTGGATCCAAGGTGGCGGCGAACTGCGCAAGCTGCCATGGGGTCCACGACATCCGTCCCTCCCAGGATCCGAAGTCGGCCATCAACCCGGCCAACCTCCCGGCGACGTGCGGCAAATGTCACCCCGGCGCCGGCGAGAACTTTGCCAAGGGCGCCGTGCACGTGGCGCTCACGGCTCGACAAGAGCCCATTTTGTTTTACGTCCGCAACTTCTACCTCCTCCTCATCGTCGTGACGATCTCGGGGATGAGCCTGCACAACGGCCTGGATTTCTTCCGGAAGCTCCGGCGAGAGTACCGCCGACGCGGGGGGGCCGCCGCCACCCTCGGAGTCGGAGAGTACACCAATCACACCCGAGGCACCCAGCGCTGGATCGAGCGGATGACGCCCGGCGAACGCTGGCAGCACGGTCTGCTGGCGGTGAGCTTCATCATCCTGGTATACACCGGCTTTGCCCTGAAGTTCCCCGACACCTGGCTCTTCGCCTGGTTCGTGGCCCTCGAGCGAGGCTATGCGTTGCGCAGCTGGATCCACCGCGGCGCGGCGATCGTCATGGTCCTGGCCTGCCTGTGGCATGTCGCCCACCTGCCGACGCGGCGCGGGCGCTCGCATCTGCTGGCCATGTTCCCACGCTACCAGGACGTGGTGGAGACCGTCCAGAACTTCGGATACCTCCTGGGCCTCCGGCGAGAGCCCGCGCGGTTCGACCGCTTCAGCTATATCGAGAAGGCAGAGTACTGGGCCGTGATCTGGGGTTCCGTCGTCATGGTGGTGACGGGCTGCATGCTCTGGTTCGAGAACGTCACGCTCCGGTTCCTGGCCAAATGGGTGCTGGACCTGGCGACGCTCGTACACTACTACGAGGCCTGGCTGGCCACCCTGGCCATCATCGTCTGGCACTTCTACTCCGTCATCTTCAACCCGGACGTCTATCCCATGAACTGGACGTGGCTCACCGGAAAGATCTCCGAGGACATGCTCCGGCACGAGCACCCGCGGGAGTA
>CAZNWB010000086.1:1252-7847 GCA_964576535.1 uncultured bacterium | reverse complement strand
GCCCTGACCCGGGCCCAGCCGGGGGAGCGGAGCCGGACCATGTACGTGGACCGAGCGGTCTTTGCCCGATCTCGCCACGGGAAAGTTGCCTGCACCGCCTGTCACGCGGGGATCGCCAAGCTCCCCCACGAGGCCAAGCTCCCGCGACCCGAGTGCACCACCTGCCACCAGCGGGAGGCCGGGGCGTATGCGGGCAGCATCCACGGGCGCGGCCTGGCCAAGAAGGATGCCGACGTCCCGACCTGCCAGCGCTGCCACGGCGGGCACGACATCGTCGCCGTGCGAGATCCCGGGTCCCGCGTCCAGCCGCTCCGCCAGGCGAAAATCTGCATGGAATGCCACGCGGACACCCGGATCACCGCCCGTCATCCGGGGATGCCGAACGTCCTGCTCATCCGCGCGTACGGGGACAGCGTGCACGGGCAGGCCGTGGCCAAGAAGGGGCTCGCGGTGGCCCCCACCTGCACGGGGTGTCACGGGACGCACGATGTCAAGCCCGCGGACGACCCCGGCTCGGCCGTCCACCGCCTGAACGTGGCCGAGACCTGCGGGGGGTGTCACCAGGGGATCCTGACCGAGTACCGCGAGAGCATTCATGCCCGGGCCCTGACCAAAGGGGTCAAGGACACCCCGACCTGCACGGGCTGTCACGGCGAGCACACCATCGCCGCGCCCACGGATCCGGCGTCGAAGGTGGCGTCCCGCAACATCCCGAAGACCTGCGGGGCCTGCCACGCGGCCGAGGGCATCGTCAAGGCATACGGCCTGGCGACCAAGCGGGAGCAGACCTATGCCGACAGCTTCCACGGGATCGCCGCCAAGTTCGGGAACCTGCAGGCGGCCAACTGCGCCAGCTGTCACGGCTTCCACGACGTGCGCCCCTCCAGCGATCCCCGCTCCCGCGTGGCCAAGGCGAACCTCCCGGCCACGTGCGGCAAGTGTCACCCCGGGGCGGGCGCCAAGTTCGCCGAGGGACGGGTGCACATCGAGAAGACCAAGGAGAGCGCGCCGGGCGTCTTCTACGTCCGGACTTTCTACACGTGGTTCATCGGGATCCTGATGCTGTGTTTCCTGGGCTACATGGCCATGGAGATCTACGGGTACCGGCGGCGGCGGCGCTAGCCGCGCCGCACAGACGCAGGGGCTGAACGTGTCCGAGGCGACGGAACGAGCAGAGGTGGCACGGTTCACTCTCAACGAGCGGCTGCAGCACGCCCTCCTCATGCTGAGCACCCTGGTGTTGCTGATCACGGGGTTCAGCCTTATGTTCCACGACCTGTGGATCGGACGCTGGCTGCTCTGGCTGGAGGGGGGCGTCCAGGGTCGTGGCCTGATCCACCGGTGGGCTGCGGGAGTCCTGATGGTCGTCTGCGGGTACCATGTCCTCACCATCCTGTTCACCGAGCGGGGTCATGCCCAGTTCATGCAGATGCGACCCCGCGGGCGGGATGTTCGGGATTTCGTGCGGGTCATGCAATGGAATCTCGGACGCCCGGTCCCGCGCCCGGCCTTTGACCGGTTCGATTACCGGCAGAAATTCCAGTACTGGGCCTATTTCGTGGCCAGCGCGACCATGGTGCTGAGCGGGCTGGCCCTCTGGTTCGCCACCGAGGCGATGGCCGTCATGCCCAAGTGGATGTTCGACCTGCTGGCGCTCCTGCACGGGCGGGAAAGCGTCGTCATCTTCCTGGTGCTCTTCCTGTGGCACCTGTACGACGTCCACCTGCGGCCCGAGGTGTTCCCCATGGACTGGTCCTGGATCACGGGGCGGATCAGCCTGGCGGATCTGCAGGAACGGCACCCACTGGAGTACGAGCGGCTGCGAAATGCGGGGGCGATCGATGGCGATGGAAACCGGTAGGGGGGTGCTCTTCGCCCTGGGCGCGGCTCTCGCGCTCCTTATCATGGCAGGCAGGGCCGAGGCTCTGCCCAAGTGCCTGGTCTGTCATGGGAAGCCGACGCTCAGCAAGACGCTGCCCAGCGGGCGGGTGATCTCACTCTTTGTGGATGAGAAACAGCTCAAGCTTTCGGTCCACGCCGGGCGGGCGTGCACCGACTGCCACAGCGACATCACGGCTATCCCCCACAAGGGCGAGATCAGACGGGTCAGCTGTGTGCGCTGCCACTATCGGGGGAACCCCGTGGGCGCCCCGCAGACGGATATCTACGTCGAGTACGCCAAGAGCGTCCACGGGGTCGCGGCCGCCTCGGGGAACACCAAGGCGCCGGTTTGCCAGGATTGTCACGGCACCCACAACATTCATCCCCCCAAGGACCCCGCCTCCCAGATGAACAAGGGTCACATCCCCGAGACCTGCGGCCGCTGCCACCTGGCCGTCTTCAGTGATTTCCGCGAGAGCATCCACTGGAAGGCGTTTGCCGGCGGGAAGACGGACTCTGCCGTGTGCACCGACTGCCACGGCGAGCACACGATCCGGGCCCACGAGAGCCCGGAGTCTTCCACCTACATCAGTCGGGTGCCCGAGACCTGCTCTCGCTGCCACGCGTCGGTCGCCGTGGTCGGGAAGTACGGGATCAAGACGGAGCAGGTGGCCACCTACGGACGGAGTTATCACGGCATCGCCATCAAGTACGGCGGCAAGACCGTGGCCAACTGCGCCAGTTGCCATGGGGTGCACGACATCCGGCCCTCGGGCGATCCCAAGTCGGCCGTCCACATGGACAACATCCCAAAGACCTGCGGGAAGTGCCACATGGGCGCCAACGTGAATTATGCCAAGGGGAAAATCCACGTGGATCCCACGAAGAAGGAGGCAGGGCTGGTCTATTGGGTGAGCCTCTTCTTCAAGTACCTGACCATCTCGGTGATGGTGGGCCTGGTCGCCCACATCAGTCTGGACCTCTTCCGTCGGTACCGGCGCCGCGGTTCGGCAGACTAGCCATGGACGCAGAGCGAAACGAAGCGCAGGCCACGAGGGGAGTGGAGGCCGGGCTCCCGGATTCTCTGCGGCGGGAGCTGGAGGGCGAGATCCGGCGGGCCGTCGAGGCCGAGCTAACCGAGGAGCTGAGCCAGGAGCTGCGGGACCGCCTCGTAGCCCGCCTGAAGATCGAACTCTCCGAGGAGATCCAGGCCCGGATCGCTTGGGTCAAGGCCGAGCTGGAGGCCGAGATCCTGGCCCGGGCCGCGCCGGCGCCGGCTCCGGCACCGGCCGTCCGGGAGTTCGAACGGTTCACCTGGAGTTTCCGCGCCCAACATATGATCCTGCTGGTGAGCTGCCTCATCCTCATCATCACCGGCCTCCCCCTGAAGTTCCACGAGGCGCGGATCTCCCAACTCTTCTTCGACCTCGTGGGCGGCGTGCAGATGAGCACCCTCATCCACCGGGTCGGGGCCGTGGGACTGATCGCGGTGGGGGCCTACCACTTCTTCTACCTGCTGGCCTTTCGCCAGGGGCGCCGGGATTTCTGGGAACTGCTGCCGCGACCCAGGGATGCCACGGACCTCTTCAAGATGCTCCGGTACTTCCTGGGCAAGACCGCCGACAAGCCCCGCTTCGGCCGCTTCAGCTATGTGGAGAAGTTCGACTACTGGGCGGTCTACTGGGGCATGGTGATCATGATCGGCTCGGGCCTGATCCTGTGGTTCCTGGAAACGTCCCTTCAATACCTGCCAAAATTCGCCGCCGACATCGCCCGGGAGGCGCACAGTGACGAGGGGCTGCTGGCCACGCTGGCCATCATCATCTGGCACTTCTACAACGTCCACCTGAACCCCGAGAACTTCCCCATGAACTGGACGATGTTCACGGGGAAGATCAGCGAGGAGGAGATGCGCCGGCACCACCCGCTGGAGTACGAGGAACTGATGGCGGCCCGGGCCGTCCGCCCCGGGGGTCCGGCGGGCATCCCGGCGGTCGGCCAGGTGGCGACGGACCCCCCGCCGTCGTCCCCAGTCCATGATGGGATGCTGCGGGCGCCAGGGGAGCAGTCGCACTGAGACCGGGGCGGGGGACAGGGATCGGGGGTCAGGGGTCGGGGATAGGGCTGCAAGCTGACGAGAGGGGAGCATGCGCGCATTCCTTCGCGATCTGTGGGAACTCTTGCGGAAGCACGTGCGGATCCTGGCCATCCTGGCTGGGGCATTGGTGGTCTTGGTTCTGGTCGCCAACTTCGCCGTCTCCCGGATCGCGCAGCGCTCCAGCTTCTGCGCCAACTGCCACTACATGGCCCCGTACGTGGAGCAGTGGAAGACCTCGACCCACGCCGCCGTGGACTGCGTCCAGTGTCACCCGTACGGCTCCGTGGCGGTGGCCGCGTCCACCATCCGCTACCTGAGCGGCGCGTACAATCCCCGCCCCCGCGCCGAAGTGGACGACAAGAGCTGCCTGGCCGGCGGCTGCCACGAGCAGCGACTGCTGAAGGCCCAGGAAACCTTCCGGGGCGCAATCCGGTTCGATCACCAGGTTCACCTCAAGACGATGCCCCGCGGCATCCAGCTTCGCTGCACGAGCTGCCACAACCAGATCGTGCAGAAGGGTCACGTGGCGGTGACGGAACAGGTCTGCTACACCTGCCACTTCAAGGGCGCCGGGGCCGGCCAGGCGGTGACCGGGTGCGAGACCTGTCACGGGAAGCCCAAGAAGCTGGTGGAGCATGCCGGCTTCTCCTTCAGCCACGAGTCGTACCTGAAGCTGGGCGTCGCCTGCAGCCAGTGCCACGTGCAGGTGGTCACCGGCGACGCGGCCGTGGCCAAGGAGCGCTGCGCCGCGTGCCACATCGGCCGCGAGGAACGCCTCAAGGACTTCCAGTTCCTCCATGAGAATCACATCGCCCGGCACAAGGTGGATTGCCAGGAGTGCCACGCCCCCATCCACCACGGCAAGGTCCGGCTGGTGGAGCCGCTGGAGGTCCAGTGCGAAAGCTGTCACATCCGGCAGCACAGCCTGCGAAAGCTGATGTACATCGGGACGGGAGGGAAACTCATCCCCGACCTGCCCAGCCGGATGTTCGCCGCCCAGGTGAGCTGCACCGGCTGCCATATCCACGTGACCGAGAAGGGCGCGGTCCTGTCCCACGAGGGCCGGACCACGGCCCAGCGCGAGGCCTGCGTCACCTGCCATAGCCCCGGCTACGACAAGATGTACGGCGACTGGAAGGCCAGCATGGCCACGCTGGTCCGGGCCTATGCCACCTTCCTGGGTGAGGCGGAGAAGCGGGCGGCCGGAAAGATCCCCCCCACGAAGCACGGGACCGCCCTGAAGGATGCCCGGGAGGCGTACCTGTTCGTGAAGGACGGCCGGGGAGAGCACAACGTGGAATACGCCGTCAAGCTCGTCCAGGCGGGCGCCGCCCGGGTGGACGCCCTGCTGGCCGCCCTGGATCCCACGGCCAAGCCGATCCCGCGTGACGACCTGATCGGGCAGAAGGACGCCTACTGCTTCCCGCTCTGCCACCAGCGGTTGCCCTTCAAGGCCGACGTGAAGCTGGGTGTCAAAACGCTCCCGCACCAGCTGCATGCGGATTCCGGCGTGGGGTGCGGCACCTGCCATTCGGTGAGCAAGCACAAGGCCCTGGCCGTGGATCGCGCCGCCTGCAAGGCCTGCCACCCGCCGGCCTCCTGAATCCTGAGCCAAAAGGTGCGGTTCTCCTGATCTTCCCCGTCGGAGCGCGGGGAAGGCTTGCGGTTCGTCCTCCAGGGATGGTATGTGTTAGCAGGCAACGGCAAGGCGAGGAGGGGAGAAAGGAATGCCCGAGACGCCTCAGTCGGGTGAGCCCGGACGGGCCCGAAGGTTCTGGCGGGGCCTCCTGGGCCAGGACCCGGATCTTCGCCTGGAGACCCGTTGGCAGAGGTTCATGGCCTTCTGGGGGCTGCACGTGCCTCCGCCCGGCCGCCAGGACCGCCTGCACATCCGGCCCCGGTTCTTCAAGGTACTCGGGACCTTCGCCGTCGTCATCCCCCTGCTCCTCCTGGGGACGGCCTACCACGTCAGCACCTCGCCGTTGCTCTGCAACCAGTGCCACATCATGAAGCCATATTACAAGGCATGGGCGACCTCCAAGCACAACTTCGTGCCCTGCGTGGACTGCCATTACCCGCCGGGCTTTCGCGACACACTGTGGGTGAAGTGGCAGGCGCTGGCGCAGGTGGCCAAGTGGGCGACGCAGACCTACAGCAGCAAGCCCTTCGCCGAGATCGAGGACGCCAGTTGCTTGCGATCCCAGTGTCATTCGACCCGCCTCCTACAGGGCAAGGTCACCTTCAAGCGCGGCATCATCTTCGATCACCGGCCTCACCTGGAGCAGCCGCGCCGCGGCCGGCAACTCCGCTGCACGAGTTGCCACTCCCAAATCGTCGTCGGGACCCACATCGAGGTGACGGAGACCACGTGCTTCCTGTGTCACTTCAAGGGGCAGCGCAGCGCCCGGGAGCTGCACCCCATCGGGGGCTGCCCCCTGTGCCACCAGCCGCCCAAGGGGGATATCCAACTGGCGGGCGGTACCGTCTTCAACCACAAGGACTTCGTGGACGAGCGGGGCACCCAGTGCCAGAAATGTCATTTGGACGCCATCCAGGGCGAGGGGGAGGCCCCCCGGGAGCGCTGTTTCACCTGCCACAACGAACCCCAGAAACTGG
>CAZNWB010000086.1:0-1152 GCA_964576535.1 uncultured bacterium | reverse complement strand
GCGCGGGTGGACTGCGTGGCCTGCCACATCGCCCCCAAGGCCGAGGACGCCCACCGCACCCAGTTCACCGGCCGGACCTTCGAGGCCTCCGAGTCCGCCTGCATCTCCTGCCACGGGAAGCTGTACACGGGCATGCTGGACACCTGGAAGCGGACGATGGACACGATGCTGGCCGACCTCAAGCCCAAGCTGGAGGCGGCACGCACGGCCGTGGCAGAGCCGGCCAAGGACGTGAAGGCCTTGACGGAGGCCAAGCGGCTGGTGGGCGAGGCCGAGTTCAACTACGAGTTCGTGGAGCACGGCAGGGGCGTCCACAACATCTTCTATGCGGCCGACCTGCTCCAGGGGGCGAATGCTTCCCTCAACCGGGTGTTGGGGCTGGTGGGGAAGCCCGCCATGACCCTCCCCAGGGAGAACCTGATCCGGGGCGGGTACTGCGCCACCCTGTGCCACGGCCAGGCGGGCGTGGTCTTCAAGCCCGAGGTACGATACGAGAAAGGGACCACGGTCCCCCATCAGAAGCACTTCAACCAGTACGGCGCGGTGTGCACCGATTGCCATTCCTCCGACAAGCACAAGGCGGTGACCATCACCCCGCAGGGGTGCCAGGCCTGTCACCACCGCGCGACCAATGACAAGTGCACCACCTGCCACGCCGCCCAGGCTGGGCTGTATGCCGCCACGCTGGAGACGGCCCTGCCGGTGAAGAAGGAGCCGAACGTCATGGCCGGGAAGGTGGACTGCGTCGGGTGCCACGACCTCACCAAGAAACATTCCGTCGTGAGGCAAGCGGAGAAGTGCACCGAGTGCCATGACAAGGGCTACAAAGACATGCTGATCATGTGGCAGGGGCAGGTGGGCGACGCCGAGAATGCCGCGAAAGCGGCACTGGGGAAGGCCGCGGCGGGCGTGGCGGAGGCAAGGAAGGCCCGGCGCGAGGTAACCGCCGCCGCGGACCTCCTGGCCAAGGCCCGCAAGGACTTCGACGTGGTGGTGAAGGCCAAAGGCCTTCACAACCCGGACCTGGCCGAGGCGATCCTAACGGGGAGCAAGCAGGCGGCCGAGCGGGCCCTGGCTCTCGTTACCAAATGACTGCGAAGGCTTATCCACTTCGATCATGGGACCGCAACCGCTTGTGGATCTGGGGTCTGT
>CAZNWB010000085.1:12806-13874 GCA_964576535.1 uncultured bacterium | reverse complement strand
TTGAGGCATCCGAAGCAGGGTTGGATGGTCGTGTAGATCCATCCGCCGGCGACAGGAATCCCGAAGCGGGCCGCCGCCAGCAGGGCATTCTGCTCCGCATGGACGCAGATGCAGACGTCGTATCCGGTCCCCGACGTGTACTTCGGCTTCCTGGAGCCGGATCTCACCCGTTCCGCGCACCGGGCGCACCCGCCCTCGTCACAGTTCGGCATGCTCTCTGGCGTGCCGTTGTACCCGGTGGAGATCACGCGGTCATGGAGGACCAGGATGGCGCCCACCTTGTAGCCAAGACAGTTCGCCCGTTCCCGGATGGCGTAGGCCACTCCCATGAAGTAGTCGTCGTACGACGGCCGCCCCTGGGGGACGCTGACTGCGTGGCTCGGCATCCGGGATGCCACCTTTGGCATGGTCACCTCCTCCCCGCCAGTCGGTGTGAGAGCGGGACTCACTGAGAGGCCGGACCTTCAGGGCGGCTGTGCCGGAGGAAAATGCCGCGGCGTCCGGCTGGCAAGGCAGCGGGACGCCGCACCTCAGGAACGCTCAACTGCCCCGATCCATTTCGTGCAAGAGGCACCGGGTCCCCGTGACAGACAGGCGGCCTAGCCGATGCCAAACGCCTTGGCGGCCCGCTTGACGTCGCCCGGCTTCACCCAGAGGAGCACGCCGTACCGCCCCATCCCGGCACACACCGCGTCGGTGGCGGTGACGTTGATCTTGGCCCCGGCCAGCCTGGCCAGGAGATCAGCCGTCGCACCGACCCGATCGTCACCTTGGATGAGGAAGCCCTTCTTGGGGCCGACGGTCTTCCAGCGTGCCCTCTTCGCCACGGCCTTGAAGGCTGCGGGGTCCGCCGGGATGAAATCCAGTTGCGAACGACGACCCTTCGGGAATCCCGAGAATGCCAGCAAGTTGACTCCGGCCTCTCTGAGCTGGCTCAGGGCCCGCAAGGCCTCTCCTGGCTTGTCAGGTACCTCGACGTAGAAGTAGTCCACCAGACGGATCTCCTCAGCCATGGCAGCCTCCTCTTCGTGGATGGTTGCGTGATACGGCCTCGCGACCCTTCGTGCT
>CAZNWB010000085.1:0-12706 GCA_964576535.1 uncultured bacterium | reverse complement strand
CGTAATCTGTGGATAAATAAGGGTCTAAGCTGGTCTGGCGTTCCGGATGGCGTGGACCATCGCCAAGATATTCTCCGGCGGGACCTCTGCCTGAATATTGTGGACGGAGAAGGGGATGTACCCGGGGCCCAGGTCCCGGGTCCGCTGGGAGACCTCGGCGCGGACGTCCGACGGCCTGCCGTGGGGCAGGACATTCTGGCTGTCCACACCCCCCCAGAAGGCCAGCCGACGGCCGAACTCCCGCCGGAGACGGGCGGTATCCATGTCGGCAGCGGAGACTTGGACAGGATTCAGAATCTCCACCCCGGCGTCAATGAAATCCGGGATCAGGGCGTAGACGGACCCGCAACTGTGGAAGGCGATCCGTGCCCGGGACCGTTCCCGGAGGAACTGAATCAGCCGGATCATTCGGGGTTTGAAGATCCTGCGGAACATCTCTGGCGAGATGAGGGGTCCGGTCTGCATCCCGTAGTCGTCCGCCAGGTACAGGATGTCCACCGCGTCGCCTACCGCCTTCAGCATTGCCTCGGCCATCGCCAGTTGGATCTCGAGCCCGCGGTCCAGCAGCGCCTCGCAGAATTCGGGATTGACCTTGAGCTGGACCAGCCAGTTGGCGAATCCGCACATGAACTGCCCCAGCGAGAACAGCCGGCCGGGGACGTGGACCACCAAGGCGCAGTCGGTCTCGCGGCGGAGACGCGCCGCCTCCGCGCGGAGCCCCGCGACATCGGTCTTCGTGGGGGAAGGCCATGGATGAGCATCCAGGTCCGCAAGGCTCAGGTCTTCCTTCTCAAAGGGTGCGCGGACGACGTAGTAGTGCCCGCCGGGTGGCCGGCGCCGCGTGACACCCCAGATGTCGGTGTATTCGGCTGCTGTAGCGTACGTCAGCTCGTCAAAGACTCCGCGCGTGCCAGAATCCTCTGCCGTCTGGGCGATGACCAGGCGGAGATCCACGTCGAACAGCTCCAGGATGGCGTCGTCGGGCCAGGCCAGGAGTGAGCGCTCGGTCTGCACCCGGATGAGGCCGGGGAGGCCGAGGTGCTGCTTCAGCCGCTTGTAGGCGTACAGGTTGATGCCGCTGGCGGGGGAGCCCCCGAGATCCACCGGGTACCGGTCCGGCACCTCGTGGTTCATGACGGCCAGGACCCGGTCACGATGACTAAGCGGGCTCATACTGGATGCTCCTGCGGGACGCCGACTCTTAGAAACGGACCATACGCCTGTGCCCGAGTCCGGTCAAGACGTCCCGACCGCCGTCCTGACCTTTGTTCGGCGTTGCGGTCCAAGCAGTCTCCACGGACATCCCCCGCTTGGGAACACCCCACGGGTGTACGGAATCGCCCGCAGTTGGATCCGTGGCTCCAAGAGTGTCTCGCACGGCAAAAGAATAGACGGGATGGCAGATCCTCTGATATGGTAGCCCGCGATTCTTTCGGCTTCCAGTTGTGCCGATGCGGCCAGGGTGCACGGTGACATCCAGCCGGTGCTGTGAAAGGTTGAAGAACGGGGGATCGCGGCTGCCAGTGGCTGAAGGCTGACCGCTGACGGCTACATGCTTCCAGCCAACGTATTCACCCGCTGGAATTCGGAGCTGAAAAGTCATGGCTAATCAGCTGCGTGTGGGTATGAGCTTCGAGAAGATCATTACGGTCACCGAACCTCTTACCGCGGCTCAGCTACACCGGCGGGGGATCTACGTCTTGTCCACGCCTGAGATGGTGCGCCTCGTGGAGCACTGCGCCCTCGAGGGCGTCCAGCAGTTCCTAGAACCCAACCAGAATTCGGTTGGGACCAGGGTGGATCTGCGGCACCTGGGTGGCACGCCCATGGGCATGCGGATCACGGCCCGGACGACCCTGGCGGAGATCGACCGGCGCCGGCTGGTCTTCCAGGCCGAGGTGCACGACGAGCTGGAGAAAGTCGGAGAGGGCACCCACGAACGCTTCATCGTGGACGCCGAGAAGCACCTCCAGCGCGTCCAGGAGAAACACGCGCGGTGGAAAGGCACCGCCTGAGTACTGAACCCCTTGGGGCTCGACGTGCTTGAGGTGAAGCCAAGACGTCTCCAATCTCCCTGGTCCGGACTCACCGGAACGGGATCATGCGGCGCTCGGGATGTGCCGATCTGGTACAGACTGGTCCGAGCATTGGGGGGTTCGGTGTGCCGGTTTTTCTATCCAGGCGGCCAACGGGGGTCACCGGCACCACCGAGCCTGTGCCTTTCCTTTGCTTCCCTTGGCGAATCCTGCGAACGGGCAATCCCTCGAATCTTGAAGCAAAAGTCTCCGCAGGCAAGATCGTCTGTCCCCTGCCAAAGAGTTGTCCAGGAAAGTAGGTACGACAGTCGCAATAGGTTTCCCATTCGGTTTGAATTCGATCGTTGGTGGATTGAAGAGAAACGGTTCGGGAACCCGTGCTTTCCCTGGAGGGCCTCTCATGCGAAGAGCGCAGCAAGCTATCCGGAGCCTGGGGTACAGGCGCATGTTCTTGGCACTGAGCCTCGCGTGCGGCCTCCTCGTTGTCTGGACTGGAAGCCCGGCCGCAGCGGCTGAGGTCAACTGGCGGCAATTCGAGGGAAAGACGCTGCGTGTTCTGTTGAGCCAGAGCCCTTGGCAGGCGTCCATCGGTCCATACCTCTCGGAATTCGAGGAGCTCACGGGGATGAAGCTGGCCATCGAGGTCCACCCCCAGGCCGACCTGTGGAATGTCCTGGAGACGGGTCTCAAGGAGCCTGGACGAGTGGATGTGTTCATGACCGTCCCTGCCCTGGATGGGCGGCGATATCTTCGCATGGGGGGCATCCACCCGGTGAATGACTTCCTGCGGGATCCGACCCTGACCGCCAAGGAGTACCAGTGGGAGGACTTCCTGCCCAAGGCGCGGGCGGCGATGGAATTCGAGGGCACGATCCTCGGGCCACCGGTCATGGCCGAACACCTGGCGCTCTTGTACCGGAAGGATCTCTTCCAACAGCATAACGTCGCGGTTCCCGGTACCTTGGAAGAGCTAGAGGCTGCAGCCCGCTTTTTCCACAAGAAGCCCCTTGGGAACAACGGCGAGCCTATCGTCGGTCTCGTCGCTCGCGGGCAGGGGCCGTATGCCACGTCGCTATACGCTGGAATCCTGTACGCAATGGGGGCCAGCTGGGTCGACAGCGACAATCGTCCCACGGTCAATAGCCCCAAGGGATTGGCCGCCCTGCAGTACCTCGGGAATCTTCTGAGGAATTACGGCCCGCCCAACATAACCGAATTCGGCTGGCAAGAGGCCTCAGCCCTCTTCCGCGAGGGGAAGGCGGCCATCTACGTCGAAGGCAGCTCGATCTATCCCATCGTGGAGCAGAACAGCACCTCCCGCGTGGTGGGCAAGGTGGGCTACGCCGTCTTCCCATCCGGTCCCGGCGGCCCCGGAACCACCGTCGCCGTCAAGGGGCTCGCCATCGCCAAGCAAAGCGCAAATCCCAAGGCGGCGTGGCTGTTCCTGCAGTGGGCCAGCGGCCCGAAGATGGTCCAACGGTCTCTCATAAAAGGCGTGCTGGTGGGCCGGGAGTCAACGTGGCGGGACAAGTCTCTCTACAGGGGCGAGATCCCCGGTGATCTGGCCCAATCCTTCCAGGAGGCCGGACGCATTGGCACGGTTCACTGGGCGCCCCCCTTGGTCTCCGTGGTTGCGGCACGCGAGGCCCTGGGCAAGGCCATTACGGCCGCCATCCGGGGAGAGAACGTGAAAACGGCCGCGGATACGGCGGCTCGACAGTTGACGGAGCTTCTACGCACCACGGAAGGCGTGACCCCCCGCACCACCCGGGCGCGCCCCTAACCCAGCCTGATCAGGAGTCCGCGTAACACCCTCATCGGGTACCCCCTGGGTGCCCTCTCCCTCACCGGGGAGAGGGCATCGTTTTTTCGAGTGGCTCTGCTCCCGGATGCCGTCTGAATGCGTAAGGGGAACTGGGTGAGGGGGGCGGGAGCGAGTTCACTTCAGGATCTCTTTCAGAACATTCCGCCGCAGCACCGCAGACGCCGCCAGGACGCCACCGAACATCGCGCCGACAACCCCGGCCATGACCAAGTCCTGTCCCGTCAGGAACAGGCCCCGGACAGGAGTCTGGGCCCTCATGCGCATCCGGAACCGTTCCGGGGTGGGGCTGAGGCCGTACATCTCCCCGTGGGGATGGCCGGAGAAATGCCGGGTGGACAGGGGGGAGGATAGCTCTGAGTAATCCACCTTGCCGCGAACCCGGGGCACATGGACGTAGAGGTGCTCAAGGAGCCGCTCGGCAAACCGCGCTTTGAAGTGGTAGTGCCGTTCCAGGACCAGGACCCGCTTCCCACCGTGCTTGGCCAGGATGGCGGCCGCGGCAAGCCCTCCCGTCCCGGAGCCGATGACGATGGCGTCGAACTCACCCGTAGGTGGATGCTGCTTGTATGAGACTCCCACCTGTTCCGGCATAAACCCTCCACGACGGGAAACAGCTTCTCGAACGGTGACGCTGTCCTCATCATTCCCTTGCCCCGGCACCGCCGGTGTGCCCCAGCGGGGGAGGCATGCGCCATTTCTCGAAGGGCTCAGGGTATTATTCGCCAGGGAGTCAGCCTGTCAAAGTGGAGTCAGCTTGGCGACGGGGTCAGCGGACAGGTTGGGGAGGCTTGCGGGCGGTGTAGTACGTGGCCTGGGTGTGCCCCGAGGTGTGGTACTCACCCGTTCCCACAAGGCGAGGATCTTCGAACCCGGCCTCTTCGAGCATCGCGAGGAAGACCTTCCTCGTTACGGCGCCGGCGATTCAGTCCGACCACTGGGCCTTGTCCCGTGGCATCTCATCTCTGACAAGGCCGATGTCGCACGCCTGAAGGCGCCCGCCAGGATGCAGGACCCGGAAGATCTCCCGCAGCGCAGCGGCCTTATCCGGAATCAGGTTAAGGACCCCGTTGCTCAGCGCCACGTCGAATGAGGCATCGGAAAAGGGAAGTGCCTCCGCCTGCGCGACCCGAAATTCGACCTGGGGGGACCCGCCCTCGGCCCTTCCCGCCTCGGCCACGCCGATCATCTCCGGCGACATGTCAATCCCGACGACCCGGCCCCTGGGTCCGACGAGCTGGGCCGCGACGAAAGCGTCAAAGCCCGCCCCACACCCCAGGTCCAGGACCGCCTCCCCAGGGCGGATGGGTCCCAGGGCAAACGGATTCCCCACGCCCACGAATCGCTCGCGGACAGCCAAGGGAATGACCTCAAGAAGGTCGGGAGGGTAGCCGAGCCCTCTGGCGCTTTCCTGGCCGGTCGGATACTTGAACAGTCCTTGCGGGGAGACAGCGACCTTGCGGTATTTCTCCGAAATCCCCTGACGGATGCTGACCACCTCCTGCGTGTCCATCGGGTTCCTCCTGGTACTTCACTCGCGGACCGGGGCAACCGTAGGCCGGAAGGCCGCCCCTGTCAAGACCGGCTTGGCGTGTCGTACATCTCCACCAGCCTCGACCTGATTCGTCGCGATTCCTTCCCGGCGTGGCGCTTTCAGAGGCGGGTTGCCTGCTCGACCAGATACAGGTATGAGCGGTACACCTTGCCGGTGGCACGGGTCATGCCGATCTCGCAGGTGCGGCTGCTGGAAAAATGGCCGTCGTGCCGACCGCCTTGAAGCTCGGCGGCCTCGCGCCGCGTGGCAGCCTCGGTGAGTTCGGGGAACAGAAATCCCCGATCGCCCGCAAACCCGCAGCACCCGGCGTGGAGCGGCACGACGACCTCTTGGCTGCACGCGCGCGCGATCCCCTCCAGCTTTCCCGAGAGGTTCAGCTTGATCACGGAGCAGACGGGGTGCAACGCCACCGAAGAGACGGCGCGCCGGATGGTCAGGCGCGGAAGCAGTTGATCGTGGACGAAGGCCACGCTGTCTAAGATCCGAAGCTGATCACACTTCTCCCGATTCTCAGGCGTGAGCGAGGCCCGGCAGGTGGTCAGCCCGTACGTGCAGGGGCTGGTGTCGAGGACGATCGGCAGACGCCCGTGGTCCGACCACTCCCAGAATCGCGCGATCGCGCGGTTCACCGCGACCTCGTGGGCCAGGTCATACCCCTTGGAGGAGAAGGGCACGCCGCAGCATGTCCCTGCGACGTCCCCCGGGATCCAGACAGGGACCTTGGCTCGTCGAGCGACTGCGACGAAGGTCTCCATCAGGGACATCCCGTCCGGCTCACCCGGCAACTGGCCCATCACACGCGAGATGCAGCCCGGGAAGTACACCGCCTGGGCGCCGGCCTTCTCCGTGGCAGGACGCCTGGCGCGCGCGGCGCGCGGCATGTCCCGGCTCCACACGGGAACGGGCCGGCGAACCACCGCCCGGATCGCGTGAGTGATGGCGGTCATCGTCCCGGCGCCGAAGAGCGACTGGACTAGGTGACCCATGCGCAGCCCAAGGCGCAGCGTGGGCTCCAGCAGGGCAAAGTGAACGGCGAGCCGGCCGGCAAACGCATGGGCAGCAGGTGAATGGCGAAGCCGGCGGAACCGCTTGGTGAGCTGGCCGGTGTCGATGGCCACCGGGCAGGCGGTGGCGCACAGGCCGTCCACGGCGCACGTGTCGAGCGCCATGTAGGGGAAGTCGGCCTCCAGGGCGGCGAGTAGGTCCGGCTCCCGACGGCTATCCGTCAGCCGCGCCATCTCGCGCCGCACCGCGATCCGCTGGCGGGGCGTGAGGGTGAGGTCGAGGCTCGGGCACGTGGACTCGCAGAAGCCGCACTCGATGCACTTATCCACCTCGTCCTCGACTACCGGCATCGTCTTGATGCCGGCGAGGTGCGCCTTCGGATCCGGATTGATGATCACACCCGTGTTGAGAAGGCCCTCGGGATCCACCAGCGCTTTCAGGCGCTGCATGATCGCGTAGGCTTCCGGTCCCCACTCGGTCTCGACGAAGGGGGCCATGTTGCGGCCGGTGCCGTGCTCCCCCTTGAGGGCCCCGTCGTAGCGCCGGACCACGAGTTCCACCAGGTCGTCCATGAAGCGGGCGTACTGGTCCACCGCGGCGTGGTCGTTGAGGGACGGCGTGACCACAAAATGGAGGTTGCCGTCCTTGGCGTGGCCGAAGATGATGCCGTTATCGTACCCGTGGGCCTTGAACAATTCGGTCAGGGCGACCGTCCCATCCGCCAACCGCTCGATCGGGAACACGACATCTTCAATGATCACCGTGGTGGCTTGCGCCCGCACCGCGCCCACCGAGGGGAAAAGGCCCTGCCGGATCTTCCACAGCAGGGCCTGTTCGCTCGCGCTGTGGGTGAAGCGCGCCGGCTCAACCAGCCGGAGGCCGCCCACCGCCTCGCGGGCCTGGGCCTCCAGGGCCGGTCGGGCGGCCTCGTCGGCCTCCTGGAATTCGGCGAGGAGACCCGCCGCTCCCTCGGGGAGGCCCTTGATCGAGGGCGGAATCCCCGGCTGATCCTCCACCGAGCGAAGAGAGGCACGGTCCATCAGCTCGAGCGCCTTGGCCCCCGCATCCCGCAGGGGCACGATGGCGGCGCAGGCCGCGTACAGGTCCGGGAACAACAACAGCCCGGTGTACTTGACGGGCAAGTCGGGGACGGTGTTGAGCACGGCCTCGGCGATGAAGGCCAGCGTGCCCTCCGAGCCGACCAACAGGTGCTCCAGGATCTTCACCGGCCGGTCGTAGTCCAGGAACGCGTTGAGGGAGTAGCCCGTCGTGTTCTTCATCCGGTACTTGGACCGGATGCGCTCCGCCAGTCGTTCCTGGGCGTGAATCTCTCGCCGGAGGTCCAGGAGTCCTTGCGCCAGGCGGGGTTCCCGCTGGCGCAAGACCTCGTCAGCCTTCGGATCGGCGGTGTTGATCACCGTGCCCGAGGGCAGGACGAAGGTCAGAGAGTCCAGCGTGTGGTAGGCGTTCTGCTCAACCCCGCAGCACATCCCGCTGCTGTTGTTGGCCAGGATCCCTCCCATCATGCAGGCGTTGATCGAGGCCGGATCCGGTCCTATCTTGGCACGGTAGGGTCGGAGGGCCGCATTCACGTGGCCGCCGATCACCCCGGGCTGGACGCGGACCTTCTTGCCGCCGTCCTCGACCGCCACATGTCGCCAGTAGCGGGCGACCTCGACCAGGATTCCGTCGGTGACGGCCTGGCCGGAGAGGCTGGTGCCGGCCGCGCGGAAGGTGAGCGGGACACGGTGCTCGTGGCTGAAGCGGAAGAGGGCCCGGATCTCCTCGACGGTTCGGGTCCGGACCACGGCGCGGGGGATCAGGCGGTAGAAGCTCGCGTCCGAGGCGTAGGCGATCCGGTCAATCGGCCGGGTGAGGATCCGCTCCCGGTCCACGATGCCGGCGAGCAGATCCCTGAGGGTGGAAGGGGTCAGGACGTTGCCGGACGCGGAAGGAGCTTGCGTCATGGAGAACCCCCCTGGGGGTTACTTCCGGCGAGTGCCTCAGGGCTCGTCCAGCAGCCAGGCGTACAGAGACTTGGGGCCATGCACGCCGAGCGTCAGCGTCAGCTCGATGTCGGCCGTCCGGCTGGGACCGGTGACCAGGACGACGTAGCCGTCCCCCTTCACCTCGGCAAAGGCCTGGTGCAGGTCGGCCCGCAGGGCGCTCGAGCGAAGAATCGCCAGGTGGACCCGCGGCAGCAGGGAAACCACCCGCGGCCTCTCCGGCGATGACCGGAGCACCAGCGTCCCGGTCTCCGGCAGGGCGGCATCCACGCCGGTCACGCCCAGATCGCATTCCGCAACCGCCCGCATGCCGGCCTGGGGCGAGACCAGTTCAACCCCCAGCGCCCGCAGCCCGCCCGCCACATCCCAGGCCTGAAGGTCCGGGGTGGCCCACAGGGTCGCCTTCTTCACCACCTCGGCCTTGACCAGATCCGCCAGGGCGGATTGCAGGTCGTCCCGGTTGCGAAGCTGGCGCGTCACCCCGCTCAGCTTGCCGATCTCGGCCAACAACATCTCGATCTCGGCCTCCGTGGCTCCCGCCGCGCGGGGACCCACCCGTCCCGTTAGAGGAACTGGCGGCACGGGCGTATTTGGGCCGCGCTGCAGCGCCGCGCGCACCTTCCCCAGAATCTCTTCGCGTGCAGGATTCACGTGCACCTCCTGGTATCCCTCGCCCCTAGGCGAGCGTTAAACACCGGAGATAGTGGAAAGCCTTTGGACCTTCAGTACATTCCCTTCCCCCTTGACGGGGGAAGGCGGGGATGGGGGTGGGAGGTTCGCGGATTCCACTCCCACCTTAATCCTCCCCCATCAAGGGGGAGGAGTGTTTTTCGTCGCCCGTCTCAGGCGGACAGCGTCCGAACCGGAGGCGCAGCAGCCGGTGTTTGTTCACTGAGATTAACGGTCTTTGCGCGCACGGGTGTTCCGAAGGATACGCTGTGCGATCTCATGCACGAGCCTTTCGCGTGTCCGCGTGCGCCACCAGGGCCGGAAATCGGCGGCAAACGCCGGGAAGGGCCGCGCCCTGGTCCAGCGATTCAAGGGGGGCGGGAGCCTGGGCAGCCACCCATCGCGGCGGAAGGGCGCCTGGACGATCTTGAGGAAACGCGAGCCGAATCGGTAAAGCCACGGCGTGCCCAGAGCCACCGCTCCCAGTCTTGCGCTGGCACGGGTCATTGCCGAGGCCGCGGGCCCCTCCTGGTCGCCCCCCTCGGCCACGCGATGGCGCAGGTGCAGCAGGATATCCGTGATCGGAATCTTCACGGGGCAGATCTCGTTGCAGGCGCCGCACAGCGTGGAGGCGAAGGGCAGGGCGCCGGCGACCTTGGTCCCCAGGATCTGTGGCGCGAGGATGGCTCCGGTCGGGCCGGAGATCGGCCAGCCGTAGGCATAGCCGCCGACGCTGTTGTACACGGGACAGATGTTCAAGCAGGCCCCGCATCGGATGCAGAGGAGTGTCTCGCGGCATTCGGGGCTCTGGAGGATGCGGGACCGCCCGTTGTCCAGGAGGACCAGGTGAAACTCCCGCGGACCCGTCTCCGCGGCGGTGCGAGGAGGACCGGTCATGAACGAAGTGTAGCAGGAGAGTTTCTGCCCTGTGGCGCTCCGGGCCAGCAGCTTGAGGAGAACCGTCAGGCTTTCCCAATCCGGGACAATCTTGTCGATTGCGACCACCGCGACGTGAAGCGGCGGCACCGTGGTGCACATCCGGCCGTTCCCCTCATTGGTGACCATGACGATGGTTCCGGTCTCGGCCACGAGGAAGTTGCCGCCGGAAATCCCCATGTCGGCGGCCAGGAATTCCTCCCGGAGGGTTCGGCGCGCGATCTAGCAGAGCTGCTGCGCCTCGGCGGGCGCGTCCACTCCCAGTTTCTCGCGGAACAGGGCGGCAATCTCTTCCTTGGACAGGTGGAAGGCCGGGACGACGATGTGGGCCGGCCCAAGACCGGCCAACTGGACGATGTACTCTCCCAGATCGGTCTCCAGGACCCGAAGGCCGGCGGCCTCTATGGCATGGTTCAGCCCAATCTCCTCCGTGACCATGCTTTTCGACTTCACCACGCGCTTCACCTGATGCTGCCGGGCAATCTCCAGGACAATGCGGCAGGCCTCCTCCGCGTCCCGCGCCCAGTGCACGTGGCCGCCCGCCCGTGTCACCGCCCGTTCCGCCTGCTCAAGATAATGATCGAGGTGCGTGATGGCGTGCAGCCGCAGGTCGTGACCGGCCTGGCGCAGCGCCTGCCAGAACTCCTGGCCCAGGATCTCGACCAGGGTCGCCCGGCCGCCCAGGAACCGGGTGGTGGCCTTCTGCACCGCGCCCGGCATCGTGGGCGGGACGTGCTGCGTGTTGTCGCGAAAATCAATGTGGGCGGGGGCGTGGCTCATGGCGCGCCTCCGTCCACCGCCAGCACCTCGATCAGGTGCATGGCCCTGACGGGCGAGTGCGCCTGGCGAAGCCCCCCCGCGATGTTCATGAGGCATCCTGCGTCGCACGCCACGACCGCCTCGGCGCCGCTCTCCGTGATGGCGCGGACCTTGGCCTCCATCATGGCCTTGCTCACCTCGGGGTAGATCACGCTGAAGGCGCCCCCGAAGCCGCAGCAGGTCTCCTCGCCGGGCAGGGGAATCAGCTCCAGGCCATGGACCTTTCCAAGGAGCCGCTTGGGCTCGTCGCGGGCGCCCAGCCCTCGCAGCAGGTGGCAGGAGGCGTGGTAGGTCACCTTCCGGGGGAAGCGGGCGCCCACGTCGGTCACCTTCAGCTCGTTGACCAGGAACTGGGTGAACTCGAAGGTGCGCGCCGCCACTTCGACAGCCCTCCGGTGTTCCGGCGAGTCCGGCGGGAATAGCTGTGGGAAGTGATGGCGCACCATGTCCACGCAGGATCCTGAGGGGGAGACGATGAAGCCGTCGGTCTTGCCGAAAACCTCCAACCACTTGCGGGCCAGATCCCGGGCCTGGGTGTGGAAGCCGCTGTTGAAGAAGGGCTGGCCGCAGCAGGTCTGTGCCTCGGGGAAGGCCACCTCGACCCCCAGCCGTTCCAGCAGCGTGACCATGTGCCGAAGGACGCCCGGGAAGAACTGCTCGGTCAGGCAGGTAATGAAAAGTTGCGCCGAAATCGCCATGGCTGTCCGTCCGAGCCCAATCTCGGCTCTTGGGATGACTCGGTGTTCGAGTAGGCACGGAGGGTCGCAACAGGGTATCCGTTCCCATTGGGTTCCGCAAGTGCTTCATGCAGGCCGAAGTCAGGTCCTCAGCGGGACCCGAGAACCAGGTAATCGGGTGGTGGTGCAGGCTCCAGCAGGAAGGATCAGATGGCGAGGTGGTGGCCGGATGGATGCGAGTGACGTGAGGAGATGTGGATACGGCGCCCTCGCCCCCGCCGGAGGAGGGCGAGGGCTGGAGAGGGCGGCTCAGCTCTTCAGCGTGTAGGAACTCAGGACCTTCATGTAGTTGGCGCGCTCGAAGGCGGCGGGGTTGGCGATGGACCGGTAGCTCATGCTGCCCTGCATCTGGCGGATGGACGCGTATTCGTGCTCTTCCATCCAGGCCACCAGGCTCGCCGGCAGGGTCCTGAGATGTCCAATGCCGTTCTTCAACAGGGCCGACGTCATCATGGCCACGCGCGCGCCGGCCATCATCGCTTTGAGCACGTCTAGGGCGGTGTGCACGCCGCCCGTGACCGCCAGGTCGGCGCGGATGTTCCCGTAGAGAATCGCCACCCAGTGAAGACGCAGGAGCAGTTCGTACGAGCTGCTCAGCGTCAGGGTCGGCACCGCCTCCAGTTTCTCCAGATCGAAGTCCGGCTGGTAGAAGCGGTTGAAAAGCACCAGGGCGTTCGCGCCGGCTTCGTCCAACCGGCGGGCCATGTTGGCCATTGTGGTAAAGGCGTGGCCGAGCTTGACGGCCACGGGGATCTTCAGCATGGCCTTCACATCCCGCACCAGGTCCAGGTACATCTGTTCCACCTGGTCGCTGGTCAGGGTCGAGTCCGTGGGGATGAAATATACGTTGAGCTCCAGCGCGTCGGCGCCCGCCTCCTGCATCATCTTGGCATACCGGATCCAGCCCCCGGTGGACACCCCGTTCAGGCTCCCGATCACGGGAATCCCCACGGCGGCTTTCACCCGCCGGAGGTGTTCCAGGTACTCGTCCGGCCCCAGGTTGTAGTCGGTCAAATCGGGGAAGTAGGTCAGGGACTCGGCGAAGCTCTCCGTCCCGTGGGATAGATAGCGATCCAGCTCGTGGCTTTCGAGGTTGATCTGCTCCTCGAAGAGGGAGTGCA
>CAZNWB010000084.1:0-14041 GCA_964576535.1 uncultured bacterium | reverse complement strand
GCCCCATCGTAACGGCAAGTCACCGCGGATCGCCCCCAAAAAAACCTGACCTTCCCGAGTTCCCCCCCGACTCCTCTGGCTTCAAGAATGATCTCCCTGATTGGCTACTGTGGTAGGGGGAAGCCATTTGAGGCGTCCTGAAGTGAGGACGGACAGAGGTGGGGGCCCGGGGGGAGAGGGGGAGGGCTCTTACGGCAGCTCCGCGAGAAGAAGCCCAAGGTGCAGCGACACAGTCCAGTCCGGGGCAGAGAAACGCACGCCATGGCGGATCGCCGTCCCGGGCGTCCGTCGCTCGAGCGGCTCCACCCAAGCGATCTCTCCTCTCACCTGGAGTGGTGCGGAGGCCCTGTGGAAGGTGATCTCAAGTGCTGTGCCCGGTGCAAGCGCCTTGGGAAGGCGCAGCATCAGGCCCCCCCGGCTCATGTCCTCCGCCACTCCTTGGAGCGAGGGTCCCTCGGGCCACGTGGGCTGGCATGTGACCTGGAGGGCCACCGGGAGGCGGACCCCGGCATGTGGCGCCATGGACAGGGGGAGGAGCAAATCGCGGAGGGCCTGGGCTTGGTCCGAGCTAATTCGGGTGAAGAGCATGCCGTGGGGGATGGAACCGGTCGGCGGGCTCCCCTCTCCCACCCAGACCACCTCGGCCTCTACTTCAATGGGGCCGCGGTCCGTCCGGAGGCGCATGGCAAGAGACACCTGCGGCCAAAGCCGCTCGGCCAGCTCGACGCAGGCGCCCCCCTCGCTGAGGTTGCGGGTCCAGCCGGCACCCACGTTGCTGGTGGCAGGCTCCTTCAGCTTGTAGAGGACCGGAAGCTGAATCGGATACCGGGGGACTCGGCGGTGCGGCCATATTTCGGTCATGGGTTGGCCTCTTGACTGGCGCACTATTCTTGGATGACCGCTCGGCCTATGGCAATAGCAATCTGCTGCCCAGGACTTCGACGGGTAATCTACAAGCGGGCAACAGCCCAGGGCAGCAACGATGAAAGGGCAACGGACGAGGGGGCGTATGGCAGCCCCGCACGTCTTTGGCTTAGCGGTTTGACACCTCCGGCCGGCATTGGTATGGTCTCCGCCGCCAGAACGGTTGCGGGGTGCGGCGGAGCGGTGCGTGCGGACCGGGGAGAGCCATGAAGACGATCGGCTGGGGAATCATCGGCTGCGGCGATGTCACCGAGGTGAAGAGCGGGCCGGGCTTTCAGAAGGCGACGAACTCCCGACTCGTCGCCGTGATGCGCCGGAACGGTGACCTCGCCAAAGACTATGCGTTCCGCCACGGGGTCCCGAGGTGGTACGAGAGGGCCGAGGCACTCGTCGAGGACCCCGAGGTGGACGCGATCTACATCGCCACCCCACCGTACGCCCACCAGGCCTACACCCTGATGGCCGCGCGCACCGGAAAGCCGGTGTACGTCGAAAAGCCGATGGCGATGCGCTTCCCCGAATGCCAGACGATGATCGAGACGTGCCGTGCGGCCAACGTGCCCCTGCTCGTGGCCTACTACCGGCGGGCACTCGACCGCTACCTGAAGGTCAAAGAGTTCGTGGAAAGCGGCCTGATCGGCGAGCCTCGCGCCGTCACGGTCGTGCTGTACCGACCCCATGTCCCGCCGCCACCAGGCCAGGTGGACTGGCGCGTCGATCCGGCCCTCGCAGGCGGCGGCCGTTTCGTGGACATGGGGTGCCACACGCTGGATTTCCTCGACTACGTGCTCGGCCCTATCCGGGCGGCCCGGGGCCTGGCGGCGAGCCAGGCGGGGCTGTACCGGGCCGAGGACATCGTGGCGGCCGCCTTCGAGTTCGACTCCGGCGTCGAGGGCACGGGGCTCTGGTGGTTCACCAGCCCGAACACCGTGGACCGCACGGAGATCCACGGCACACGCGGTCGCGTGACCTTTTCGAGCTTCGACGAATCCCCGATCGTGCTGCACGCCGGCAGCGACACGAAGGAGTTCGCCATCCCGAACCCCCCGCATGTGCAACAGCCGTTGATCCAGACTGTCGTGGACCACCTCAACGGGGTGGGGCGCTGCCCGAGCACCGGGGAGACGGGCGCCCGCACGACCTGGGTCATGGACCAGATTCTGGCCTCGTACTACGGCAGGGACCGCTGAGGCCGGATGGCGCGGGTTCCCGAGGCACGCGTCATCCCGGCATGGCATACCCAGACGGACGGGCAGACTGGGGCGTTGCCTCCTTTGTCTCCTTGCTCCATTTCGCCCTCCCACGCACCTTCCCCAGCAAGAGCCCCAGCACCCTGATTGCCCGATGGGCCCCGAGCAGCGGGCCCGGTACGCGGTGCGAGCTTTCGAGACGGATCAGGACAAGGAACGGATGCTTGCTGGCGAGTCAAGGGGACGAGAAGAGGAGGCTATTCGCGGCGGGAAAGCACGAGTGGGAATCAATCGGGCGTGGGCTTGGGAGTCGGTGTCTCCGAGGGCTCCTCGGAAAGTTCCGGGAGGAGATCAAAGATGCCCGGAGGGGTCTCGAGAAACTGGACGGCGGTGCGGTACCGAAGTCCGGGATGGCTCCCGCTCCTGTTTGTGGCGAACGTCCGGACGACCTCTCCGCGCAGTCGGATCGTCTGGCCAGAGCGCCCCAGTTCGACCTCGCATACAGACCCGGGCTTGAACGGGGTGCCGTGTTCGATGAGGAGACCGATCGCACTGATGTCCACCGTCTCGAGGGGCGCGATCTGGCAAAGGCGTACCTTCAGATCTTCCTTGGGCCGAATGCGCTTCGCGCGCCGGCGCTCCCGACCAGGCTTGGAGGGAGCGCCCGGAATGACCATGAACCGCCGTACCTGGATGTCGTCCAAGAGCCCGGACCCCTGAACGCCAGTGGCCTCAGCCGACGGGGAAGCTGTGTGCGCCCCAAGTAGGTGGAATCTCCCCAGGCCACACCGGGCGCAATACGCAGGAGCGTGCGCCCGCCCCCGGACAATGTTCGCGCAGAATTGGCAAACCCAGTCTTTCATAGTTCACCGCCCCACGTTGGGCGAAAGGGGCCTCGGTTGCCAGACGACTGGCCGAGGATGCTACAGAACATGCGACGTCCAGCTTGGGTAAAGCAAGATGGGTGCCAGGCGGTCCAGGCAATCCTCAAAGGCCCTATTCGGGAGAGGGTTTGCAGGTTCGTCGTGAGGGGACCCTATCTGGCTTTCTCGGAACCTGGGAGGTCCGGCATTCACACGAATCCTACCATGCGAGACACGTCCCAGGACGAGGTCTACCCAGCCCCATTCCGGCCCACGCTGCCAGTGGCTGGCCTTCCCCTGGCTATACTTGCAGCCCCAGGTGTTGCCTTGTCCCGGTGGCACCCAGCCTCGATAGGGATATGGTCAGAATTCCTCCCAGCATCTTCCGCCTGAGACGACTCCAGGGGCCCTTGGCTTCAATGCCTGTTGGGACGCCTTCTACCTTCGGCCTTCCCGCCCCACCCTGCGACCAGGCGGGTCTCGCCGCGCGCTCAACCTTTCGGTGTGCACCTCGCCTCAGGCGGAGGATCGACGTCTGCCATAACCTGAAAACGAGTTGACGCGCGAGCGCAGCCTGTTCTAGAGTCGCCACTGAGCATCGCCGAGCTTGCATGATTGCCGGGGCCTTGCGTGACGATCCTGACGGCACACAAGATCCTGATCTCGAGTGCCGTGGCCCTGTTCCTGGGATATGCGGTCTGGGAACTGCTGCACTATCCCGATCCGGGCGGCCCTGCCGCCTTGGTGCGAAGCGGGCTGTCTCTCGCGGCTGCCGTGGGCCTCGGCCTCTATCTCCGGGTCATCTTCCGGCGGGGCGGATGGATCAGCCGCGGACGGAAGCCGTCGGGGCCGCCGCAGCGATAGGCAGCAACCCGGCTGGCTCGTTCGAGCAGAAAGACAGACAGGATGCCTCCACTCCCGATCACCAGGACCACACAACCGAGGCCGCGCGTGGCGGACCCCGAGCTCGGCTTCGGCCGGGTGTTCACGGACCACATGCTGGTCATGGACTACACCCAGGGGACCGGATGGCGCGATGCGCGGATCGAACCCTACGGGCCGCTCACCCTGGACCCGGCGACCCTGGTCCTGCACTATGGGCAGGCCGTATTCGACGGGTTCAAGGCCTTCCGGTCCGACTCGGGGGCAGTGGTCCTCTTCCGACCCCGGGATCACATCACCAGGTTGAACAGGTCCTGCGCGCGGCTGTGCATCCCGGCCGTGGACCAGGCGTCCGTCCTGGATGCGCTGAAGCGCTTAGTCCACCTGGATGCGGACTGGGTTCCCCGGACGTTCGGGTGCGCCCTGTACATCCGGCCCGTCATCATCGCCACGGAGGCGGACCTGGTCGTCCGCCCGTCGCGGCGGTATCGCTTCTTCACCATCCTGTCTCCGGTCGGCGCGTACTACCGGGAGGGCTTCCAGCCGGTCCGGATCCTGGTCTCGGACCGGTACGTGCGGGCGGCGCGGGGCGGACTGGGAGCCGCTAAGACGCCGGCCAACTACGCCGCCAGCCTGCTGGCGGCCGAGGAGGCCAAGGCGGCCGGATTCACCCAGGTCTTGTGGCTGGACGGGACGGAGCGGACGTCCGTGGAAGAAGTCGGGACGATGAACATCTTCTTCCGGCTGGGAGACGAGCTGGTCACGCCACCGCTGGAAGGGACCATCCTACCAGGCATCACCCGCGACTCTGTGATCCGGCTGGCCTCTCACTGGGGCATCACGGTGTCGGAGCGGCGCATTTCCATGCCGGAGGTGATCGGGGCCCATGCCCGCGGGAAGCTCCGCGAGGTGTTCGGATCGGGGACGGCCGCGGTGATCTCCCCGGTGTCGGAGCTGGTGTTCCAGGGGGAATCGCTGGTCATCGCGGATGGCCGGGTCGGGGACTGGACGCAGCGCCTGTTCGACACGCTCACCGGGATCCAGTACGGCAAGATGGAGGATCCCTTCGGCTGGACGCTGCCCGTCCCAGCGTAAGATCCCCTGGCCTCGTACGACCACAGTCATTTCTAGCGGACGACACGCTCGGAGATATTCTCCGACCGAGAGGGGGTTGCTCTCATGCTCCATGCTCGGGGGTTCCAAACGGCACTTGCCATCGCAACTCTGGCCTGCGTCATCGCCCTCGCCGGGGGATGTGGAACCTCCTCGGGCTCGAAAGAGCCGGCACCCGGGGTGTCGCAACCCGCGAGCCCCCCGGTGCCCGAAGCGATCCCGGCCCCTCAGCCGCCGCCTCCGCGGGCGGCGGGCGGGCACGTTGCCGATGAGGAGCGCTTGAAGAGGCTTGTCCAGGGCAAGACGACCAAGGCCGAAGTGCGCGACCTGTTCGGCATTCCCCAGGAAATCGTGGTGAGTCCCGGAGTGGAGTCATTCCTCTACTACCGCGACCACACCTCGGGTTTCTTCTCCCGCACGCCCGAGCGCGTCGAGATGCTCACGATACGCTTCGACTCCCAAGGTGTTCTCAAGGACTTCGAATACCGGTACTCCGGGAAGTAAGGCCGGAGGAATTGAACCGCCGGTACCAACGGCATCCGCCTCAGGCGGATTGGTGCGCCAAGATCGCCAATATTCACATCCGGCAATCAGGCAATCCGGCAACTTGGCAATCAGGGATTCCGGGCTGCCCGATTGCCAGTGGAACCTCCCCGCCGGAGATCGGGCCCCGGAGTTCGTTCTTGATCCTCGCGGCGCGTCCTGGTAAAAGGGATGGGTCGCGTGGGAGGGCGAAGACGACGATGAGCCAGCAACCTCCTGAACCCTTTGAACTCATTTGCCCCTGCTGCCAGGCGAAGCTTCGGATAGACCCGGAGCTTGGAGCGGTCCTGTCCCACGAGCCACCCCCGGAAAAGCGGGCGGTCAAGGATCTGACCGTTGCCGTGAAGGGCCTGAAGGCGGAGGCGGCCCAGCGTCAGGCCCGATTCGAGGAATCCATGAAGGCCCAGAAGACCAAGAAGAACCTCCTCGACAAGAAGTTTCAGGATGCGCTGAAGAAGGCGAAGGACGAACCCATCACCAAGCCGATCCGCGACATCGACCTCGACTGACCCTGCCGCCCGGCGGCTTCAATGGGGGGGAATGTGAGCGCTGAATCCCGTCGGGAAGAATTCCTCGTGGACACCACGTGGCTGGCAGCCCGCCTGGCCGACCCCGCGATCCGCATGGTGGACATTCGCGGGGTGGTCCGCCCACCCCACGCGCCCACGCCCTGGTACCTGGAGAGCCGGGAGGCCTACGCCGACGATCACCTTCCCGGCGCGGTCTATGTCGGCTGGCTGACCGATCTCGTGGAGCCGGAGGCTCCCGTGAAGATGGCCGCGGCCTCGCCCCAACGATTCGCCACGCTGATGGGACGGTTGGGGATCGGGGACGAGCATCTGGTCATTGCCTACGACGACGATGGGAACCACATCGCGGCGCGCCTGTGGTGGCTCCTGAATTACTACGGGCACCCGGCGGTGCGTCTCCTGGACGGCGGGTATCCCAAGTGGGTGGCGGAAGGCCGGCCGGTGACGGCGGAGATGCCACGCCACGGCGCGGCCACGTTCACCCCCAGGGTGCGACCGGAGTGGCGCGTCGCGGCCACCGAGGTCCGCCGGGTCCTCGGGGACCCGAGGGTGCGTCTCGTGGACAACCGGGGCCCGCGGGATTTCCGGGGAGAGGTCGGACGCGGCGAACGGAAGGGACGGATTCCGGGCGCGGTCAACATTCCCATCAGTAGCTTCTGGGAAGGGCCGCACAAGACCTGGAAGCCCGAGGCGGCGCTGCGGGCCATCCACGAGGCGGCGGGCGTCACGCCGGACAAGCGGGTGATCACCTACTGCAATGCCGGGGTGTCGGCCTCGGTGGGGCTCCTGGCGCTGAAGCTCCTGGGCTATCCGTCGGCGGCCAACTATGCCGGCTCCTGGTATGATTGGGAGCGGGATCCGAACAATCCTGCGGAGGTGGACTGAATCAGCACGCCGACACTGCGCTCCGCCCTCCGCGAGGAACGTACCACCCGCTGTCGAGGACACACACCATGTCCGAACCGACGTCCCCCTTGATCATCGAGGGTTTCCCCCCAGGCCTGCGACGGCCCATCCTGGTCGCGGCCTTTGTTGGGTGGAACGACGCCGCCGAGAGCGCCACCTCGGCGGCCCGCTTCCTCTCCCAGCGGTGGTCGGCGCGCCAAATCGGCCGGATCCTGCCCGAGGAATTCTTTCATTTCGGGCTCACCCGGCCGGAAGTCCGCATCCAAGAGGGTACGCAGACCCGCGAGATCCGCTGGCCGGCCAACGAGTTCTTTCTGGGTGAGGAGCCTTCCCTCCCCCGGGACGTGATCGTCCTGGTTGGGATCGAGCCGCACCTGAAGTGGCAGGCGTTCTGCGGGCATGTCCTCGAGGTCGCCCGTCGCGCCCAGGTGACGCTGGTGATCACGCTGGGTGCCCTGCTGGCCGACGTGCCGCATACCCGGCCGGTCCGGATCACGGGCGTCTCCACGGATCCGGAACTGGCGGCCCGTCTTCGGACCAGCCCGACCCGGTACGAGGGACCAACCGGGATCGTGGGCGTGCTGAACGACACCTGCCGGCGTGCGGGGCTGCCCGTCGCCAGCCTCTGGGCGAACGTGCCGCATTATGTGTCCGAGGTCAGCAATCCGCACGTCATCCTGGCCCTGGTGCGTCGCATCCTGGATTTTCTGGAATGGCAGACCGACCTGGGCGAGCTGGAAGAAGCCGCGGTAGAGTTCGACCGGCAACTGGAACGCATCCTGATCCAGAAGCCGGAAGTGGCCCGGTACATCCAGGAGTTGGAGCGGCGGGATGCCAAGCCCGACCCAGCCGAGGGCGGGCCCAGCAGCGAGCTGCCCGGGGCGGCCGACCTCATCCGGGAGGTGGAGCAGTTTCTCCGGGAGCACCGGCAAGAGCCGGGGAAGAACTGATCCGCGCGGCATCCGCTCCGTCTCCCCAGGCGGAGGCATGGGGTTGTCCATGCAGATCGTGACCGTCACGACCAGGGCACAATTTTCCGACGAGAAGATGCAAAAGGTCGGGCTGTTCGAGACCGACCGGTTCTTTTTCGATCTGTATTGCCTCAAGCCTGGGCAATCGCAGAGGGTCCACCGGCACCAGGGATCGGACAAGATCTATTATGTCCTGAGCGGCCGCGCGTTGGTTCAGGTGGGAGGGGAACAGGAGGAGCTGGCGGCCGGCCAGGCGGTGCTCGCTCCGGCGGGGATCGAGCACGGGGTGAGCAACGTGACGGCGGAGCCGCTCAGCCTCCTGGTCTTCATGGCCCCCAAACCCGCTCACTGAGACCGCCAGATTCTTTTAACCGCCAAGGCGCCAAGATCGCCAGGGAGAGGCAATCAGGCAACCCGGCAACTTGGCAATCAGGGGTTTCTGGTTGCCCGATTGCCAGGCGTTCTTGGCGTCTTGGCGGTTGAAAGGGATCCCATGTACCGCAAGATCCTCGACCTCCTACGTCAGGGGCAATCCGTCGCGGTGGCCACGGTCACTGCAGCCCGCGGTTCCACGCCCCGCGAACTCGGGGCCAAGATGCTCGTGGTCGGCGAGGGGCAGATCACCGGAACGGTGGGGGGCGGCTGCGGCGAGGCGCAGGTCCTGTGGGACGCGGTCCGCTGCCTGGCCGAAGCGCGACCGATGATGTCGGTCGTGGACCTCACGGGAGAACTCACAGAGGAGAGCCCCACCTACTGCGGCGGCATCATGGAGGTCTTCATTGACCCCATGCTGCCGGCGGATCCGAACCGGCCCGGGCTCTCTTCCCTTCGCGTGGCCGAGATCCTCGTCGAGGCCGTGGAGCGGCGTGAGCCCGTGGTCCTGGCCACTCTGGTCGCAACACCCGACCCCGCTCGGTTTCCCCTGGGCATTCGGGCGGCGGTGTGGTCGGGGCGGGAGGAAGGGGTCGGGCGGCTGCCGGGCGGCCCGCGCATCCGGGAACGCGCATCCCGGGCGATGGCGGAGAACCGCAGCAGTCGGATCTCGGTCCCGGTGGAAGGCGGGACGAGAGAGGCGGCCGTGATGCTGGAGGTTCTGGCGCCGCCCGAGGAACTGGTCATTGTGGGGGCGGGACACATCGCGGTGCCCCTGGCCCGGATGGCCAAGGTGCTGGACTTCGAGGTCACGGTCATTGACGACCGCTCGGCCTTCGCTAACCGCGTGCGCTTCCCCGAGGCGGATCGCGTCATCGCCGCCGACATCGAGAAGACCGTCGCCGACCTTTCCATCGGCCCGAACACCTACCTCGTCCTCGTGACCCGAGGGCATACTCTCGACCAGGCGGCCCTCATGCGGGTGATTCACAAACCGGCCGCGTACATCGGCATGATCGGAAGCCAGCGGCGCGTCCGTGCGGTCCTGGATCACCTCCGGCGCATGGGGGTGGCCGAAGAGCACATCCAGAGAGTCCATGCCCCTATCGGCCTCCGGATCGGGGCCGAGACCCCCGCCGAGATCGCCACCAGCATCCTGGCCGAACTGGTGGCTGCTCGCCGCAAGTACCGCACCTCTCATTCCCCACGCCACTCTGCCCCCTCGGCTCGTTGACACCGTTTGGGTGCTCTGTTAGGGTACGACGCGGATCGAGGGTGACGGCGTGTCAGAGACGATTCGTGATCGCCTGCTGCGGGTTCAGGATCGGATCGGTGCCGCTGCCTCGCGGGTGGGGAGGGATGCGTCCTCGGTCACGCTGGTGGCTGTCAGCAAGGCCATGCCGGTGGACGTGATCCGGGAGGCCGTTGAGGCGGGGGTCACTCTCTTCGGGGAGAACCGGGTGCAAGAAGCCAGGGACAAGATCGCCGTTCTCCCTGGCAACGCCACGTGGCACCTGGTGGGACACCTCCAGTCGAACAAGGCCAAACTCGCCGTTCAACTGTTCGAGCTGATCCATTCGCTGGACTCTCTGAAGCTGGCCCAGGTCTTGGACCGGCACGGGCAGGAGCTGGCCAAGCCCGTGCGATGCCTCATCGAGGTGAATCTGGGGGGCGAGGAGAGCAAGAGCGGGATAACCGAGGATGGAGTGCGTCCGCTCCTGGAAGCGGCGGCGGGGCTTCGCCACCTGCAGATCGAGGGTCTGATGGCTCTCCCCCCTTTCTTGCCAGATCCCGAACAGCTCCGGCCCTACTTCCGCCGCCTGCGGACCCTGCGAGACAAGTTGCAGGATGAAGGGTTCCCCCTGGCCGAGCTGTCCATGGGCATGACCCATGATTTTGAGGTGGCGGTCGAGGAGGGCGCCAGCCTGGTGCGGATCGGTACCGCGATCTTTGGGCCCCGACCGACGTAACCCCCTCTTCTTCCTCTCCCCCAGCACGTGGGGGAGAGGAGAAAGGTGAGGGGTCTGGAGGTGTGCAATGCAGATCTTCCTGGACACGGCCGACGTGAAGGAGATTCGCGAACTGGCCAGCCTCGGCCTCGTGGACGGGATCACGACCAACCCGTCGCTGGTGGCCAAAGAGGGTCGTCCCTTCCGGGAGATCGTGGATGAGATCATCCAGATCGTGGACGGGCCCATCAGCCTCGAGGTGGTGAGCACCGACGCCCAGGGCATGCTGGCCGAGGCGCGCGACCTGGCCAAGATCCACGCCAACGTGGTGGTGAAGATCCCGCTCCTGGCCGAGGGCCTGAAGGCGGTCAAACAGCTCACCCTGGAAGGGATCAAGACGAATGTCACTCTCTGCTTCTCCCCCAGCCAGGCGCTCCTGGCGGCGAAAGCTGGGGCCGCCTACATCAGCCCCTTCGTTGGTCGGCTGGACGACATCAGTCACGTGGGCATGGACCTCGTCCGCCAGATCGTGACCATCTACAAGAACTATGGGTATCCGACCAAGGTGCTGGCCGCCAGCCTTCGGAACCCCCTGCACTTCGTGGATGCCGCCATGGCAGGCGCCCATGTCTGCACCATGCCACCCGCGGTCCTGCGACAACTGCTCAAGCACCCTCTGACCGACCTCGGGCTCGAGAAGTTCCTGGCGGACTGGAAAAAGGTTCCGAAGACCTCGTGACCGCCCGGCAGCCGACCTGAGGATTTCTTCCTGCCTTGACCGGGGCCGAACCAGGCGGCTTTGCGGCTCCGTTTCACTCAAAACACCCCCTTTAGAACTCCTTGAGATAATCGAGGTATCCCTTTGCTAGCGTGCTAGCCTCGCATCCTCCTGATGCGAAGGTCAGGCTGCCATCCAAGTGTGTCTGACGAATTCCACATAGGCCTACTGGGTCTGAGGGAATCTAGGGGGAGTCAGGCGGGCAGTTCGATCTGAAATCCCGTAAGGCGTCGGCACGACTGAACGACCATTTTACTTTTTGAAATACGGTTGCCGACAGCAGTTGACCATTACGCAGGAAGCAATCTGATTTAGGTGAGGATTGGCGCGGTTTTAGAACGACTATTGAAATCCACACTTCGGGATGCGGTTTACATCTATTAATTCATAACCTATTGATTTATATATATTCTGCATGACTAATCCACCTTCTTTTCATGGTGCATCCTGCAAAGAACCCAAAGGCTAACGTCGCGCATTGAAATCCTATCCAAACGAACATTTTTCGCTTGACAGAGTATAGAACGATATTTTATATACGTCTTCCAACTCGCCTGACCGGTGCGTGTTTCTCTAGTTGTCCGGTCGCCAATTGTCCGCCTGCTCCACAGCTCATCCACTATGGAATCCACGGGGTGAGAGGGAGCAGATTCTCTGCCTCTTGCCAAGGGGCGCCGGATGGAGCATCGGCGGAAGGAAAAATCCGAATACGTGGTGCAGTCGGTAGACCGCGCCCTGGACATCCTGGAGGCGTTCAATTACAGCGAAGAGGAACTGGGGGTCACCGAGCTCTCCCACAAGCTGAATCTGCACAAGAACAACGTCTTTCGCCTGCTGGCCACGCTGGAAACGCGCGGCTACATCGAGCAGGACAAGAAGACGGGCAACTATCGCCTGGGCATCAAGATCTTCGAGGTGGCCAATGTTTTCCTGCACCACCTCGGGCTGCGACGCCAGGCGCGCCCCATCCTGGAAGAGCTGGTGGGCAAGTGTAACGAGACGGCCTACCTGGCCGTGACGGACGGAATGGAAGTGGTGTACGTCTTGATGCACGAGACCAGCCATACGGTACGGGTGATCCCGCGCCTGGGGCACCGGCTTCCCGCCTACTGTACGGCGTCGGGGAAAGTGCAGCTCGCCTACGAATCCCAGGACCGCCTTCTGCAATTGCTGAAAGACCGACCGCTTCGCAAGCTCACCAGCAACACCATCACGGATCTCGACCGGCTGCGGGAGCACCTCACCGAAGTGTCCCGGCAGGGATTCGCCGTGGACAATGAAGAATTGGAGGACGGGGTCTGCTGCGTGGCTGCCCCGGTGCGGGATTACTCCCACAGGGTTGTGGCCGGGGTGGGTCTGTCCGGCCCGATGTCGCGCTTCTCTCCGGAGCGTATCCAGAACGACCTCGTTCCCCTGGTGAAGGAGGCGGGCGTGAAGATCTCGCAACGCCTGGGCTTCGAAATCTCGGCGGAGGGCTTGAACTGACACAGAGGCTGAGGCGGCTTCATCCATAATCGTCATCCCGAAAGGGTCACCGAGACTTCAAACGTTCACCCGTCGTACAGGTTGGAGGCGAGGAAAGGAGGTGTCGGCGACAAACAACCAGATGCCCGAGGGTTGTTCCTGAGGTCGGTGTTCTCTACCTAAGGGGGGAAGAGCATGGCAGAAATCAAGAGTTCTGATATCCCCGTGTTGCCGTGGCCAGCGGTGCCCCAACTGACGCCCGATGAGGTCTACAAAGGGCTCAGCGACGCGGCCCGGGAGTACCCCAACTGGCTGGAAGCAAACGTTCACTGGCGCGATGTGGGCAAGAAACCGGAGAAACTGAACCGGATCCGAGTCCTTGACTGCTCCATCAAGATGAACATCGGCCATTGGTGTTCCTCGCTCTTTGCAGAGCATGGGGCCGAAGTCATCATGGTAGAGCCGCCCGGCGGGGATCCCACGCGAAAGCACACCCCCTTCGGTCGCAAGGAATGGATGTTCAAGGACAGTGCGACCGGCGAAGCCGTGGGGGGGAAATTCCTCCACGAGTGCCGGAACAAGCTCTCCATGACGATGAACCTGGAGACCCCCGAGGGCCGCGAGCTGCTGAAGAAACTGGTGGTGGATGCGGATGTGCTGATCGAGAACTACCCCCCTGGGCAGTTCGACGCCTGGGGGATCGGCTATCGCCAGCTTTCCCACATCAACCCTCGCCTGGTCTACTGCTGGGTCGGGCAGCGGGGGCAGTGGGGGCCCTTGAAGGATAAACCCTGGATGTATGATCCCGTCGGCCAAAACTCCTGCGGCTTCACCCACGGCACCGGGGCCCCGGTGGCATTCGGCGGTCGGCCCACCCGCTCCGGGTTCTGGGTCTGCGACCACGTGGGGGGGACGACGGCTGCCATAGGGATCATGACCGCGTTAAACTATCGCGAGCGGGTCTCTGGCCGCGGCCAGTTTGTGGAGGCAACCGGGGCGGCCGGGATCATGCGGATCATTGACTACAACTGGGGCTGGCAGGGGATGGACGGCAGCATCCGGCCCCGCTTCGGCAACTGGGACCTGGCCATCAATATCTATGCCGTGAACCCTTGCAAGGATGGCCAGATCATGGTCGGTGGTGGCCACGACCGGCTCTGGTACCGGATCTGGAAGACGGTGGGCAAGGACCGGCCCGAGCTGGAGCAGCACATCGTCGAGGACCCGACGCTGAAGGTCGTGGTGGACCGGCTCCCCTTCTATGCCCAGGTCGAGACCTATACGACCTTGGCCGAGTGGTTCAAGGATAACACCCGCCTCGAAGCCGAGACGAAGCTCCAGGCCGAAGAGGTGGCCTCGGGCGGCGTGACCTTTGCCGACGAGGTGGCGGAGTTCCCGCATTTCAAGTACCGGGGTCACGTGATGCAGGTCGACGATCTCATGTACGGCAAGGTCGTCGTGAGCCCGCCCTCCCAGTTGGCCCAGAAGGCTCCGCCACGGATCAAGTGGATAGGCCGGCCGACCGGGTTCGACAACGAGGAGATCTACCGCAAGTA
>CAZNWB010000083.1:10614-14090 GCA_964576535.1 uncultured bacterium | reverse complement strand
CACTGGAAAATATCTTCGTCTCCTAGCCAAGCCCCTAAGGATGAGGCTGAACGACCGCAAGACCTGTGCGGGTTGGTTGGCCGGGTGTCTGCGTGGTGCCAACAGAGAAAAGGTCTCCTCCCCATGGTTGGGGGAGGACTAATAGATCTCGTTGAACCGAACCTCCTGAAATCCCGCCTTGAACTGGGCGAGCAGTTCGCCGGCCGCGGCAACAGCATCCTGGGTTGCGCGCAGTCCTCGCGCTACGTCGAGGACAAGTCGGTCCAGGCGTGCCGGATCATCCAACAGCGCAAGGATCTGTCCGCGCGTCGAGGGCGCGGCGATCCGCCCCGCGTCCATCCCCAGGAGCCGCGCTCCGGCGAGGTCGAGATCGTAATTCACGACCTCGAGGACTCCAAGCTCAGTCCCATACAGCCGGTCCTCGCTGCCGGCGGCTGCGTACCGGCGAAGCAGTGTCGCGAGATCGATCGCGTCCCGGGGATCGCCGGTTCCCCGGTCGGTCCACGCGACGAGCTTCAATATCGCGAGACCCGGCAACGATGCGACGCGAACGGCGAAGCCAGGCTCCACTTCCACCGGGACCGCGGAGGCGAGCGCCTCGCCGTAGCCGGCCACGTTCATCACCACGGATCTGTCCGGCGGCCAGGCGATCTCATTGCCCGGCAGCTCCACGCCTCCGAACGGAATGAGGTCGAGCGGATAACCTCTTCTCTCCGAGGCGACCCGATGGTAAAGCCTCTGTGCCACCCTCTCGTCGGAAACAAACGCGCCCGTTCCGACGAGGCGCACCTTGATCGCCTCGAATTGCAGCCACCCCTCCACGGCTACCGCGAGATCCACGTCTCGCGTCGCGCGGCCGGCGGAGAGTCCGAAGACACCGGTGAGCAGGATGTCCCGCGCCATCGCGCCCACCACGAAGTAATCGAGCGCCAGCTCTCGCGCGACGCGATCGAACTGCCGCAGGACCTCGAGCGTCACCGGGTCGATGGGGCGCTCACGTGCGACGGAGAGCATGCTCGATGTGTTCCTCGCGGATCCGCTTCGCGATCTCGAGATTGCGCGGATCGAGCGTGGCCACGAGGTCGGCGTAGACAAGGAGCGGCGGCACGAGCTGTGGCTGCGTCGGGTCTGCCGGGAGGTTCCAGAACGTGTCGAGGATCTCGACCTCGCCCTCCGGGTCGGCGCGCAGGCGATGCTCCTTGACGAGCTTGGCGACCCCTTCGCGCCGCGTTGCGGGATCGATGTAGATCGTGCAGGTCGCCGGCTTGAGATAACCAGTGAGTCTGTTCGCGGCGACTTCGCCCCCCCAGAGCGCCCCGTCCGTGAGACGAGTCTTCTGCCACCAGTCTGGGTCAGGCGCCCGGAACCGGCCCTGATTGAGCTTCGGACGCAGCTTGATCGGGTAGTTGGTGACCCATTCCTCGAGCAGCCGCCCGGGCTCCAACAAGCGGCGGTTGCGCCTTCGCTTGCCGACCATGACGTAGCCCCTGCCTTGGAGATCGAAGAACACCCAGCCGACCGCGCCGAGGGCAACGCCTGCGGCAGCTACGATTTCCCGGTAGGGCGCGTTGAGGAGCTCGGGCTTGCAACGTATCGCGAACACGACTCGCAGCGCGGTTGCGGTGCCTCCTCCCCGGGTGCCCCTGGCGGTTGCCGCTTGCCCCTGCAGGCGCTCCCCGCGGATGAAGACGTACAGGCCGGGGGCCCGGAGGTACGCGTTCCCGGCGGTGTCGATGAACTGGAGGTCGAGCTTCGCCCGGCAGTGGTTTGCGAGCTCGGCCGTGAGGTAGGGCGCGACAAGCACGCCCTGCCTGCCGAACGGTTCGAGCTGATGCTTGGCAGTGGCGAGCGCGATCGCCCGATCGACGGCTTTGATTTCAACAAAGAACCGGAGTCGCTTTCCGTGTCCCTCGATCTCGATCGCCGCGTCAGGGCGCGCGCCCTGCGGCGTCCTGAGCTCCCTAGCGACGACTGCAGCCTTCAGCCCGGTGGCGCGCCTCAGTGCTCCCAGCGCATCCTCCAAGAGCTTGCGTTCCCGCTCGCGCAGATGCATGGCCCGATCCATGGATGCCTCCCCGTTCATCATGGCTGAGGGTTCACGTTACGTGAACAAGGCTCGATTTCGAACACAAGAGAGTCTGTGTTCACGTATTGTCATTGTACACGTAACGTGAACATTTATCAAGAATGAACACAAGCGAGCCTATCCTCCTTCATGCAATCAAGCGGAGACTCTCTAACATGCTGATTTATTTGGATTTCTTACCAGGTTCCGTCCGCCTTGCTGGCTAAAGCGCCTCGTTCGCTGCCTTGAGCATCTCCTCCGCGGGAGCGCACGAGGAGGCTTCCGGCGCCCGGGCCGACGGCAGGACGCATCTGCTCCTCTAGCCCATAGAGCTGCTCGAACGCCTGGCGGTCGCCCATTATGCCTCAGTCGGCGGCCGGGGACCTTGAGAACGGGACGTTGCTCGAAAAGTTCGATTTCTCGGATCCCATACCTGCGAGGCTGCCATCCTACACTGAGGCGCCGGGTGAATGACGGGAGTCCCGTCTATCGATGCCGAGGGGATCGTTGGCCGGAGAGTACGCGATGCCGGCGGAGGATGGCGGCGATGGCGCGACGGTGCTCATCGGAGGCCGGCGACAGAGGCGGAGAGGGGCGTCCGTTGCCGAGCCCGACGAGGGCGCAGGCAGCCTTGAGGGCGGGCAGCCAATGGCCGTGGCCATGCAAGGTGGCGAGGTCCGTGATCTGGCGTTGGAGGTCGGCGCAGGTCGCGGCATCCCCTTTTGTAGCGGCCTGATGGAGGGAAACGAACAGCCGAGGCACGAAATTGGCCATCCCCGGGACAAGCCCATCCGCCCCCTGCATCAGGCTTGCGGCGGCCAGGGATTCATCCCCCTGCAGAACTCGAAATGTGAGCCGCCTCTGTTTCACGGCGAGGAACCGTTGAAAGGCCTCGAAGTTGGCCGCCGAGTCCTTGATTCCCAGCACGCGCTCGTCCCGGGCGAGCCGCGTGACGGTCGCGGGCGAAAGGGTGTGGTGGGTGCACTGGGGAATGTTATAGAGCAACGCCGGGAGCGAGACGGCCTTCAGGATGGCTTCGACGTGACGCTCCTGGATAGCCGAATCCACGGGGTAGTAGTATGGCGATCCGATCACTAGGGCGTCGGCGCCCTCATCGGCCGCCTGGCGCGCGGCCTCGATGGCCGGTCCTGTGGCCGGCAACATGATACCCACGAGCACCGGGGCCCGACCCGCCGCTGCCCGGACCGTCGCGCGGACGACCGCGGCCCGTTGCCTGGCCGTGAGCCACGCCCCCTCGCCACAGCCGCCGAGGACGAAGAGGCCGCTACACCCGTCTCCCAGGATGTGCTCCACCAGCTTCCGGATGGCTGTCTCATCCGGTTCACCCGAGGCGGTCAGCGGAGAAATCATGGGCGGGATCACTCCACACAGCGCCCTCTCCCACGACCAT
>CAZNWB010000083.1:3638-10514 GCA_964576535.1 uncultured bacterium | reverse complement strand
GTCCCCTTGTCTCCTCGTCTCCCCATCACCCAGCCACTCCTCGCAAGGTCAATTCACGGGCCCGGTGGCAACTCACGAAATGGCCCGGGGCGATCTCTTCGAGAAGCGGGGTCTTCGTCCGGCACGCCTCGACGGCATACCGACATCGCGGATGAAAGTAGCAGCCCGACGGAGGATTCGCCGCGTCGGCCACGTCCCCCTCCAGGACGATGCGCTGGGCGCGCAGGCGGGGGTCCGGCTTCGGTACCGCCGACAGCAACGCTTCGGTGTAGGGATGCTTCGGCGTGCCGAACAGGCGCTGCGTTTCCGTCATCTCGACGATCCGGCCGACGTACATGACGGCCACCCGGTCGCTCACGTGCTTGACCACGCTCAGGTCATGGGCCACGAAGAGATAGGTCAGGCCCAGTTGCGCCTGGAGGGCCAGCATCAGGTTGAGGATCTGCGCCTGGACCGACACGTCCAGGGCTGACACCGGCTCGTCGGCAACAATCAGGCTGGGATTCAGGGCGAGGGCCCGGGCGATCCCGATCCGCTGGCGCTGCCCCCCGGAGAAGGCATGGGGGTATCGGCGAATGTATTCGGGACGCAGGCCCACCATTCGCAATAGCTCCGCCACCCGCTCCACCCGGTTCTGTCGGGTCCCGATCTTGTTGGCTACGAGTGGCTCGGCCACGATGTCGAAGAGGGTCCGTCGCGGATTCAGCGAGGAGAATGGGTCCTGGAAGATCATCTGCATCTGGCGGCGCAAAGGGCGGAGTTGGGCCTTTGACAGCCTTGTCACGTCCACCTCCGTTCCATTATTGCCCCGGAAGAGGATCTGGCCCGCCGTGGGGGTGAGGGCCCGCAGGATGCACCGGGCGGTCGTCGTCTTCCCGCAGCCGCTTTCCCCCACGAGGGAAAGCGTCTCCCCCCTCTCCACGTGGAAGCTCACATCGTCCACGGCGCGGACCTGTCCGACCTCCCGCTTCAGGAATCCCTTGCGGATCGGGAAGAACTTTTGCAGGCCTTTGACCTCCAGCAGGCGCACGGGCGACTCCAGGCTTATGCCGGCTGGTAGAGGAAACAACTCACGTCCTGGCCATCCCCCACGGAACGCAAACTCGGTTCATTCCTGTCACAGGTCCCCGGCATGAAATCCGGGCAGCGGGGGTAGAACGGACAGCCGGCCGGCCGGTTATACGGGTGCGGGATGGCCCCCGCGATGGTCGGCAGCTCGGTACGCACCGTGGCGTGGATGCTGGGGATGGAGCGCAGGAGGGCCTGGGTGTACGGATGCTTCGGGGCGTGAAAGATCGCATCCACGGGGCCCTGCTCCACCACGCGACCAAGGTACATCACCACCACCTCGTCGCACATCTCGGCCACGACGCCCAGGTTGTGGGTAATGAGGATGATCGTCATGCCCTCGCGCTCCTGGAGGTGCCGCAGGAGGTCCAGGATCTGGGCCTGGGTCGTGACGTCCAGGGCCGTCGTCGGCTCATCGGCGATCAGGATCCGGGGGCCACAGGACAGCGCCATGGCGATCATGGCGCGCTGGCGCAAGCCGCCGCTCAACTGGAACGCAAACTCGTCAATGCGTCGCTCGGGATTCGGGATCCCGACCAGGTGCAGCATCTCGACGGCCCGCTCCCGGGCTTGGTGCTCGGTCACCCCATGGTGCAGCCCGATCGTCTCGATCATCTGATTCCCGATCGTGTGCACGGGGCTGAAGGAGGTCATGGGTTCCTGGAACACGAGGCCGATGTCCCCGCCCCGAATCTGGCGCATCTCCCGGCTCTCTGGGTCCAACTGGGCCAGGTCCACCTCGGTGGCCCGGCCGTTTCCGGGTTCCCGCCGCAGCAGGATTTGGCCGCCGACGATCCGGCCGGGACGCTCGACGATGCGCAGGATGGATCGCGCTGTGACGCTCTTGCCGCAGCCGCTCTCGCCCACGATCCCGAGGGTCTTCCGCGCGTAAAGGTCGAAGCTGGCGCCGTCCACGGCCCTTACGATTCCCTCGTCCGGGAAGAAATAGGTCTTCAGCTCGCGCACCGACAGGATCGGCGCCTGGTCAGCGTGCATGTGTGCTCACTTCCGTCAGCAGCTCCGAGACCCCCTCACCCCCGCCCCTCTCCCGTCACCCGTTGCATTGGGAAGAGCAACGGGTCCCCGGGAGAGGGTGAGGATTGGGGGTCGGTCTTACTGGCCATACGGGTCGGCCGCATCCCGGAGACCGTCTCCCATAAAGTTGAATGCCAGGATCACGATGGTGACCGGGATCGCGGGGATGAGTAGCCACGGCGAGATCGCCAGGGCCTGAATACTCTGGGCCTGCTGCAACAGCACCCCCCAGCTGATAGCCGGGGGGCGAAGACCGAGCCCCAGGAAGCTCAGGGACGTCTCGCTGATGATCATGGCCGGGATGGCCAGCGTCGTCGCCGCGATGATGTGGCTCAGGAAGGATGGCACGAGATGCGTGAAGATCACTCGCATCTGGCCACATCCGGCCAGCTCGGCCGCCATCACGAAATCCTCCTCGCGCAGCGACAGGAAGCGTCCGCGGACCACCCGGGCCAGCTCGGTCCAGCCGACCAGGGAGATGATGATGGTAATGGCAAAGTACACCCGCATGATGTCCCAATCGTTGGGCAGGGCCGCCGCCAGGCCCATCCACAACGGAATCGTGGGAATGGATCGCAGGATCTCGACGACGCGCTGAATGATCGTGTCGGTCACCCCGCCATAGAGTCCCGAGATCCCGCCCAGGAGCACCCCCAGGATCAGGCTGATCGTCACACCCACTAACCCGATGGTCAAGGAGGTCTGGGTTCCGTACATCAACCGAGACCAGAGATCCCGCCCCTGCTCGTCGGTGCCCAGGAGGAACAGCGTCTCCTCCGGGGCCGCCCCCTCAACGCCGATCAGATGCCAGTGGGCGGGGATGAGGCCGAACAGGCGGTACTCGAACCCCGGGGTGAAGAAGCGGACCGGGATCTTTTTCTCCGGGTCCGGTGTATAGACTCGCTTGAAGGTGACGGGGTCGCGACGCCCCGAGAGTCCATACACGTGGGGGGCGAAGCGTCCGTTGTCGAACCAGTGGATGCGCTGCGGTGGGAGCAGGGAACGCTGCGCCTCGGAGGCCAGCGGGTTGGAGTAGGCCAGGAAGTCGGCGAAGATCACCACGAGGTAGAAGAGCAGCACCACGACGGTGCTGACCATCGCCACGCGGTGCTTGCGGAACCGCCACCACATCAACTGCCACTGGGTGGCGACGGAGATGCGCTCCTCGGTCTCGGTCGTCGGGAGACCGAGCGCCTGAGCGCCTTCTGCTACCTGCCCTCGTACTTGATGCGCGGGTCTATCCATAGCAACAGCAGGTCCGAGACGAACGTCCCGATGACGGTCATGACACCCAGGAGCAGGACGATGGTCCCGGCCAGGAACATATCCTGGGCGATCAGGGCTTTGAGCAGCAGGGGCCCCACCGTAGGCAGGCTCAACACCAGCGAGACGATGATGCTCCCCGACACGACATAGGGGAGCAGGTAGCCGATGGTGGAGGCGAATGGGTTCAGGGCTACCCGCACCGGGTACTTCAGGATCACGCGGATCTCCGAGAGCCCTCGGGCGCGGGCGGTCACGACGTACGGCTTGCCCAGCTCGTCCAGGAGGTTTGCCCGCATGATGCGGATCAACTGCGCGGTGCCGGCCAGCCCCAGGATCAGAGCGGGGAGTGGCAGGTGCTTCGTCAGATCCCAGACCTTGGCGAGGCTCCACGGGGCCTCCCCGAACCCCTCTGAGAAGAGCCCCCCGATGTTGACGTTGAGGAGTGTGAATCCGAGATACATCAGAATCAGGGCCAGCATGAAGCTGGGGATCGCCAGCCCGATGAAGCCCACGAAGGTGGCGATGTAGTCGCCGATGGAGTACTGCCGGACGGCCGAGTAGATCCCGATCGGCAGGGCCAGCAGCCAGGTGAGGATGATCGCCGCCACCGAGACCACCATGGTCAGCCACAAGCGATCGCCGATGACATCCAACACGGGCCGGCCGTACTCCAGCGCCATCCCGAAATTGCCCCGAAGCACCATGGTCATCCAGCGCAGGTACTGCACGGTCATCGGCTGGTCCAGCCCGTACTGTCGGCGCAGGCTCTCCGCCTCCTCCGCGGAGACGCCGCTACCCGAGGAGGACATCTGGGCGATGTACGACGTGATGTAATCCCCCGGCGGGAGCTGGATGACGACAAAGGAGAGGACAGACACCGCCCACATCGTCAGGATGGCAAGGAGCGACCGGCGGATCAGATAGGCGAGCATATCCCGACCCCTCGTCTGAGGGATGACGGCCGCCCGACGAGGTCGGGCGGCCGTCTCGCATCACCGCGCGATGGCTACGATTTGAAGAAGAAGGTAGCCGGGTGCGATGTATTCGGGGTCCGTGCGTGCTGGGCGTTGGTTTGACGCGCGGGGATGTTGCCCATGGTGTTCTTGACGATCCGCACGCCCATGAAGGCCGGAGACACGCCGACCGTTCCGATGACCCAGCATTCTTCGACAAGGATCTTCCAGATCTCCTGGGCAATCTTGATCCGCTCCGCCTCTTTCTTGCCGGACGCCGAGCGGTAGAGGTCGAAGGCGCGGAGCATCTCCGGGTTATCCGGCTTCTTTCCCTGCTGCCCGCCGGACGCATACCAGCGCGCGAACGGCATCCCGAGGTGGCACTCGGCCGGATCCACCGGCAGGACATGGCGCGGGAAGAGGTAGAGGTTCTCCGATCCGCCCACCGTCCAGAACATGGCGTGGTGCTCCGCGTTGGCCGTCTTGGTGAAGGCCAGGCTGCGCTCCGTCTCCTTCACGTCCGCGTCGATTCCGATCTTCTTCCACTGCTGCTTGATCATCTCGGCAAGCTGCGTGAACGGGATGAACTGGCCGCCTACCGTCATCAGCTCGATGCGCACCCGCCCCTTCCCGTCTGTCCGCAGGCGGTATCCCTCGCCGTCCTTCTTGGTCAGGCCAACCGTGTCCAGCAGGGCGTTGGCCTGCTTGAGGTCGAGCACCGACCACTTCTTGCGGTACTCCTTCCCCGGGTTGATGGGCACGTCGTCGGCCGGCGCGCACGAGCCGGGCGTCCCCAGCCCGAGCCAGAGGGCCTCGTTGAGCTGGTCGCGGTCCATGCCCAGCGACAGGGCGCGGCGAAAGTCCCGGTTCTTGAGCCATTTGGAGATTTCGGGGTCCGCCTCGTACGCCGTGTTGAGGAGCATCGCGGCATCGCAGCCGCTCTGAGACGTATCCAGGTGGATGCTGTAGTTGCCCCTCTTCTGGTTCTCGATGAACACGGGCAGCTTGGACAGGCTGACGTGGCGCTCCTGGAGGTCGTATTCGCCCGCGATGGCGCGGAGATTCAGGACCTCGAGGTTCTCCGCCAGCCCCATGACGAGTCGATCGATGTACGGCAGTTGATTGCCGGCCGTGTCCACGGCCCAGTAGTACGGGTTGCGCTCCATCGCCCAGGTGGGTGTGTTGATGGGGCTCACGGTCTTCCACGGGCCCAGGACGGGCAAGTCGGTGTTGAGGGCCCAGTTGGTGCGGTTGCGGAAGTAGCTCACCCAGCTGTCAAAACCGGCCGCCCGCGCCTTCCGCTGGACCTCGTCCGCAGAGGAGTACTTGGGCAGGAACTGCTTGAGATAGTGCGCCGGCGCGTACCCGCCCATGAAGGACGCGCGCGCCATCCCCGTCGCCTGCCCCCCGCCGATTAAGGTATCACCGGCGAGGATATCCACGAACAGGAAGTATGGCTCGGGGAACTCGAAGACCACCGTGTAATCGTCGCGCTTGACGATGCGGCCTGGTTGTCCGCCGATCTGGAGTTCCGGGATCGGTGTCGCCACGAGTTCCTTGTTCTGGTAGATGTCTTCGTACCAGAACAGGAAGTCGTCCGCCGTGAATGGCTGCCCATCCGACCACTTGAGCCCCTTGCGCAGGAAGATGGCGCAGACCCTCCCGTCGTCGCTGAGCCGCCAGTTCTTCGCAAGAGATGGCGCGACCTTGTTCCCGGTGTAGTCCCACATCAGGATCTTGTCCGTGGAACAGATGCGGTTGCCGTTCTCGGTGTCCGCGGGCCCGGTGAAGCCGCGCCGCCACCGGCCGCCATACTTCCCGATGTCCTTCAGGGTCTTGATGACCATCAGGTCGGCCGGCTCGGGCAGCCGCTGCTCGACCGGGGGGAGTTTCCCGGCCTTGACCAGCTCGGCCAGCATCGGCGCCTCGCCGAACTTCTTGGGGAACTTCGTGGGGTCCAGGACGATCGCGGGGCCTTCGAGCTTCCCGATGAACTGGGCGCCGAGCTTCGGCTCGGCCGCCTGCCCCGCGCCCACCGGGCGGGGGGTCAAGCCCGCCAGGGCCACGGTGCCTGTGGCCAGCGCCGTCTCTCGAAGAAACTCGCGCCGCGTCATCCCCTTGCGCTTGTGTGCCATGATGGCTTCCTCCTCATGCGCTGCCTGGCGCGGCGTCAACGGCGCGCGACCCAGGCGGCATGGTCCGGGTGGGGATCGTGGAAAAGGCGAACCGGCGGGAAATATCTCATAAATTCCTGGGGCAACGGGTTCAATTAGCCGTGAGTCTATTCGGAGGGCGATCGGCTTGTCAATGGCATTCGGGGGGGTTCCGAATCGTCGTGGAAATCCTTACCGGCTGAGCACAGGGGCCGGTCGGAGGGCGACGAGGCGCTCCGGTCAGCACCCTCGCCTTCCCGCAGCTTCCCCTGATCCAGATTTCCTAATCGCTCCCTCAGCACCAAAGGTATTTTTGCCCCCCATCCAGAGGATACCCGAGCGGCAAGAGAAGCGGGTGCGGATCACTTCCATCTGGCCGCCCACCCGCCCAGGATGGCCCC
>CAZNWB010000083.1:0-3538 GCA_964576535.1 uncultured bacterium | reverse complement strand
CTGGGGAGGATGATCTTCTCCAGGACCTGCACCGCCTCCTCAGACGAAGCGAAGCCGGGCCCCTCCGACGCGTGGACCAGGTATCTCATGGCGTGTCCCTTCCCTTTCCTCCAGCCGCGGCGCTAGCCACGACCTGCTTCGGCTAGTCTCCTCACCCAGTGGCTCATGAGGGTCTGGCGATCTTCCACAGTTGCTCCATCCGGGAGAGGATGTCGCCCACCGCCTCGACCCCCGGGGAGAACTGAACGTCGAACAGGAGTTCCGCCGCACCGAGCTTCCGCGTGGCTGTGATGTCGCCGGCGATCTGCTCAAGGGTGCCCGTGAAGTCGGGGCGGTCTTTGCCGGGCGCCGCATCGGAAAACTCGACATTGGCCCGGACGATGAGTTCCAGTGCGGAGGGATTGCGGCCGGCCTCCCGCGCCATCCCCTTGATCCCCTCGAACATCTGTGGGATAGCGGCGATCGGGATCCCCACCGGGAACCATCCATCTGCCTCCTTCGCGAGGCGTCTCATGGCGGGGGGCGTGTAGGCCGCCATGTAGATGGGCGGATGGGGCTTCTGGACCGGCTTCGGACCGATGAAGGATTTGGGGATCCGACAGTACGTGCCTCGAAACTCCACCGGATCCGTCGTCCAGATGGTCTTCAGGGCCCGAACGAGTTCGTCGGCACGCTTGCCGCGTCCTTCCCACGGCGTGCCGACGGCCTCGTACTCGTCGGGTGACCAGCCCATCCCGAAGCCGACCCGTAGCCGCCCCGCTGACAGGACGTCGAGCGTGCTCAGCCGCCTCGCCAGCAGGACGGGGTTGTACCAGGGGAGGTTGAGGACGCTCGTGCCGAGCGCAACACGTCGGGTGTGCGCGGCGACAAACGTCAGCGTCTCCAGCGGGTCCAGCGTCCGCTTGTACTTGACAGGCAGGGAGCCATCGCCCACCGGATAGGGCGCCCGTGGACTGACCGGGAAGAGTAAGCGGTCAAGCACCCATACACCGTTGAAGCCCAAATCCTCGGCGCGCTGGGCGACCCTGACGATACTGTCCGGTCCGGCAACTGCCCCGATCTGAGGAAGTGCAAATCCTAAGCGCATCAGACCCTCCTTTCCTCCCCCTGTTCCCTTTCGTCTCCTTGCTCGGACGGAACCACGGAAGGACCCGCAAGCCAGACGATATCATCAGGCAATCACAGGCTGTCAAGAGTGAATTGGTCCTGTCCTCAGCCGCCCACCGGGGGGCGACGTGAAATGCGCTCCCGTGAGATGACCTGGAACCCGTAGAAATCCCCTTCCGGATCTGAGCGATCGGGACTACCGATCCAGGGCGATGACGTGGACTTCTTTGGGACCGTGGACTCCGAGGGTGAGGCTCAGCTCGATGTCCGCCGTGCGGCTGGGGCCGGTGATGAAGGTGATGTTGCTGGGGGAATCCGCAGGGGGAGCGAGGCGGTGGGAAGCCTCTAGCAGGACGCCGAACTCGTCCCAGGTTTCGATGAGCTGGCCGGGCCGCAGGATCGCCACATGGATCACGGGCAGGCAACTGACCAGGCGTCCCTTCCCTGACCCGGACATGAGGACTAGCGAGCCCGATTCCGCCACGGCGTAGTCCACCGCGGTGAGGCCGACCTCCCCCCGCCCCATGCGCTGACGGAAATCACCACCCTGATCATTCCCAGTGGCGTGTCCGGGATCAGATGATCCCCCATCCACCGCCAATCCTTCTGCCTGCAGGGCGGCCAGCAACCCGGGCACGCCAAGGGCCGACTCGTGCCACGCGATGACGCAGGAGAAGCGATGTTCCCTTGCCAGCCGGGCAACGAGGGCCGGGACGCCGGAGGCGCTCAGCCGGTGCACCACTCCCGCCACGGCCTCCAGCTCGCCCGTGAACCGCACGAGGAGTTCCTCCCACCGGCTGACGCACGCGGCGCGAATCTGCGTGGCGCGTTCGATCCACTCGCCGGTCGTCGCGACTTCTCCGAGCGGCGGAGCCGCCGATCTCCCCCGGGCCATGGCAGACCGGACCCGGCCCAGGAAGCCAGCCTGCTTCATACCCAGCTCAGGGTTCACGATCCAGCTCCTTCCACCGAAGGTGGAATGGCCGAGCCGAAACCTGGGGCAGGTCCCTGAACCGCGTCCACCCCGCCAGGGGGCGGGGCAGCCGGGTAAGATGCCCGTCCCGCACGAAAGGACGTTGGAGCAGGCGGGCCAGTCGGGCCGACAGGCGATAGAGGATTGGCGCACCGAGGACCACTCCCAGCACCTTGAAGGCCCACCGCTCACGCCACGGGAGCCGGCGCTCCCGCTCCACCTCGTGTCGAAGCGTGAGGAGCATCCGCGGGATGTCGATCAGGACCGGACAGACCTCCAGGCACGCGCCGCACAGGGTGGAGGCCCCGGCCAGGTTCTTCGGCTGCTGGCCCAGGAAGGATGTCAGGATGATCCCGATGGGACCCGGATAGGTCGCGTCGTACACGTGACCACCGACCTTCTTGTACACCGGGCAGACGTTGAGGCAGGCCCCGCAGCGCAGGCAGTGCAGGGACTCCTCAAGAGGTCCCCCCAGTTGCCGCGTCCGGCCGTTGTCCATGATGACGAGGTGGACCTCCTCTGGCCCGTCGGCCTCGCCGGGGCGTCGCGGCCCGCGGATCAGGCTGGTGTACACCGACATCTTCTGGCCGGTGGCGCTCCGCGCCAGGATCTGCAGGAACACCGTCAGGTCGGTGAGAGTGGGGATGACCTTCTCCATCCCCATGATGGCCACATGGATCCGCGGAAGCGTCGTGACCAGCCGCCCGTTGCCCTCGTTGGTGACGATCACGATCGTCCCCGTCTCCGCCACGGCGAAGTTGGCCCCGCTGATCCCCATATCCGCCTGGAAGAATTTCTGGCGGAGCGTTCGCCGGGCCGCGGCCGTCAGCACCTCGGGCTCCGGCGGCAGCGGCTCCCCCACGGCCGCGGAGAACAGCTCGGCGATCTGGCGGGTGGTCTTATGAATGGCCGGGGCGATGATGTGGGAGGGAGGTTCCTTGGCCAACTGGACGATCCACTCGCCCAGGTCCGTCTCCACGACCGTGATCCCGGCCGCCTCCAGCGCGGCGTTCAAGTGGATCTCCTCCGAGGCCATGGACTTGGATTTCACCACGGATCGCACGCCCCGTTCGCGCGCCAGCCGCAGGACGATGTCCGCGCATTCCCGGCCGTCGGCCGCAAAGTGGATGTGGCCGCCGGCCCGCTTCAGCTCGCTCGCCAGTCGCTCCAGATGCCGGTCCAGCTCTCGGAGGGTTCGCTGCTTGATGGCCTTGGCCCGCTCCCGCAGACCATCCGGATCCGCGAGGCCCCGGAAGGCGGTGCGCCGGAGGGTGAGGAACCGCCCGGTGGCGAGGTCCAGCGCCTCTTGCAGCTGCGGATCCTGGATCGCCCCCCTCGCCCTGGTCAAGAAGTCCGACTGGCTATCTGTCATCCATCAGGCCTCCCGCCGGACAATGCAACCGCGAATGCACGCAGATTCAAAATTCCCGAGGACGTTCAGAATTTCATTTGCGTTCA